>CAIVLG010000268.1 GCA_903906695.1 uncultured beta proteobacterium | reverse complement strand
TGCAGGAAAACATTAGACTTCGCTGGATGAGTACTTTTGACCCCAATGCGCTGGAGTGTCTCGCCGCCATCGTGGAGGAAGGTGGTTTTGAGCGCGCCGCAGTGCGTTTGTCGATTACCCAGTCAGCCGTGTCGCAGCGTCTGCGCTCGCTCGAAGTCCAGGTGGGTACGGTGCTGATCGTGCGCAGTCGGCCCCTGCGCGCCACTTCTGCGGGGCGCCTCTTGCTCAAGCACGCCATGCAGATGCGGCTGCTGCGGGCCGATCTGGAGCGCGATCTGAAAGATCTGGCACCCTCCGCTTTGGGCAACAGCGGCGACGCCCAAAGGATATCGATTGCCGTCAACGCCGACAGCATCGCGACCTGGGCCTTGCCGGCCCTGGGGCCGTTGGCGCGTCAGGGCCTGGGCCTGGAGATCATCACCGATGATCAGGATTTCACCATCGAATGGTTGCGCGAAGGGCAGGTTCTGGGCTGCGTGACAACCGTCAAGCAGGCTCTGCGCAGCTGTCGTTTGGTGCACTTGGGTGCAATGTCGTATGTCGCGGTGGCCCAAGCCGATTACGCGGCTGAGCATTGCCCTGAGGGTTTGTCGCCACACAATTTTCGCAATCTCCCTTTCATTGCCTTCAACCGCAAGGATGACTTGCAGTCCGAGTTCGTTGGACGTGCCCTTGCTCTGAAACAGCCGGCCCTGGGGCAGTTATACGTGCCCAGTTCACAAGGCCAGGTCCGAGCCGTCGTGGAGGGATGGGGTGTCAGCGTGGTACCCGAGATGCAGGTCAGAGAATATCTGAAGGCCGGCAATCTGGTGGACATCGCGGCGGGCTGTGCCATGCCGGTCGACTTGTACTGGCATTGCTGGAATCTGGATTCTGCCGTCTTGGATGCGCTTACTGATGCTCTGACAAGCGCCGCCGCAAAGGCGCTGACTTGATTGTCAGCGACCCGGCCCAAGCGAGCGCGTGCTAAAGTTAACGTACCAGCAGTACCGGCACCTTGCAATGGGCCAGCACCTGGGTCGCGACGGAACCCATCACCAGGTTGACCAGTGTGCCGTGACCGTGCGAGCCCATGACCAGCAGGTCGAACTTTCCGCTGTCGGCCAGCTTTGAAATGTTCTCGCCGGCATGGCCCACTTTCCAGCTGCTCTTGGCGTCGATGCCATGTCGTAGCAAGAATTTCGATACCGGCGCAAGTACCTTCTCGGCTTCCTCGGCGTAGTAGTTGTCGACAATGTCCTTGCCGACTGCCGCCCGTGCCCGCGGCGGCAGAATGGGTTGAACCGTGAAGACGGTGTAGTCATTGTGCTGGTTAAACAATTCGTCATGCGTGGCAAGGTAAGCCAGCATCTTCTTGGTGTAGCCACTGCCGTCCACAGCCAGAAGAATCTTCATGGGCGCTCCTCTGTCAAAAAGCCAGTGTAACCAGGCAGATGGTCCGCGTCAAAGCTCAAGGCAAAGCGTCGCCTGAAAGGCATTTTGCTCGTTCTTTCTGGCGTAGCCCAGTGGGTTGGCGATGACGCGGCAGCCGTTCTTGACATAGTCGCTGGGCGCATGCAGATGACCGTGCAACCAAAGTTGGGCTTGTGCCAGCAAGGGGTCCAGCGCATTGCAGAAGCCGGCACTGCCGGGCGTCATTCCATAGCGCGGGTCGGTGCTCATGAGGCTGGGCGCGAAATGGGTGACCACGACCGTGCTGCCGGCAAAGGGCACCTGCAAAGCCCCTTTCAGCCAGTCCTGGCAAAGCAGCGATTGCTCGCGCACCATTTCGGCAAGCATCGGCACGCCATAACGCGAGGCACCGGTTTTCTTCAGGTAGTAGTTGGCGGCGCGAAAGGCCTTGTCGCGCGCCTTGAGCTGTTGCGTCAGAAGTGCCGTCGCGCCGCTATCGATCGTACCGGCCGCGGGACCAAGAGCGTCGAAGTCGCTCCACAGCGTGGTACCTATAAATCGAACCAGCTTGCCTGACGGAGCCCGCCAGAGGATGACTTCGCGCTCCAGCCAGACGATGCCGAGTCGTACGCAGCTCTCACGCAGGCGTTCGTGTGCCACATCAAAATCGAGCGCATCGTACTCGTGATTGCCCGGCACAAAAAGCGCAGGCACCGGCCAGCCATTCTTCTGCGAGAAACGCGTCAAGCCAAAATCCTGATCTTGCAACATCGATCCGGTTTGATAGGAGCCGATGTCGCCGGCCAGCACCAACAGGTCGGCTTCGGGCGCCGGTGTGGCGACCCAGTTCGGGTGCGCCTCAAGGTGCAAGTCAGACAGCAGTTGAATCTTCATGCTGAGCCGCCAGCGGCTTCACAGCACTTGCTGCGCCTGCAGATCGGCTGCCGACAGCTCGGCCATGACATCTGCGATGTGCTGGGGGCCGCGGGTCT
Organism: uncultured beta proteobacterium; assembly: GCA_903906695.1. Lineage (GTDB taxonomy): Bacteria > Pseudomonadota > Gammaproteobacteria > Burkholderiales > Burkholderiaceae_C > Rhodoferax. Next base: position 22,782 of record CAIVLG010000268.1, on the reverse strand, counting down.
GTATCACCAGCTCGACCTCGACATTCTGTGCCGCCAGCGTGGTAAAGGCGCGCTGATGATGGACTTCGTCAATATTGGCGCCGGCCTGCGCCACGGTGGCCGTAATCTTCGCCAGCGTGCCGGGCACATCGCGGGCGCTGACCCGAATGCGCGCCAGCCGACCGGCGCGCACCATACCGCGCTCGATGATGGCAGCCAGCAGCATCGGGTCGATATTGCCGCCGCACAGCACCAACCCGACGCGCCTACCTTTGAAGCGCTCAGGGTATTTAAGCAGGGCCGCCAGCCCTGCGGCACCGGCACCCTCGACCAGCGTCTTTTCCACTTCGAGCAGCATGACGATGGCCTGTTCGATATCGCCTTCTTCGACCAGTACCAGGTCGTCAACCAAACGAGCGATGAGGGCCTGTGTGACTTTGCCGGGCGTGCCCACCGCAATGCCTTCGGCAATACTGCTGCTGCCCTGTGGAAAGTGCGTCCCCTTGATGGCGTTGACCATGGCCGGAAAGCGCGCGGTCTGCACGCCAATGATCTCAATGGCAGGTTGGATCGCCTTGGCGGCGGTCGCCATTCCGGCAATCAATCCGCCGCCGCCGACCGCTACGACCAAGCTGTCAAGGTCTGGTACCTCCTGCAACATTTCAAGAGCGACTGTGCCCTGGCCCGCGATGACGTCCGAATCATCGTAGGGATGAACAAAAACCAGTTGCTGCTGCTGTGCCAGACTCACAGCGTGTAAGCTGGCTTCATCGAGCGTGTCGCCATGCAGGACAATCTCGGCGCCAAAACCGCGCGTGCGCTCGACTTTAACGCCGGGGGTGAAGCGCGGCATCACGATCACGGCATGCACCCCCAGGCGTTGGGCGTGAAAGGCGAGCCCTTGCGCATGGTTGCCGGCACTCATCGCGATCACGCCGCGCTGGCGTTCCTGTGGCGTCAGCTGGGCCAGTTTGTTGCAGGCACCGCGCTCCTTGAAGGACGAGGTGAACTGCAGGTTCTCGAACTTCAGGAATACCTGCGCGCCGGTGATGTCGGACAGGGTTTTGGAGGCGACGCAGGGTGTGCGCAGCAGATGTCCTTGCAGACGGGCGGCGGCCGCTTCAATGTCGGTTAGCGTGATCATGGGCGCATTGTCCGCCGTCTGCTCATATCTTGCGGGTACCCAGAATCGCTGCCCCGATGATCAGGCTTGCCGCCAGTGCGATATTCCAGGACAGCCCTCGACCGGTGACCCCCATCAACAGCATCGTGGAGGCCAGCGGCGTCAGGTAGCTCAATACACCGATATGGCGCACATCACCCAGTTTCAAGGCCTTGTCCCAAAGGAAAAATGCAGCACCCAGGGGCCCGAGCCCGAGCAGGCACAACAGCAGCCACTGCTGCGCAGAGAGATCTGCCGATGGCTCCAGCACGGTATGGCAAAGCAGCGACAGCAAGCCCGACAGTAGTCCAAACAGACCAATCGCGGCGGTCGGAAAGCCCTTTCCGCTCAACGCGCCGCGTTTGGTTTGCAGCGAGTAATTGGCCCAGATGAACGCTGAGGCAAGCGCCAACACATAACCCAGGATCGGCTGCCACGCCTGTGGGTTCGTACTGGTCAACTTTGCGTCGCTGCTGCCCAAAATGGCAATCGCAGCGCCGCTAAAACCGAGTGCAGCTGCCAGCAAATGAAGGCCACGCAGTTTGATTCCGGGTAAATAGAGCGGCGAGAGCACAACGATCAACAAGGGCCAAAGGTAGTTGACCAGATTGACCTCGACGGCAGAAGCCAGGCGCAGACCCAGAAAGAGGAAAAAGTGATAGCCAAACAGCGTCAAGACGCCCAACCCCAAAGTGGTCGGTGAAATCTTCCACAGCTGGTGATTCTTCCACGCAGCGGGCCATGCCAGCACGCTACCCACGCACAAGGCAACGCCGGTCAGCAAGAACGGCGGGACCTGACGGAGCGAGACGCCCAACGCCGCCAACGATGCCCACAAGCCAATTGCGGCCAGCGCGTACAGATTGGCTTTCATGGCAGCCTGAGCAGCGCCGCCAGCCTCTGCAAGGTGGCCTGCCGCGCACCAGTGGTCACGCTGGTGCTCAATGGCGACCGACCGGGTCGCGTGTGAGTTGGCCGATCAAAGCACCAAAGTTCTGCTTCGCTTGGGAGGCGGTACGTGTGAGCATGGCTCCATTCTAGACAAGTGGAATTTATTCAACGACCTGGTCCAGTCATTCGAGGTGATTGCCCGATACCTGCCATTGAGCGAACCAAATTCTCAATACCGGAAATTTCATTTACACAGCACGATGAGCTGCTGCCAATGACCATGAGCGTCCAAGCTGTTCACATGACCATCGCTTCGAGGCGGAAAATGCCTGCAGCCGCTCGAATCTCTTTCATCTGACCATGACCTGGAAGCGTCTTGGTTTCTATCGTCACTAGACCGACTTGTGCCAACTTGTCTACATCACGTTTGACAGCGCTGCGATCGCGATGCAGTCGCCCAGCGATGACTGTGATCGAACCCGGTTCACCCTTGACACTGCGGAACACGTCGAGTCGACTGGCAGTCAGCAGGCGCAGGAGATCGGCAGGATCTTCAAAGCTGACAGTGCGTTCCTCTGGTATCGGTTGACCAGCGTCAGCCAATCGTGCCAACGCCTTCCCCCTGCGAAAGAAATCTTGTTCGTTACCTGCTTTAAGGGTGACATTCTTCATACTGTTCTCCTGAGCGCAGCCCAATCGGTCTGGAACTGATCTTCTATGTCGTCAAAACTCGTGAATTCAACCGCAGCCACAACGCCGAAATAGTGCCGGTGGTGATGCCCATGCTGGTTGTCAAAACCCACCACGCGTCCGTTATCGCCGGCGTGCAGTGCATGGTTGATGTACGCAAGGTTGTAACGAGTCACCTGACCTTGCGCATCAACCCAGATTTCACGTCGAAGCTGACCGTTCCCACGCTTTTGCGTGATGTGGTGCGTATCGTCGAAAATTTTTCGATGAGCCATGACATATATTATCATGGCTGACCCCCTGGTATGCGTTGACTTGACGGATTGCAGGGCACGTTGACATAGGTACCGACATTGGCATCAGTCGCCTGACTGTCGGCAGCGTGGCGATGATTTCGGTGACTGCAGCACCGGCTCTCGACCACAACGGTCGATCATCGTCGATCCTCCGTTGCCGTCATTCGCAGGCTCCGAAACTCGAGAGCAGTCGTTGGAACTGCGATGATTTCGCACAGGATAGTGATTGTCACAACAGATACCCGCTTTGGGGGCAGCATTTACCGAACATTAGCTTGTCGTCAGATGGAATGGCGAAAGATATACAAGAAAAAAAGGGCCGGTTCGCTAGGTTATCGAACCGGCCAAAGACCCACTTGGAGACAGGTATCCTGCGAATCACTCAGGCTTGAAGTCGAATTTCTGAGTGGCTACCACCTCACCGCCGGCAATGCGGCTCTATTTGGCCTTTTCCAAGTTTCTCAAAATATAGCGTTGCACCTTGCCACTTGGGGTTTTCGGTAACGCCTTGATGAACTCGATCTCACGCGGATAAGCGTGAGCGGACAAGCGATTTCGCACATGGAGTCGCAATTCTTCAGACAACTCCGAAGTTGGTAAAACATCGGGCCTAAGGACAACAAACGCTTTGACAATTTCGGTGCGTTCTGGGTCAGGCTTTCCGATCACTGCGACTTCGGCTACTGCAGGATGCTCCATAAGTGCGCTTTCCACATCGAAGGGACCAATACGATATCCAGAAGACGTGATGACATCATCAGCACGTCCCACGAAGCTGATGCTTCCGTCCTCGTTTAACTCTGCCGTGTCACCGCTTAGGTAGTAGGTGGCGCCCAGAGAAGGAGTTTCGATACCCTCGTAACCGCTGAACCACAACAGTGGTGATCGGGTTCGATCTACGGCCAGTGCCCCAGGCTTGCCGGCTGTTAGTTCGACGCAAGCGTCATCAACCACAACGACCCGATAGCCAGGTGTTGCAAAGCCCGCTGCGCCCATATGCACTGGGTGATCGAGGCCATGATGATTACACAGAACCATACCCAGCTCGGTTTGACCGTAATGATCATTAATCGGTACTGCCAGATGCTTCGCAAACCACCGGATTACTTCTGGATTCAGAGGCTCGCCAGCACTGCTCACTACGCGCAGATGTCCTTTTATGGCTTGCACGGACTCAGGGCCGACCGCGATGAGCGAACGAAACGCCGTCGGCGAACCGGCCAGGTTGGTCACCTTGTATTTTTGGATCACCCGAACCAGACTGTCAGCCGAAAATGCGTCTTCATAGAACAGCGTGGAATGTCCCATTGCAAGCGGTCCGGCGACCGCGTAATACAAGCCGTAGGCCCAGCCAGGATCGGCAATATTCCAAAACGAGTCTTCTGCCCGTAAATCTACAGCTTGGCGCATATACCCCACAAATGCGGCTACCGCCTTAAGCGGGACGAACAGTGGCTTGGCCAGCCCAGTGGTGCCTGATGTGAACATCATCAAGAACGGAGCGTCAGCGCTGAGAATGACTGGATCGAATACGGGAGCACGGTGCCGGACCTCAGTCCAGAAATTGAGGTCCTGGGCCGCACCGGCATCACCGTCGCTCCTGCAAACGGTCACAATGGGTGGGAGGTTTTCAATCTCATCAAGCTTTACGCGGTTCACAGCGTCGGTCACAATTACCTTAGCGTTTGACGCGCGTACACGATATTCGATAGCCTTTGACCCGAACGCAGTAAATAGCGGTTGATATACCGCGCCAGCCCGCCAAGTTCCCAAAATGGTAATCAACAACTCTGGTGTGCGGGGCAAAAGCCCCGCTACCCGATCGCCTGATTTAACGCCAGCGGCTAACAACAAATTGGCAAAGCGAGCAGACAGTTCTTTCAGTTGATCAAACGTATAGGTCTCGCTGTGCCCGTTCTGGCTTTCCCACATCAAAGCCACGCGCTCGGAACCTGCATATCTGTCGCAGCATTCAATGCAGGCATTTAAGCCTGTATTCGGGTCCCGTGACAGGACCGAGAATGCCGTCCTGAGGTCAAAGCTGGCATAGGCTTCGGTGTAAGACTGACGCGGTGAACTCATGGATGTTGGGGTCATAGTGGTCTCCGGTGCAGCACTTATTGGCTATCACGAGTTGTGGTGAGTCTACTTTCCGCTAAGCAGGTCGCCGAACAGTACCCATTGAGCGCCATTGAAGCGCGCCAGACGAAGCTGCTCAATCGGGTAATAGTCATTGGGACCAGTGTCCAGTCGAATTCCAGGCAGCAGGCCGGGTAGCTCCAATTGCTTCAGGTTGGCGGCCTGTCTCATCACGTTTTCGTGGGTGAGGTCATCACCGCATTGTTTGAGCGTTTGCACCATCGCCTGCGCCATAGCCATGGCATACACATTGATCCAGTCCCCGAGATTTCCTTCAGGGTAGTACTTCTTCATGAATGCACGCCACTCGTTGAGGCCCGGGTCGTTGGCCCACTGCACATCCGTCGGATCCTTGACGTAGGCGCTGGTGATGATGTCCTTTGCGTTGTCCAGGCCGGCTGGCGTCAGCACCGAGCCTACCGAGGCGCTCACGTTGCTGATGATGTGCAGCGGTGTCCAGCCCATCTCCCTAATTTTGCGGATCGACTGGGCCGCGAATTTTGGTGTGGTGAGGTTCAAGAAGGCGTCCGCACCCGAGCCCTTCAGGGTGACGAGCTGGGAATCCACAGTGGGGTCAGTCAGCTCGTAGGACTTTTCAGCAATGATCATGCTCTTGGCCTTGTCGCCCAGACCTTGTCTGAAATTTTCAAGCACGTCCTTGCCGAAGTCGTCGTTCTGGTATAGCACTGCAACCTTTGCACTTGGCTTCTCCTTGAGCAGGTAATTCGCAAAGGCGACACCTTCTGCGCGGTAGGTTGCGTTGAAGCCCATGGTGTACGGGAAGTTCTTGTAGTCGCCCCACATGGTCGCACCACTGCTAACGAAGAGCTGTGGCACCTTGCGTATATTGAGGTAGCTTCGGACAGCAGCGGTCGTCGAACTGCCGATGGTGTTGACGAACAATACCTGCTCGCTTTCGACCAGCTTGCGAACCTGTTCCACGGTCTTGGGAGGGCTAAAGGCGTCATCCAGACTGATGACAGTGACTTTGCGCCCGTTGATCCCTCCTTCGTCATTGATCTTCTTCATGTAGGCAACCACCACCTTGCCAATCGCGCCGTAAGCCGAGGCCGGCCCACTATAGGGTGCGGCCTGACCAATCTTGATCTCGGTGTCGCTGGCTCCCGGGCTATATTTCTTCTGCGCGTAGGCTGTGCAAACGCCCAAAGCCAGCCCGAGGGCCGCGAGAACCGGCATCAGTCGTCCGCGAAATGTAAAGCGCTTTTTCATGGTCATCTCCTTCAGTGGTTATGGGCGTCAAGCCCGGTTAATGCGCATTGGGGTCGCTGCGCGCTTTGTGCAACAGTGCCTGGCCCATCGCTGCAGGGAGGTAAGCGCGCCGGCGATACCGGCGGGCATGGCAAACACAAACGTCAGCATCAGGGCACCGTAGACGGCGGTCGGGGCAGCCTTGGAAACCGAATCAGCCAGGTTGGGAATGAACTGAATAAAGAAAGCCCCGTAGATGGCACCGGAAAGCGTGCCGAGCCCGCCCACGACGATGCCCACCAACAGGCTTAATGAAAGAAAGCTAGTGAAGCTGTCCGGTGCAACAAACTGCACCGACAGCGCGCTCAGAGCGCCCGCTATCCCGGTGTAAAGCGCGCTCACCCCGAAGACCAACGTCTTGTAACGCGCGCTGTCAATTCCCATCGCTTCGGCTGCCAGCGGGTGCTCGCGAATCGCCATCAGTGCCGAACCAACTCGACTCGCAAGGAGGTTTCGGGCAAGAATGAACATCACAATGGCGATGCCTAAGGCCACCAGAAATAGCCACTGGTCGGGGCTGAGCGGCAAGTCTAGAGGTGTTGTGGGTTTTTCAAGATTCAGGCCCCGCACGCCGCCTGTCCAGCGTTCGATCATCTTGCTTTTGAGGACCTGCGGCACCGTAACTGCCAACGCAAAGGTGGCGAGCGCGAGGTAAAGCCCTTCCAGGCGCAGCGCAGGCAACCCGATCAACAGTCCGAACACAAAACAGATCAAGCCTGCCAGCAACAAGGCTATAGGATAGGGCACACCGAACTGACCGATCAGTATCGCAGCCGAATACGCGCCAATGGCAAAGAAGGCACCATGACCGAGCGATATTTGTCCGTTGTAGCCGGTTAGCAAGTTGAGTCCCAACAGTGCAATCGCATAGGACAGGACCTGCGTCAACTGGTAGAGGCGGTAGTCCTTCAGCGCGAACGAAGAGGCAGCGACCCCCACCACCATCGCGGCCAGCAAGCCGCGCTGCAGGCTTGTCATGGTTGCTTGTGCACCCGTACTCATGGTCAGACTCTCGCCACCACGGTGCGACCCATCAGGCCGCTGGGTTTGACGACCAGCACGCCGACGATCAGCAGCAATGCCACAGTCAATTTGAGCTCGGTGCCAATCAGGTAGGTTCCGGCCAAGTTTTCTATCACACCGACCAGCAAGCCACCGATGACAGCGCCCAGCGGGCTGTCGATGCCGCCCAGCAGCGCACCGGCAAAAGCGTACAGCAGAATCGCCGACATCATGTTGGGTTCGAGGTATACCGATGGTGAGATCATCATGCCGGCCACGGCGCCGATGGCCGCCGCCAACCCCCAGCCAAGGCCCAGCATCCAGCCAACCCGGATTCCAACCAGCCGCGCCGACACCGGATTTCGCGCCGCCGCTCGCATGGCAAGTCCGAGCGGTGTGTATCTAAAGAAGGCGTACAGTGATACCAGCATGACAATGGTCATGCCCAGCGCGCCAACCTGGTGTGCTGATACCAGCCCACCGAACATCGGCGTACTGGGAAACGGACTCGGCATTGGACGAACGTCATAACCGAAGACCCACCCAACCAGGCTGTTAGTAGTGAGCAGCAAGGCGATGAAGGCGATCACGACCGACAACATCGGTGCATTGCGAAGCGGGCGAATCACTGCGCGCTCAATCGCCATTCCAATAGCGAATGAAGCCAACAAAGTCAGCGCGAAAGCTCCCCAGTAGGGCATGCCGATGTCCAGCAAGCTCCAACAAAGGTAGGTCGATAGCACGGCCATCTCGCCTTGTGCGAAGTTCACAAGATGCGTCGACTGGTAGATCATGACCAGGGCCAGGGCCAGGCCTGCATAGATACTGCCAGTAGACAGGCCAACGAGCACTTGCTGAAGAAGAGTATCCATAAGATGTTCTCAGTAGCCGAGGTAGGAACGACGAATTTGCTCATCGTCGCGCAAGCTTGCGGCAGGGCCAGACATCACGCAGAGCCCCGTTTCCAGAAGATAGGCCTGGTCTGCAAGATCGAGGGCCATCCTGGCGTTCTGCTCAACGATGAGAATGCTGATGCCCTCCTGCTTGTTGAGCGTTCGGAAGATATCGAAAAGATCGCGGACGACCAGCGGTGCGAGCCCAAATGAGGGCTCATCGAGCACCAGCAGCTTGGGTCTCAGCATCATCGCCCGTGACACAGCAAGCATCTGCTGCTCTCCGCCAGACAGTGACCCTGCCTGCTGAGTGCGTCTCTCCTTGAGCCGCGGAAAGTAATGGAAAACCCGCTCCAGATCGTTTGCTATGCCGTCCTTGTCGCGTCGCAGGTAGGCACCCAGTCGCAAGTTTTCATCCACGCTGAATTCAAGGAAAGTACCTCGACCATCGGGCACGTGTGCAATGCCGGCGCGCGCGATCTGCTCGGTCGGTCGCCGCTGGATCGGCTCGCCGTCGAAAACAATGTCGCCCTCGGTCCGCACCAGGCCACAAATCGCACGCAAGGTGGTGGTCTTGCCTGCACCGTTGGCACCCAGCAGGGTTGTGATGCCATGCTCCGCGACTTCGAAGTTGATGCCATGCAGCACATCCTGCAGCGCATAACGAGCCCGCAGGTTGACAACCTTGAGGATCATCTTCATGACGCCTGCGCACCAAGGTAGGCTCGGATTACTTCCGGATTTTGTTGGACAAGTGCCGGCAAGTCATCCGCAATCTTGCGCCCGAAATCGAGTGCCACCACGCGGTCGGAAACGCGCATCACCATGTTCATATGGTGTTCGACCAGCAGCACGGACAGGCTGAAGCGCTCGCGGATGTCGAGCAGCAGATTGATCAAAGTTTCGACCTCGCCATGGTTCAGGCCAGCCGCGGGCTCGTCGAGCAGCAAAAGTCGTGGCCGGCTGGCCAGCGCCCGCCCGAGTTCCACACGCTTTTGAGTACCAAACGGCAGATCCTTCACAGCAGTATCGGCGCTGCCGCGAAGGTCAAGCAGATCCATCAACCGGTCTGCCTCGGCAGCCAGTTCGGCGTTCTCCTTTCGTACGCTGCGCAATTGCAGCGCGCCTGCGATGAATCCGCTGCGCATAAGCCGGTGACCGCCAATGCCGATATTCTGGCGCACGCTCATCTGTGGGAACAGAGCCAGGTTCTGGAAGGTCCGCCCGATGCCGAGCGTTGCCATGCGCCAGCGGGGCAGTCCACCTAGCGCTTGCCCGTCAAAGAACATTTCACCCTCGGTTGGCGTGTAGAAACGCGACAGGCAGTTAAAGAGCGTTGTCTTGCCGGCTCCGTTGGGACCAATGATGCCGCGGATCTCGCGTTCACCCACGTCAAACGACAAATCGCTCAGAGCGGTGATGCCACCGAAACGCACGCTGATTCTTTGCACACGCAGCAGAGGCACTACCTCGTCCGGTCTAGCCTCCAATATTGTTCTTCCACCTATCATGCCTTGCACACTCTTACCTTGCTCTGCCACCAAACCACAAGACCGTCAGCTCTCTTGGCTGGCGGCGCCCGCGCCACCAAATGCGGTCCACCCACCGTCGACCGGCAGCGTGGCGCCCGTGATGAAACTTGCGGCATCCGACAGCAAGAACAGAATGGCAGCTGCGGCTTCCTCAGGTCGTCCCACCCTACCCATGGGGGTTCTGCTTAGCCAGGCATTCTTGGACACGGGGATCTTGTCGAATGTGTCGTCCAGCAGTGGGGTACTTATAGTGCCGGGCGCAACGGCATTGACCCGCAGTCCATACCTGGCAAAGTCGCAGGCCAGCGTCCGCGTCATCATGATGACAGCCGACTTGCTCACGCCATAGGCGTTCGATGCGGGTATCGCACAGATTCCCGCGACCGATGACACATTGACAATCGAAGATCCCTGCTCCATGACTTGTGCGGCCTGGCGACACAACAAGAACACGCTTTGTAAATTGACCTCCATGACGCGACGCCACTCTGCAAGACTTTGCCTCTTGGTGCCCGCAACCTTTTCCATAATGCCGGCACAGTGGACCAGTCCGTCAAGCCCCCGCAGGGTGGAAACCGTCTCTTCAAAAAGCCTTTCGACATCCGATTCGCTGGAAACGTCGCCGGCGATACCTCGTGCTGCTCCAACCGATGCCGCCGCCGATTTGACGCGAACGAGATCCAAATCGTTGATTGCCACATGGGCGCCTTCAACAACGAGCGCTTGTGCCACCGCGTAACCGATACCGCTGGCGCCACCAGTCACCAGGACCTTGCGCCCTTTGAGTCCAAAATTGGCTGACGACATAGAATGATTTCCTTGAGACTGAACTAAATGCAAGCTTCTGCGCTGGATTCCAGTTCCTGCCACGAAAGGCGGAATACGGCTCTGTATGGTAAGAATGTTCGACAAAAACTCACCTACCAAACACATCAAATTACTTGCAAAAAGCGTCAATCGCCGGGTTCCTGACTATCCATGCTTGCGTCACTTGTCACCATACCGATCGTCTTTGTCCACGGCCTGCTTTCCGGGCTGGTAGCCGACGGCCATTCAGTCGCAGTTTTCCTCACCGACGCAGACATTTCACCCGAGCTGCTGGACGAGAGTGGTTCCCGGGTTACTTACGAGCAGTTCCTGGCGTTGTACAAGTCCCTGACAGAGCGCCTCGACGATGAGTTGCTTGGCTTTCTGTCACGCCCATTGAAACGCGGCAGCTACGCGCTGATGCTTCGCTCAGCGATCAGCGCGGACACGCTGGCGGATGGCATGAGGCGGTATGCAAGCACATTCCGTCTCTTGCAGGATGACCTGGTGCTGGAGCTTGCCCGCGATGGCGAACTTGCCGGATTCATACTGCGCTTCGTCAACCCCTCGATTGAGCAGCGCATCGGTCTGCACGAGCATATTCTGAGGACAATCTGGAGGACGCTTGCGTGGCTTATTGCTGGCAAGATCAAGGTAGCACGCTTCGACTTTGCCTTCGAGATGCCGACATACGCAAGCAGTTACAGCAAGGTCTTCCCGGCAGCGCTGCGCTTCAACCAGGAATCCTCAGGATTCTGGTTCAATGCGACCTTGCTGGCCAAGCCGATTCCCCGCGGAGAAGTGGATTTGCGAGACTATCTGACCCATGTTCAGGCCGACATCCTGGTACCGCAGCGCGATCTCAACGTGGTCAGCGCGCGCGTGCGCGACTACCTCCTGCGCACCAAGCCGCAGTGGCCTGGTCTCGGCGATGCAGCACAGGCCCTGCATATGTCACCCTCCACACTGCAACGCCGCCTGGCCGCCGAAGGAAAGACATTTCAGGGAGTCAAAGACGCCTTGCGGCGTGACATCGCCATCATGCAGCTCAATACAAGCGAAGTCTCGCTGCCCGACCTCGCCGATGAACTGGGCTTCGGCGAGGATACAGCTTTCCAGCGAGCCTTCAGGAGCTGGACTGGCAGTTCTCCCGGTGTCTACCGGCGCGGCACAGCTTGATAGTCTGATCTGCAGTCAATCGCGAGCGGGACGCAGACGATTGACGTCCATTGTCAATTTCTTGATGCGATTTGCCATTGAGGATTCGCCGGCCTGCCAATATAGTGATTGCCATGAACCTGCGGCATCTGAATCAGCAAAGGCACGGAACAATGAATGACAGCAGACAAGTTCCTATCTCTCCCGGATTGTTTACCTGGCCTTCGGATCGGCCGCGCTTGCTTGGCAGCCGGTGTGCGGACTGCGGAAATATTACCTTCCCAAGGGCCGATTGTTGTCCAAAGTGTGGCGCGGAGACGCTGACCGAAATCGACTTAGAAAGCAAGGGAACGCTTTGGACATGGACATCCCAGAGTTTTCGTCCCAAGCCACCCTATACGGCAGGCGATACCGAGGAAACATTCAAACCCTACTATGTTGGCTACGTCGAACTCCCGGGCCAGGTGATGGTCGAGTCCCGGCTTCTGGTGGACGATGAGACGCGGTTGAAGATTGGCATGCCGATGGAACTTGAGATTGTCAAATATCGGGAAGACGGCGACCGCGAAATCATGATCTATGCGTTTCGTCCAGTAGGCGCATGACTTGAAATCCTGACAGAGAATTTCCGAGACGTTAAGGCAGTAGTAGCGAGGTGTTTGATGAACGATTTGGCGATTGCAGGAATTGGGCTCCATCCGTTTGGACGTCACGACGGCAAGTCCGAGGCCGACATGGCGGTATTCGCGATCCGCGAGGCATTGGCCGACGCTGGACTTGGTTGGAACGACATTCAATATGCATGTGGCGCAAGCAAGGACGGCAGGTTCGCCGACTCCCTGGTCTCGCGGCTCGGCCTGCGAAGCATACCGTTCACCAACGTATCGGGCGGATGTGCAACCGGCGGCAGTGCCCTCATCAATGCCTGCATGAGCATCCAGTCCGGACTGGCGGATATTGCCCTGGTGGTCGGCTACGACAAACATCTGCGCGGCATGTTTGGCCTGAATGCGCAGGAATGGAATGTAGACAACTGGTACGGCGAGATCGGCTTCCTGACCACGGTCCAGTTTTTCGCCATGAAGACGCAGCGCTATATGCACGACTACGGAATTTCAAATGACTCGCTGGTCAAGGTGGCGATGAAGGCTTACCACAATGGGTCGCTCAATCCCAAGGCCTGGCGCCGTAGCGAGATGGATTACGAGACGATTGCCAACTCCAGGGTAATCAACCTGCCTTTCCGTCAATACATGGTTTGCTCGCCATCGGAAGGTGCCGCCGCCATCGTCATTTGCAAAGGCGATGTCGCGCGCCGCCTCACCCGGAAACCGGTCTACATCAAGGGCTACGCTTTGCGCACACGACAGTTCGGATCGCTGGAGGTCTTCTCACCTTCAAAGCCTCTGGAGAATGCGCCCAGCCCAACGACCATCGCGGCCAAGGCGGCCTGCGACATGGCGGGCATAGGTCCGGATGAAATCCAGATTGCGCAAGTCCAAGACTCCGAGCCGGGCAACGAGATCATGCACATGGCGGAAACCGGTCTCTGCTCAAATGGAGAACAGGAAAGGCTGATCCAGGATGGCAGCACCGGCATTGATGGCTTCCTTCCGATCAATACCGACGGCGGGCTGATGGCCAATGGTGAACCGATCGGAGCGTCGGCTCTCAGACAGGTCTATGAAACCTGCCTTCAACTCCGCGGCGACGCCACTGGGCACCAGGTAGCTAACAGTCCGAAGAATGGCCTGTGCCAGGTGTATGGTGCTCCCGGCGTAAGTTCCGTCGTCATTCTTCAGCGTTGAGTCGAACACAAAGGAGCGCCGATGAAGGCAGAAGACAGTGTTGCCTGGGGCGTGGTGGACGCAGTCGGCCATATTGTTCTGCAGCGTCCGGAAAAGTCCAACGCCCTGAATTTCGCTCTCTTGAGCGCCTTGGCGCGCGCGATTGACGAGGTCATCGCGTTAGCGCCTCGGGTCGTGCTGCTGTCAGCACAGGGGAGTGTGTTCTGCGCTGGCGGTGACATCGGCTGGATGCTTGCCGCTGGCCAGAACTTTCATTTGGAGGTTGACCGTACGCTCGAAGTCGCCAATCCGGCGTTGTACCGACTCGCCACTGGACCCATTCCGGTCGTATCCGCGGTCAGCGGCCCGGTCGGCGGTGCCGGCATTGCCCTGGCCTTGTGCGCAGACTTTGTGCTTGGCGCCACGTCGATGAAATTGCGTACCGGCTATTCAGCTCTGGGCGTTACCCCAGATCTTGGTGTGTCCTATTTTTTGTCCCGCCGAATCGGGGCTGTGCGCGCCAAGCAATGGCTGATGCTCAGCGAAACCGTCAACGCCGAGGATTGTTTGAAGGCCGGTGTGGTCGATGCGCTCTATCCGGTGGATGCCTTGGCGGATGCCGCAGAAGCGTTGGTGAAGCGATTGGCATGCTCGGCTCCAGGATCGCTTGGTGGCATCAAGAAATTGTGCAACGCCCTGCAGTCCGGCGAGCTCCTGGCGCAACTCAATCTGGAACGCCAAATTCTGTCGGATTGTGCACGCAGCTCGGATTTCCAGGAGGGTGTTCGTGCCTTCACTGAGAAGCGCATCCCCGTTTTTACGGGTTCTTGATGCGCACGGTTTTCCACCGAGGATAGTCCCATGAACATCTTGCCCCAATTGCACCAACATCCGTGGATGGACGAAGAGATTGAGTCTTTTCGGGATCAGGTACGGCGCGTCATTGCCGCGGAGCTGTCCCCAGGACTTGAGGGCTGGCGAAAACAGGGGTTCATTCCCCGTGAAGCCTGGCGTCCGCTGGCCGCCATCGGTGCCCTGTTGCCGGAAATCGAAGAGCGCTATGGCGGCTCAGGCGCCACGCTAGCCTATCAACTCGTGGTGGCAGACGAGCTGGCGAAGGCTGAGATACCGACCATCATCGGCGTCCACTCGATCGTCTCGCATTACATCCTTGACTACGGAACCGAGGAACAGAAGGAGCGCTGGCTCCCCAAGCTTGCCGGCGGCGATATGCTGGCCGGCATTGCGATGACCGAACCCGGATGCGGCTCGGATCTCAAGGCGCTCAGGACGACCGCGCGCCGTGACGGCGACGACTATGTGATCGATGGTTCGAAGATATTCATTACCAATGGAGCCACAGGAAATCTGTTGGTGGTTGCGGTTCGCACGGGTGGCCCCGGTAGTCGCGGCGTTTCCCTGATAGTGCTGGAAACTGAGGACCTGGCCGGTTTTTCCGTCGGGCGCAAGCTCGGCAAACTAGGTCAGCACGCTTCGGATACCTGTGAGCTGTTTTTCGACAAGGTGCGAGTGCCGCGTGGTCATCTTCTGGGAAGCGAGGAGGGCCAGGGATTTGTGCAGCTCATGAGTCAATTGCCCTACGAACGGACCCTGTTGGCGGTTGCGGCGGCGGCGGTCATCGAGCGCGCGGTCGACCTGACGGTCGACTATACGAAGCAGCGCAAGGCGTTCGGACAAGCGCTGGCGGATTTTCAAAATACGCGCTTCAAGTTGGCCGAATGCGCCACTACGGCGCACGTCGTTCGCACCTTTGTCAACGACTGCATTCAGCGCCTTTTGGACGGCAAACTCGACGTCGAGGCTGCCTACATGGCGAAATGGTGGTGCACTGAGCAGCTGTGCCGGGTTACCGACGAGTGTCTGCAGCTATTCGGCGGCTACGGCTACATGGAAGAGTACCCGATTGCCCGCCTTTATGCCGACGCACGGGTGCAGAAGATCGTCGGCGGCACCAACGAAATCATGAAGGACCTGATCGCCAGGAAGCTTCTCGCTTGAGTCACGCGCGCGGAATCACCGGCAATAGCAGGTGTGATGGGCGCGCGGCGTCGTGAAAGATCGTCTGCTGGGCGGTCCTGATGTCGCCGGGTCCATCGACACCCAGCGGATTGCCAGTGTTGGTGTTGACGTCAAAGCGAGGAAAAGAACTGCTGGTGATATCGACGCGAATTCGATGGCCGGGGAAGAAGACGATGCTGGTGGCGACCAGGTTGATGCGGTATTCGTAGATCTGGCCCGGCGTGATCAGTTTGGGCTGCTGCGTCCCCTCGCGGAACCGCGCGCGCAGAATACCCTCCTGCAGGATGATCGATTTGCCCTCGGGCGTGACGTCGCATAAGCGCGCGACAAAGTCGGTGTCGGGCGCAGTGCTTGCGGCGTAGAGGGTAAGACTGAGCGGGCCCGTCACCTCAAAAGCTTGCGCCAGCGGCTGCGAGGTATAAACCAGCACATCCGGGCGCGCTTCGGCCGAGTTTTGGTCGCGTGGACCGGCGTTGGCCGCAACGCGAAGCCCCGGCAGCAAACTGGGACCGCCCACCGTTGGACACGGATTGCCCGGGTCATAAACATAGTGATCCTGTGGTTCTTCAACCGGCGTCGCAACCGATAGGCCACCGCCCGCCGTGTTCGCTTCACCCGCGCTATGGAGGAACCACTTCGTGTATTGGGTTCTTGCCAGAGGCCATTCCTGCTCGTCACGCCAGCGGTTCTCTCCCATGACGAAGATTCTGACGGGTGCTTCAGATGCCGGCGTCTCGTTCTTCAGGTGACGATTGAAGAACCGGACCTGGATGCCGGTGAGGTCGATAGCCTCCATCGCCGACATCAGGCCGAAGTCCCGATCAACAAAATAGCCGCCAACATAGCCATGGGACCATGGACCGATCAGAAGGCGCTGGCCGTCACGTGCTGCTTCGGTCCCGCCCTCTTGCCGCATGCGCACAAAATTTTCGAGCGTTCCATTGACCAGCAGGTCATACCAGCAACCCATGTTGAGCGCCGGCACATCGATCCCGGGATAGCGGCGGTTCCAGGCCAAGGACTGCCAGTAGTCGTCGTCGCTGCTGTGCGCGATCCAATCGAAGTAATAAGACGTGACCCCGCTGTCGCGCAGGAGCGGCAATTCCGCCAGAGGCAAATGCCCATACTCGGCGCCGATCCGGTCCATCGCCGCGATGAACCGCCCGACCTGAGGGAGATCGGGTTTGCCCGAGGCACCCGGTCGCGTCGCACTGTCCATCCCCATGTAGATGGCCCACCAGATCGCCAGGCCCAGCTGAAAGGCGCCGCCCTGGTACATATTGCCCTCGTAAACTTCAGACGGTGCGATAAAGGGTGCGATCGCCTTCAAGTGAGGCGGGCGCTGCGCGGCGGCAAGCCACTGGGTGGAGCCGTGATACGAACCGCCGAACATGCCGACGGCACCACTGCACCAGGGCTGGGCCGCCAACCATTCAACGCTGTCGAAGCCGTCCACCCCCTCGTTGACGAAAGGATAGAAATTGCCATCTGATTTGTGACGTCCCCGCGTGTCCTGATAAACGACGGCATAGCCGGCTTCAGTGGCCTTGACCGGATCGAGCACGACGATGACATTTTGAGGTACGTCCTTGCCATAGGGCAAACGGCACAGCAACGCCGGCACCGGATCGTCGGTTTCAGGGCGATAGACATTGGCTCGAAGAACGATACCGTCGCGCATGGGCACAGGCACGTTGCGTTCCAGAATCATTCTTTGTGTCATTGCGGTTCCCGCATTCGAGGCGCTTGCAAAATCGGCCAATGTGCCGCAGGCCTACTCAATACCTGTAGCCGATCTGCACCCCAAAAGTGCGCGGTGGCGCCATGTAAGAAATGTAGCCGACGGTGGAGGACGCCAGGATATCTTCCGTGTAGTGCTTGTCCGTAATATTCTTCACAAAAACGGACCCATAAAACCCGCTGGTGCCGGTCGGCTCGAATGAGAGCTGCGCGTTCAAGACAGTTCCCAATTCCTCGCTGGCATACGGATCCTTGAAGGTTGTGTAATAGATTCTGGATCTGTTGTAGGCATCGCCCCGCAGCGTCACGTCTTTCCCTTCAAAGGCTGATGGCCATGTGTATTGTGCGGAAAAGCTGAAAGTTGAATCGGGTGCCCGATTCATGGGGTTACCGGCGCGGTCCACTACCCCCTCGGCAGGATTCATCGGATTGCCTGCGAGGAATTTGTCAAACCTGGCATTCAGAAACTGTGCACCCCCCGACAGTTGCAGCCTGGGCGTCGGTTTGGCAACAAATTCAAGATCAATCCCTTTGCTCGTGGCCTCGGCTGCATTCGTGGTGACCGCGACCAAAGCCCCTGCGGCATTCTTGGTCGTAAACTGCAATTGCATGTCTTCGTACTTGGCCTGGAAAGCGGAGGCGTTGAAAATGAGTCGGTTGTTGAGCCACGCGGACTTCAAGCCCGCTTCATAGTTGGTTACATACTCTGGTTTGATTGCCGGACTGATGGTTGCCGTGTTGTAGCCGCCACTCTTAAACCCTTTGGTGGCAGAGGCGAACCATAGCAAGCCACGCGCCGGTGAGTATTCGGCGACAAACTTTGGCGTCCAGGCACTCCATGTCTGCTGATCGTCCTGGGTCTGGGTCGCGATCGTAGTGCCATTGAGAATCGTCTTGTCGACTGCCTGGATCTTCTTGGTTTCGCTACTGTAACGGGTACCGGCGGTGAACTTGACGCCGTTTCCAAGCGAGTAGCTCGCCTGACCACCGATGCCGTAAGCGTCGCTCGTGTTTGAAGAAAAATTGGTGCTGACGATCTTCGCCAAAGGAAGGGCGAGGTTTAAGTTCCAATCGGTATTTTGATGCAGGAAGGAAGCCAGCGCTGTCCACTCCCAGGGGCCGTTGCTGCTCGAAGACAGGGTAAAGTCCTGCGTCCAGTACTTCGTATCCTCGGGGCTGGGAATGCTGTTCAACATTGGGATTTCGGTTGCATCGATGTCCATGTAGGCATTGCCTTTGAGGCTGGTGGTCGATGTCACCGAGGTAAAACGGGCCCAGCCCAGGTTGTACCGGATGGTTGCGTCAAGAGCCGACTGCGTTGCCTCAGTGCGACTCTCAGAGTCCTGCATCACCGTAAACGGATCGTTGATCACGGTGGCTTTGTATTTGGTAAACATCGGATTCACCTCTGGAGACAGAGGATTGAGCATGGGTGTCGTCTTCGAGTCGTTGTAGCGGGCATTGATCAGGACACCGAGATCTGGTGTGGGAGTGAACTCAATGGCGCCTCTCACACCCGACATGTCGTTGCTGTTTCCGCGCTGGTTGAGCTTGATGTTCTGCGTATAACCGTCATCCTTGCTATAAAGAAAGCTCAGGCGGCCGTAGGCAACACCTGGGGACAGGGGGCCGCTGACCGTGCCTCGCAACTCTCTCTGATTGAAGCTGCCCAACTGGGCATCAAACTGTCCTTCACTCTCCCTGCTTGGGTCCTTGGAAACGATATTGATGGCCCCGCCGGTCGCATTTCTTCCATACAGGGTTCCTTGCGGTCCCTTCATAACCTCGACCCGTGCCACGTCCACAAACTTGAGCAGTTGTGATCCGGGTCGACTCTGATAGACCCCGTCAACATAGACGGCAACCGCGCCTTCGAGTCCGGCACCCACGATATCGCTGCCAATGCCGCGGATGTAGATTTGCCCAAGACCCGCGTTACTGGTTACGACCAGTCCAGGCGCGAGGATCTGGAGGTCCAGCAAGTCCTTTATTTCTGCCCTTTCCAAGTCCTCTGAATTGAAGGCCTGGATCGACATCGGAATCGCCTGCAAAGGCTGTGCGCGCCGCTCCGCAGTCACGACCACGGTCGGGATTGTGGTCGAGTTTCTCTCAGCAGATTTTGTTCCTTCCACGGTCGTAGTGGGGTCGTCTGCCGCAACTGCATGCCCGCAAACTCCGAAGGCACAGCACGAAAGCATTGCCTTCAACGCGATTTTCATACGCTCATCCATGTCTGTCTCCATTATTGGTAATAGCTCATCCATCGGCGATGCCCGGATGGCTGTCTTCATGTTAATGAGGCGGAGATGAAGGCGGTTTGCAAATCGCATCAATTTATTGGCAAATGACGTCAATCTGCAATTTAGTCCTACCGAGTAATCGCTGGAGTGAGAAAGAATAGGGGCTTCACTTCAGCAAGACAACCGGAGAGCACTATGACAATGAAACGCGGCATGGGTAAATTCGTCGTTGGCAATATTCTGGTGACTGCAGCGCTGCGCTTCGGCGAACGCGAGGCGTTCTATTGCAGCGCCACCGAACGCCGCTTCAACTTTCGACAGGTCAATCAGCGCTGCAACCGGCTTGCCAATGGCCTGTCGGGATTGGGCTTGAAAAAGGGCGAGGTCGTCGCCTTTCTTTCGACGAATCGGGTGGAGATAGTCGAGATATTTTTCGCGCTGGCCAAGACCGGTCTCGTTGGCATACCGCTCAATTACCGCTTGGCCAAGCCCGAGTTGCTGGGGCTGATGCGCGGCCTCAATGCAAGTGCGCTGATTTGTGATGCAGCCTTCGCGGATGTGGCGGCGCAGGCTTTGCGTGACTTGCCAACCCTCTCCCATCTGGTGATGATCGGTGCCGACAGCCTGCCCCTGGCCACGAGCGCGAAGACTTCGCCGCTGCATTACGAGTCGCTGCTCGACAGCTCGGAGGCGAGCGAGCCGCAGGTGGAGATAGAAGAAGCCGATCCTTTCTATTTCAACCTGACGTCTGGCACCACCGGCATGCCCAAGTGCTACGTGCTCACTCAGTACAACAACGCCACGCTGATGAACATGTTTCATGCTTTCGATCTCAGTCAGCAAGATGTGATCCTCACCGTGTTCCCGATGTTCGGCAGGGTCGGCTTTGCTTGGGCTGCTGCCGGCATGATGTACGGAATTCGCAACGTGATCATGAACTTCGACGTGGAACGATCGCTGCAACTAATCGAGAAGGAGAGAGTCACGATCAGCAACCTCGTGCCCACCATGATTGCAATGATTCTCGCGAGCGAGGGACTTGAGCGGCACGAACTGTCGTCGCTGCGAGCGCTGGTATTTGCCGGTGCAATGCTGCCGGCGACGATCCGGCAGCAAATCGCCACCAAGATAAAGGTGCCTATCTACGAGTATTACGGGCTCCAGGAGACCGGTACGTTGGTGGTCAGCACGCCCGATGACCGAAAGCGCAGTCCCGGATCGGTGGGGCGTGCCATCCTGCACACCGAGGTCCGCGTTGTCAACGACCAGGGCGAAGTGCTCGCGCCCGGTTTGATCGGCGAGATCGTGGGACGCTCGCCCGGCAGTGCCACCGCTTACCACGAGAACCCGGAAAAGTCGATCGAGACTTTTCGCGACGGCTGGGTGCACACCGGCGATCTTGGTACGCTTGACGAGGAAGGCTATCTGACGATTCGCGGCCGCAAGAAGGACATGATCGTCACTGGTGGGCAGAATGTTTACGCGGCCGACGTTGAGGATGTGATCCTGTCTTGCCCCGAGGTTCTCGACTGTGCTGTCATCGGACTGCCGGATGAACTCTGGGGCGAGCGCGTAACGGCTGTAGTGGTGCCGCGGGCCGGGGCGACCGTCACGCCCGAGTCCATCGTGAGCCGCTGCCGCCAGCAGCTCGCTGGCTTCAAGGTGCCAAAGCAGGTTATCGTGGAAACGCAGGCCTTGCCGCGTACACCGACTGGAAAGATGCAGAAATTCATCCTTGTCGAACGCCATAGCGTGTCGACCTGAAATCAGCGCCAAGAAGCTAGCTCGGCAGACCCTTAAGAAACGCCAGATACGCATTTGCCGTTTTCCGTGGCTTCTCGATCATGGGCATATGTCCGCAATGGGGCAGGATCACGGTTTGGTGATTCTTCAGTCCGGCTTCGAAAACAGGCACGCAGGAAATGTTAAGAATTCTGTCATCCGCGCCCCAGAGAATCAATGTCGGAACTTGGATCTTGGGCAAGTCTGCTTCGAGCCTGTGCGCCTCAGGACTGATTTCCTGCAGCATCTTTTGATTGAAGGGATTATTGGCGAGGGTCGTCTGGATCGACAGCCTCTTGAGTGGATAGGGTGTGAACGGTTGTTTGAAGAAAGCCATGGTGGCCAAGCGCGCGAAGTCAGTCTCGCTTGCAAGGCTCAGCGGGTTCTCACCCCTTGCAATCATTTCATCAGCGTCGCTTGGGTCCGGCGATTTCACACCTGCGGCGTTGAAAAGGCCGACGCTGATCACGTCTTGAGGGTAACGAGCAGCATAGGCACCAGAGAACATTCCGCCCATCGAGTTACCAGCGAGATGGAATCTTCCGAGTTGCAGCTGCCGGACGAGTTGGTGCAGACGACCTATTTGCTGGAGCGTATCGTATTTGACATCCTCGCGCTTGGAGCTCTCGCCGTGACCAGCAAGATCCGGGATCACAAGGTGGTAGTCTCTGAGATACGGAGCCATTGCAAGCCAGTGGTCCTTATTCCCGGCAAAACCATGCAGTAGCACGATGGTCTCGTAGCCACTCCCACCTTCCAGATAAGCGATGGCATGGTCATGCAGATGCGCCGTCTTTTTCATTAATCCAGCCTTCCGCCTGGCCAGCCCAATTAGGAACCCTGCCACTTTCGTTGGGAAAGCGTAGTAAGCGCCTACAGTTGCGAGGGCCATCCCAGAAAGAACGACCAAAAGAGTTGTCACGCTGAGCCCTCCGGTGGCAAGCACTGTGCCGTTCTTCTCTCGCCTCGCATTTATTTGACTGGCAGAAATCTGGCACTGTAGAAAGTACGACTGCGCGCTGATTCTATTATCAGTCCGACTGAGATCTACAAATCGAAAGGTGGCTCCACGAGTGCCAGGGGAAAACGGCTGGGTAGAAGTGAGCAAGCCCCAAATTTGAGTGTCCGCTACGGCTTCCCGGAACACGCCCACGAATGACCGGTCCCCAAGATCATCGCTGTCGGCTTGGGGCACGTTGTTCGCGGTCACGAGCGGCTGCTGCCTGGCAAGCTAAGAACGTATCCGTAAATAAAATATAATGACCTTCCATGCGCGATTCCCGCGTGTGGAGGAGAAGATGTCAAAGCCGAAAGCATGGGAAGTCTCCGATGAGTTTTGGAAGCGTGTTGAGCCGCTGATTCCAGTTCGACAGCG
>CAIVLG010000267.1 GCA_903906695.1 uncultured beta proteobacterium | reverse complement strand
TCACTCTTTCTGTGGGATGGTGTATTCCCCCCCTTATTCCCACCGCCCCGGTTTTTGGGGTCAGAGCCCAAATTTGCCGCAGCGAAATTGGTGTCTGACCCCAATAACCGAAAAAGGGGAGCCCCATGTGGCCGCGTGTGAAAGATGCGAAGTGCCTCTCCGAGGTCTTGTTCATAGGAATCTGCACGCAACGTGCCGAGGCGCGTGTACTTCTCTTGTTCAAAGACGCGGCCACATGGGGCTCCCCTCTTTCGCCCGGCGGGGCGAGAGAGGGGCGGGGGGGTATGAGTGGGGCAAACAGCCCACCGGGGGGGATAAGGGGGGAATAGATCATCCCAACGGGGAAGTGAGAGGGGAAAGGCCGCATGCAGCTAAGCCCTAACCAACTGACAAACCATTTGCAAAAGGGGTTGAGAAGTCTTTACACGCTGCATGGTGACGAGCCCCTGTTGATTCAGGAGGCCGCCGATGCCATTCGCAGCGCGGCCCGGACGCAGGGTTTTACGGAACGCAGCTCGCACACAGTTGCCGGCGCCCATTTCGATTGGAGCACGCTATTAGCCGCTGGCAGCTCGCTGAGCCTTTTTGCCGACAAGCAGTTGCTTGAGCTGAACATCCCTTCCGGAAAACCAGGCAAGGACGGCGGTAGCGCGCTGCAACAGCTGGCCGAGCAATCGCGAGGCAGCCAGTCCACGCTGACCCTGATCATGCTGCCACGCCTTGACAAGCTCACCCGGGGCAGTGCCTGGTTCGAGGCACTCGAAAGCCTGGGTGTGACAGTTCAGGTCGAATCGATTGAACGCAAGGCGCTGCCGCAGTGGATCGCGCAGCGGCTGGCGCTGCAGGGCCAACGCGTGCGTGCTGGCGAAGAAGGGCAGGCCCTGTTGCAGTTCTTTGCCGACCGGGTCGAAGGCAATCTGCTCGCGGCCCATCAGGAAATCCAGAAGTTGGCGCTCCTGTTTGCTCCTGGCGAACTTTCGTTTGAGCAGGTCGAGAGTGCTGTCCTGAACGTTGCGCGTTATGACGTTTTCAAACTCTCCGAAGCCGTGCTGGGGGGGCAGGCACTGCGCGTGCAGCGCATGCTCGACGGTTTGCGCGCCGAAGGCGAGGCCGAAGTGCTGGTGCACTACGCCCTGAGCGAAGACATACGTGCCCTCAAGCGCGTCAAGGACGCCCTGGCTGCCGGCCAACCCATGCCACTGGCCCTGCGCGAGCAACGCGTTTGGGGTGTGAAGGAACGCTTGTTTGAGCGCTTGCTGCCGCGTCTGAGTGAAGCGGCCCTGGCCAGTTTGCTGCAAGCGGCGCATCAGGTCGACGGCATCGTCAAGGGTCTGAAGCAGGCCGATTGGCCGGTCGACAACTGGCAGGCATTGCAGCGATTGGCAATGATGCTGTGCAGCGAATGTCTGTTGCCTGGGAGCCCTGCGCGAGCAGGTTAGACGATGTGACTCGTGAGAGAATGAAAGCATGACGCTGACCCCTCACTTCGATTACGCACAAACGCTGGGTCGCAAGGCAAGAACGGCCTCGGCGCAGATGGCCAAGGCTCAGGCGGCAGGCAGAAACGTGACCCTACGCAAGCTGGCCGCGTTGTTGCGCAGCAGCGCGCAAGCGCTGCAAATTGACAATGCGAGGGATTTGGAGCGCGCGCGCCAGGCCGGTCTGGCTGCGCCTATGCTTGATCGCCTCAAACTGACGCCCCAGGCCATTGAGACCTGTGCTCAGGGCTGCGAGCAACTGGCGGCGATGCCCGATGTGATTGGCGAAATCATTGGCTTGCGGCAGCAGCCCAGCGGTATCCGGGTCGGGCAGATGCGGGTTCCAATCGGTGTTTTCGGCATGATTTTCGAAAGCCGACCGAACGTCACCATTGAGGCGGCCAGCCTGTCGATCAAGAGTGGCAACGCGTGCATCCTGCGCGGCGGCTCCGAAGCCATCGAATCCAACAAGGCGCTCGCGCTGCTGGTGCAGCAGGCACTCACCGAAAGCGGTCTTCCAACCGATGCCGTGCAGTTGGTGCAAGTCACCGACCGCGAGCTGGTAGGTCAGCTCATCACGATGCCGGACTATGTCGATCTGATCATTCCGCGTGGCGGCAAGAGTTTGATCGAGCGCATCAGCCGTGAGGCCACGGTGCCGGTCATCAAGCATCTCGATGGCAACTGCCATGTCTACGTCGATGATCCCTGTGACATCGAGATGGCGATCCGGGTCGCCGACAACGCCAAGACGCAAAAATACAGTCCGTGCAACGCAGCTGAGAGCCTGCTTGTGGCACGTTCTGTGGCGCCGGCATTTTTACCCCTGATCGGCCGGGTTTATGCTGACAAAGGAGTGCAGATGCGATGTGATCCACAAGCTCTGGACCTGCTGTCTCAGCTTAGTGATGGCTGTTGTCAACTTGCGACCGAACAGGACTGGTACGAAGAATATCTTGCGCCCATTATCAGTATCAAACTGGTGGATGATGTCGGTCAGGCGATCGACCACATCAATCGCTGTTCGTCACACCACACCGACGTCATCATCACGCGCGACCATATGCATGCACAGGTCTTTTTGCGCGAAGTCGATTCGGCCAGTGTGATGGTCAATGCGAGTACCCGCTTTGCCGACGGCTTTGAGTACGGCCTGGGTGCCGAAATCGGTATCAGCACCGACAAGTTTCACGCCCGCGGTCCGGTCGGCATCGAAGGCCTGACATCGCTGAAATATGTCGTGCTTGGCAACGGTGAAGTGAAATCGTGAAAACAAGCTCTGTCCTCAACTGATTGGCTATATGGTTCCACACCTCGTTACCGCACTCAACGGTCCGATCAATGAACTGGAGCAGCGCGTGCTGGATTCGATGTCGGCCATCGAGCGCTGGTTTCGTTTGGAGTGGATGGAGCACACGCCGCCGTTTTACACGTCGGTCGATGTCCGCAACGCAGGTTTCAAGCTGGCCCCGGTGGCCACCAATCTCTACCCCGATGGCTGGCACAATCTGACGCCCGAAATGTTGCCACTAGCGATACAGGCGGCGATGGCAGCGATAGAAAAGATCTGCCCGGAGGCGCGCAATTTGTTGCTGATTCCGGAGAACCGCTCGACCAGTAGCGTGTATCTTTCGAGCCTGGCCCAGTTGCGGCGCATTTTTCAGATGGCCGGGCTGAATGTGCGCATGGGTTCAATCGACCCGGCCATCAAGAAGGTCACCAAATTCGATTTACCCAATGGCGAGAGCGTGGTGCTGGAGCCGGTTGTCCGCGGCAAGCGCCGCATCGGTGTCAAGGACTTCGACCCTTGCACGATCCTGCTCAACAATGATCTGGGGTCCGGCGTGCCGGGCATTCTGGAGGAAATTGGCGAGCAATATCTGTTGCCGCCGTTGCATGCGGGCTGGACGACGCGGCGCAAGAGCAAGCATTTCAAGTGCTACGAAGAAGTGGCCAAACGCATGGGCAAACTGCTGGGCGTAGACCCTTGGTTGATCAATCCCATGTTCGACAAATGCCCCCAGGTCAAGCTCGGCGACGAGGCAGGGCTGGAGCGGGTGCAGGCTCAGGTCGATCTTTTGTTCACCAAAATCCGTCGCAAATACAAGGAGTACGGAATCAAGGATAAGCCCTTTGTCGTGGTGAAAGCCGACGACGCCGCGCACGGCATGGGCATCGTGACGCTGCGCGATGCCAAAGACATGAATGCGATGCGCAAGACACTCGAGAGCCAGATGAGCGCGAACCGGGAAGGTTCGCCGGGCCAGGATATTTTGATCCAAGAAGGCGTTTTGACCAGCGAGGAGGTCAATGATGCGGTGGCCGAGCCCGTGGTTTTCATGATGGATCGCTACGTGGTTGGCGGTTTTTATCGGATCCACGCCGAACGCGGTGTCGATGAAAATCTGAATGCCCCAGGTTCGAGTTTTGTGCCCTTGGCCTTCGAACACAGCACGCATTTGCCGCAACCCGGAAGCAAGCCCGGCACCAGTGTCCCGAATCGTTTCTATATGTACGGCGTGGTGGCGCGCCTGGCGATGCTGGCGGCGAGCTACGAACTCGAAGCGACCGATCCTGATGCCGAGGTCTACGAGTGAGCACAGCAACGGGTAAGGCGATGTCCACATCCAAGTCTTCACTCACCGCCCTGACCCTGGGTGCCATCGGCGTTGTTTACGGCGATATCGGCACCAGCGTCCTGTACGCCTTCAAGGAGGTCTTTGTCAGCGGCCACGTTCCGATCACGACCGATAACATTCTGGGCGTGTTGTCGCTTTTCTTCTGGACCCTGACCATCATCGTCACCTTGAAATACGTGGTCCTGATCATGCGGGCCGACAACGCCGGTGAGGGCGGTTTGATGGCCTTGCTGGCGCTGGCCTCGCAATCGGTCAGGGATCGCCCCCAACTGCGCGGACTCTTGTTGATGATAGGTGTCTTTGGCGTCGCGCTTTTTTTCGGTGATGGCGTCATCACCCCCGCGATTTCAGTACTGTCGGCCGTTGAGGGTCTGGAAGTTGTTACCCCAGCCGCCAAACCCTATGTGGTTTCCATTTCCTTGACCGTACTGGTGATGCTGTTTGCGCTGCAGCGGCGCGGTACCAGTGACATTGGCAAGTTTTTCGGCCCGATCATGGTCATCTGGTTCTTCGCCATCGCCTGTATCGGCGCTCTGCAGATCGCGCACAATCCGATGGTCCTCAAGGCTGTGCTACCCGGCTATGCCTTTGCCTTTGCTGCCGATCACTATGGGCTGGCCTTCATCACGCTGGGCGCTGTCTTTCTGTGTGTCACAGGTGCCGAAGCTCTGTATGCTGACATGGGGCATTTTGGCAAGAGGCCGATTCGAATTGCCTGGTTCAGTCTCGTCATGCCTTCCTTGTTGCTGAACTATTTTGGGCAGGGTGCGCTCGTGCTGTTCGATCCCAAGGCAGCGGAAAATCCGTTTTATTTGATGACCCCGGCGTGGGCGATGATTCCCATGGTGGCGATGGCCACTGCCGCCACTGTGATCGCATCGCAGGCCTTGATTACCGGCGCGTTTTCCGCGACGAAGCAGACGATCCAGCTCGGTTTTTTACCGCGTTTGTCGATTCTGCATACGTCGATTCGCGATACCGGACAAATCTATATACCGGTCGTGAACTGGTTGCTGCTGGGCGGCGTGATCGCGGCCGTGACGCTGTTCGGTTCTTCGACCGCTTTAGCAGCAGCGTATGGAATTTCGGTCAGTCTGGTGATGGTCATCACCACGCTGCTAACTTTCTATGTGGTGCACTATGGTTGGGGTTACCCGCTGCGATATTGCCTGGCATCCACCGCTTTCTTTGTAACTGTCGATCTTGCTTTCTTCGCTTCCAATTCCCTGAAGATCGTCCAGGGTGGCTGGTTTCCGCTGGCGATGGCGCTCTCGCTCTACATCGTCATGACCACATGGAAGGACGGACGACGCCTCTTGAATCGCAAGCTGCGCGTTGACTCGATCGACCTGAAAAGCTTTCTGGAGGCCGTGTTCGTGAGTCCCCCGGTGCGGGTCGATGGCACCGCCGTGTTTCTTACAGCCGAGCCCGGCACGGTGCCCAACGCCATGTTGCACAATTTGAAGCACAACAAGGTGTTGCACAAGAACAATCTGTTCGTTACTGTGCGCAACCATGAGGTGCCGTGGGTCGGGATGGACAAGCGCCTTGAGGTCGAGTCTCTGGGCCACAACTGTTGGCAGGTGATTGTTAACTATGGCTTCAAGGGCGATCCAGACCTGCCCAAAGCCCTTCAGCTTATCAAGGGTCGTGGTTGTGAACTCGACCCTATGACCACGAGCTACTTTCTCTCGCGTGACATTGTGGTCCCGACGATCGGGGGCGGCATGGCGCAATGGCGAGAAAAGTTGTTTTCACAGATGCACCACAACGCCAGCGCGGCGGCCGAGTTCCTGCGTCTTCCCAACAACTCGGTCGTGGAACTGGGCTCCAAGATTGAAATATGAACCTACTCTTTGTCGCCGACCCGCTCGAATCGTTCAAGATTTACAAGGACACCACCTTCGCCATGATGCGCGAGGCGCAAAGACGCGGCCACACTGTGTCAGCCTGCGAGCAGCAGGACCTGTTATGGCAGCGTGGCGCCGCTGTCAGTGCGCATGTGCATGACATCATCCTCACGGGCGACGCGACGCGCTGGTTTGAGGACCAGCATTCGCGCTCTGCTGCGTTGAAGGACTTCGATGCCGTCCTGATGCGCAAGGACCCGCCGTTTGACTCGGAGTACTTCTACGCCACGCATTTGCTGGAGCAGGCTGAGCGAGATGGCGCGCGCGTCTTCAACTCGCCGCGCGCGCTGCGCGACCACCCCGAGAAGCTGGCGATCATGGAGTTTCCCCAATTCATCGGTCCGACGCTGGTGACGCGCGACGAGGCCGACATCAAGCGCTTTCACGCCGAGCATGGTGACATCATCCTGAAACCGCTTGATGGCATGGGCGGCATGGGCATCTTCCGCGTCGGTCCGGACGGTTTGAATCTTGGTTCCATCACCGAGACGCTGAACCGCCACGGCGCGCAGAGCCTGATGGTGCAGAAGTTTCTGCCGGCCATCGCGCAAGGTGACAAACGCGTGCTGGTGATCGGCGGCAAGCCGGTGCCTTTCTGTCTGGCGCGCATTCCGCAGGGCAGTGAAGTGCGAGGTAATCTGGCCGCCGGTGGCAAGGGAGTGGCGCAGCCCTTGAGTGAACGTGACCGCTTTATCGCTGAATCACTCGGCCCGGTGCTCAGCGCGCGTGGCTTGTTGCTGGTGGGACTCGACGTGATCGGCGACAGCCTGACCGAGATCAATGTCACCAGTCCGACCTGCTTCCAGGAAATTTTCGATCAGACCGGCTTCGATGTCGCCGCCATGTTCGTCGCTGCCCTAGAGGAAACGCTCAGGCGCTAGCTGACGCCGCTGCGTGCGTGCAGCAGCTGCATTCAGCCACAGTGCCATCGACAAAAACCTGCAGTTCGCCAGGCTTCATGGCGATCCAGTCTTCATTGGTGGTCAGCGGCTCTGTGACGACGATGGCGAGCCGGTCGTCGGGGCCGTTCAGATCGGCCAGATCGACGCTAACGTCTTCGTCCTTGAGGCGGACCTCGGTGAACGGGTGCTGGCGCAGCACGTAATGCAGTTGCGTGCTGGCATGCGCCCACAAGGCCTGGCCGTTGCTCAGCAGGAAATTGAAGGTACCATGCCGGGCGATTTGCGGCACCAGTTCAGCCAGGGTACAGGTCAACTCGGCAACGTCCGGAACGCCGGCGTGTGATTTGGCCAGTTCCTGTAGCAGCCAGCAAAACGCCAACTCGCTGTCGGTGTTGCCGACCGGGCGGAAACTGCCGTGCAGCGTGGGTTTGTAATCTTTCAGGTCACCGTTATGCGCAAAGACCCAATAGCGTCCCCACAGCTCGCGCACGAAGGGGTGGCAGTTTTCGAGCGAGATGGCACCGATCGTTGCCTTGCGCACATGCGCCACCACGTTGTGGCTCTTGATCGGGTAGGTGCGCAGCATGCTGGCAATCGGCGAGGTCGAGGCGCCCTGCTTGTCGACGAAATAGCGTACACCCTTGCCTGGCTGATCGGGCGTCGCTTCCTCGCTTTCGAAGAAGGCGATGCCCCAACCGTCGGCGTGGTGGTCGGTGCATCCGCCACGTTGAGAAAATCCGGTGAAACTCAGTGTCAGACTGGCCGGCAGGCGGCTGTTCATTCCAAGCAATTGGCACATGCTGCGAGTTTACCGCGTGGAGCGGGCCCCAGGCGGCCTGGCGTAGGCGCTCAGGTCGGTGAGGCTCTTCTGGGGCCGGGGCGCAAGCGCCAGGCGGCCGTCAGCGCCAGTGCACACAGGCCGGCGAGCAGGTAGAACGATTCGTTGAAAGCCGCCAGTCGGGCCGGACTGCTGGCGTGCTCGCTCAGTGAATCGCCGTGGGCGGCAAGGCGCCACTCAAGCACAATGCCGCAGACACTGATCCCGGCCGCGCCGCCCAGCGTGCGCAGAAAGTTGATGGCGCTCGAACCTTGCGGCAGCAAATCCCGGTGCAAGCCCCGCAAGGAGCCTGAGTTGAGCGAGGGCAGGACGAAGCCCAGGCCAATGCGTCCGAGGATCGCCACGGCGCTCAGGATCCAGAGGCTGTGCGTCAGGCTGACTGTGCTCGTCAGGGCAAACGAGCTTGCCAACAAGGCCAGGCCGATGCTCACCAGACGGTGCGTTGGTTGCCGGTCTGCCAGTCGCCCGGCCAGGGGAATGGTGACGGCCAACGCCAGGCCGGCGGGCAGCAAGATGGTGCCGACGTGCGACGCCGACAAGCCCAGGCCGAGCCGCATATAGACCGGCAGCAGGTAAGTCGATCCGAACAGCGCCATGCCATAGATGAAAGCCACGATGCTGCCCATGGCAAAAGGTCGATGCGCAAAGAGCTTCAGATTCATCAAGGGAGCGTTTTGACCCGCTGCGGCCAATCGACCCAGCTGCCGTTGTCGAACCAAAAAACCGACCAATGAGCAGACTGCAAGCAGCAACAAAAACAGGGTCGATGCACTCAGACCGGCGTGCAACTGAACCAGACCGTTTAGAAGGCAGATGGTGCCGGTGCTGGCCAGCAGCAAGCCTGGCCAATCCAGTCTGTCTGCGGGACCTCTGTCGGCCGCTCTGCCCGAAGCCAGGGTCGGCACAAAGCGCCGCGCCATCCAGATCGAGGCCAGACAGAATGGTACGACCATGAAGAAGATCGAACGCCAGCCAAACCAGTCCACCAGCACGCCGCCGATACTGGGACCAATGGCCGGTGCCAGCACCACGCCCATGCCAAAAATGCCACCGGCGCGACCCTGCTCATGCGGTTCGAAGGTACGCACGATGATGATCGCCGGAATCGGTTGGACCACGCCCGCGGCCAGCCCTTCGGCCACGCGCGCGGCCAGCACCAGAAGAAAATCATTTGACAGGCCGGCGATCACGCTGCTTGCCAGCAGCAGCCACATGCTGCCGGCATAGGTGTGCCGAAAACCGTAACGCGTCAGCAGCCAGGGCGTTGTCAGCATCGATACCGTCATTGAAATCATGAAGCCCGAGGCGACCCATTGGGCGCGTTCCTGCCCCAGTGAAAAATGGCGACTCATGTCGGGAACCGCCACGTTGATGATGGTCGACGACATGATCGCGGCCATCGTCCCGACCATCACCGCCAACAGCAGGAGCCAGCGGTAACGCTCGCCGTAGCGCGCCTGCAGTTCAGGCAGTGTGGCCGCTTGGCCTGGCATGGTTTCCCCCATAACAATGGACTGACAATGTCGAGCATGATAGAGCCAGCGCAAAGGAGCGGTCGTGCACACCAATTTCAATCTCAACGAGCATGTTGGCTCAGGGATCCGGAGCAACAAGATTGTGTCTGCTGCCGAAGCCGTTCGCCTGGTTCATGATGGTGATACGGTGGCCACTTCGGGATTCGTCGGCGTCGGCTTTGCCGAAGGCATCGCGATCGCCCTCGAACAACGTTTTCTGGCGACCCAAAGCGAGAGCGGCGTCGGTGCCCCCGCTCGATTGACCCTGGTCTATGCCGCTGGGCAGGGTGATGGCCAAGGCAGGGGGCTCAATCATTTTGGACACCGCGGCATGGTCCGGCGTGTGATCGGTGGCCATTGGGGCTTGGTGCCGGCACTGCAAAAGCTGGCAGTGGACAACGAAATTGAAGCCTACAACCTGCCACAGGGCGTGATTTCCCATCTGTTCCGTGACATTGCAGCAGGCAAGCCGGGCACGCTGACCCATGTCGGCCTTGATACTTTTGTCGACCCGCGCTTTGGTGGCGGCAAGATCAATGCAAGGACCACCGAGGAACTGGTGCGATTGATGGAGATTGACGGTCGCGAATATCTTTTCTACAAGGCATTTCCGATTTCGGTCGGCATCATCCGGGCGACCACCGCCGACCCGGACGGCAACCTCAGCATGGAGCGCGAAGCACTGACGCTGGAATCCCTGGCCATCGCCATGGCAGCGCGCAATTCGGGCGGCATCGTAATTGCCCAGGTCGAACGGGTGGCGGCGCGCGGCACGCTGAATCCGCGCCAGGTGCGGGTTCCGGGCGTGCTGGTCGATGCCGTGGTGGTGGCAACAGAGCCGGCGCACCACATGCAAACTTTCTCTGAGCAATACAACCCGGCCTACTCGGGGGAAATTCGCGTGCCGGTGGAAACCCTGGCTGCCATGCCGCTGAGCGAGCGCAAGGTCATCGCCCGGCGCGCTGCGATGGAACTGCGCCCCGACAGTGTTGTGAATCTCGGTATCGGCATGCCCGAAGGTGTGTCTGCGGTGGCTACCGAGGAGAAGTTGATTGACTTGCTGACGCTCACCGCGGAGCCCGGTGTCATCGGTGGCATTCCGGCCAGTGGCATGAGTTTTGGCGCTGCCGTCAATACGCAGGCAATCCTTGATCAACCGAACCAGTTTGATTTCTACGATGGCGGCGGACTCGATATCGCGGTGCTGGGTCTGGCCCAAGCCGATGCGCATGGCAATTTGAATGTCAGCAAATTCGGCACTCGTCTGGCTGGCGCCGGTGGCTTTATCAACATCAGCCAGAACGCCAAGATGGTCGTGTTTGCCGGCACGTTTACTGCAGATAATCTTGCCGTTCGGGTTGAAAACGGTCGCTTGCAGGTGGTCACTGAAGGCCGCACCCGCAAGTTTGTCAATGCCGTCGAACACCGCACTTTCAGCGGCCGTGAAGCGCTCCGAAGGGGTCAGCGCGTGTTGTATGTGACCGAACGATGTGTCTTTCGGCTGACCGGCGACGCTGCGCGCGGCGCACTGGAATTGATTGAAATCGCGCCGGGCATCGATCTGGAGCGTGACATATTGGCGCAGATGGATTTCAAGCCCGCCATCAGCACGCAGCTCAGGCTGATGGACGGCGCCCTGTTTGTCGATCAGAGGATGGGTTTGCGTGAGCGCCTGCTGGCAACACCGCTGGCGGAGCGCTTTGAACTGGACCGCGAGCATCGCCTGCTGTTCATCAATTGCGAAGGACTGGCGATCGATTCCTTGTCCG
This sequence comes from uncultured beta proteobacterium, assembly GCA_903906695.1. Taxonomy (GTDB): domain Bacteria; phylum Pseudomonadota; class Gammaproteobacteria; order Burkholderiales; family Burkholderiaceae_C; genus Rhodoferax. Next base: position 75,367 of record CAIVLG010000267.1, on the reverse strand, counting down.
ACATTGTTCAGGTTGAACGCATGGTGGAAGAATTGTTGAAGCCGGTGGTCAGCAGTCCGGCCGAGCGCGTGGCGGTGGTCGTGAATTACGACAGCTTCACGATTCTGCCGACTTTGGTCGACGCCTATTCCGCCATGGTCAGGCGTTTGACCGCGCGCTTCTACAGTCGGGTCACGCGTTATGGTTCCGGGGGCTTCCTGAAAGCCCGGCTCGACGCTGGCAAGATGGTGTCTGTCAAATGAGGGGACCAGTCGGGAGTCGGCTCAATTACTCATTCACTGGCTGGCGCAACACGCCCGATAGTTGGACTGCCAGAGTGCCGTGAGAGAATATTCCCAAGTTAGGAACGATTTGTTGAAACAAATAGCCAGAATTGCGGTAGTTGCCCTGCTTTATGTTGCATTCGATTGCTGGGGGTTGACTCTGGGTAGCTTGCATGGTGCGGCACTGCTGGGTCAGCCGCTTGACCTTGCCGTGCAAATTCAGATGAGTGGTGGTGAGGATGCCGCGACAACTTGTTTCGAGGCCGAACTGTTTCATGCTGACACTGCTCAGGATGCCAGCAAGCTTCGGGTCTCAGTCGAAAGACTTGCGCAGACAAACATGGCCCAAGTGCGGGTGCACTCGGCAACAGCGGTTGACGAGCCGGTCGTCACGCTCAATTTGCGCTACGTTTGCGGCCAGAAGCTAAGCCGTCGATACGTGCTGCTGGCTGATCTGCCGAATCTTGCGGCAACGTCGTCGGGCTCAACGAGCACTTCCGCTTTGGTACCGATATCGGAAACCGTCCGAACAGAGCAGAAGCCGACTGCTGCCACTGCGGGGGCTATGCCCGCGACCGGATCGCCAACGCCACCAACAAGTGCTGTTCCGGCGAGCAAGGTCAAGCGTCCTGCAGCATCGAAACCCGTGGCGCAAAGGCGCGCCAAGGCCGCCCACGCCGGCGATGGCGTTGACATTGCCTCGGCAAAGCGCACAACGCCTGAGAGCAAGGCCAAACCGGTGCGCCTGGCCGGGCAACCCCGCCTGAAATTGGACCCTTTGGAATTGCTTTCTGACCGTATCGCGAATCTCGATCCAAGCACGACGTTTGCGCCGACCGAGGATGCTCTGCTCAACATACAAAAGATGAAGTCGCTGGAGGGCGAAGTAAAGGTGCTGCGCGATTCGGCCACAAAAAACGAGCGCGTCTTGGCCGACTTCAAAGTCCGTTTGCAACAGGCGGAGGCAGAACGTTTTCCTGGCGTCACGATCTATGTGCTGATCGCTTTGGTGCTTGCCTGTTTGTTGGCCGTGGCCTGGCTTTGGAGTCGACAGCGTCGCGCATCGGCGCTGGACACAGCGTGGTGGAGCGAGGCGGGGGCAAGCCCGGTCCCACCGGCGACCAAACCGGCTCCGGCGCAGCAGGTCCAAGCGTCGCGCATGGCCTCGGCAGAGGCTGGAAATACGTCAGGACTTGAAGCGCATTCGGTCCATTTGACGGACTCGGCTTTTCTGGATTTCACACAAACCGGTGGCGTTGCGGTCAGGCAACCCGGTCCTGGTCCCGCACAACCTGCAACCGACGCACAGGGGCCGGGAAAACTGGCGCGAAGCCTCAATTCGGACGCGGTCGCTCAAACGCGGCGTCGGGCCCAAAAACTTGTATCTCGTGGAAAAGCCGAACAGGCACTGGCGCTGCTCAGGAAGCAGATCGGTGACAGCGACGAGCCCAATCCGCTGGTATACCTGGATCTACTCGACCTGTTTCATGCGCTCGACCTGAAGAATGATTTTCAGCAGTTTTGTCAGGATTTCAATTTACTGTTTAACGGCAGGGTGCCGGAGTTTGCCTTGTTCAGCGATGAGGGCAAGGACCTGCAGGCGTATCCGGAAGCTTTATCCCGCATCAGTGCGGTCTGGCCATCGCCCAAGGCGATCGAAGTCATTGAGGCCTGTATCTTTCGGGACCCGTGGGCGGCGCGCAGCGAGCCCTTTGATCTGGCCGCCATGCGTGAGCTTTTGCTGCTGCATTCGATCGCCCAAAGTCTGGTTCTTGCTGGCGTTTCGGTCGATGGCGAACTGACGGTGGATTCGCCGGAGAGTCGGCCAGCTCAACTCGGCTATGCCGATTCGGTTGCTTCGTCTTTTCCGGCCTTGTCAAAGAGCGCGCTGGCTGATTTGTTTGGGCGGGATGATGGGTCATCGAGCGCGCTCGATCTGGATTTGTCTGAACTGGGAGACGCGCTGCCAGCGGTCAGCAACAGCCTTGAAGCCGAGCTTGCACGTGCCGTATTGACGCTGGAGGATCGTGAGGTCCGTGCCAAGCCGGACGTTGGCGATCATTTTCCAGAGATCGAGTCACACTCCGTTGCGCAGGACAAGAGATCGGGATCGCCATCGGGCTAGCTTGCGACGTGACGGGCTTTCTACAATGCCACGATGTTCTCAGATACTGCAAGCCACGACGTCCAGCAATCCCCGCTGTTGCTGGGGCTCAATACCGAGCAGCGCGACGCTGTCACTTTGCCACCCGAGCATGCGCTGATTCTGGCCGGTGCCGGATCGGGCAAGACCCGTGTCCTGACGACGCGCATTGCCTGGTTGCTGCAGACCGGACAGGTCTCTGCGGGCGGCGTCCTGGCAGTCACTTTCACCAACAAGGCGGCGCGGGAGATGATGACCCGCCTTGGCAGCATGTTGCCGCTCAATGTGCGTGGCATGTGGATTGGCACTTTTCACGGTTTGTGCAATCGATTCCTGCGCGCGCACTATAAGCTGGCCAATCTGCCGCAGAGTTTCCAGATTCTCGATACGCAAGACCAGCTCTCTGCGATCAAGCGCTTGTACAAGCAGTTCAATCTGGACGACGAGCGTTTTCCTCCGAAGCAGATGCAGTGGTTTATCGGGGGCTGCAAGGAAGAGGGCCTGCGGCCCAATATGGTCGATGTGCGTGACGAGGAAACGCGCAAGAAGATCGAAATCTATCAGTTGTATGAGGAGCAATGCCAGCGCGAGGGCGTCGTCGATTTTGCCGAACTGATGTTGCGCAGCTATGAATTACTGCGTGACAACGATCCGGTGCGCGAGCACTATCAGCGCCGCTTCCGGCACATCCTGATTGACGAATTTCAGGACACCAACAAGCTGCAATATGCCTGGATCAAAATGTTGGCGGGGACCGCTTGCGTGATGGCGGTGGGCGATGACGATCAGAGCATTTATGCCTTTCGCGGCGCTCGCGTCGGCAACATGGCTGATTTTGTGCGCGAGTTCAAGGTGCTTCATCAGATCAAGCTCGAGGAGAACTACCGCAGCGGCAGCAATATCCTGGACTCGGCCAACGAATTGATTGGGCACAACAACAAGAGGCTGGGCAAGAATTTGCGCACCAGCCAGGGACCGGGCGAGCCGGTGCGGGTGTTCGAAGCTCCCAGCGATTTCGCAGAGGCGCAGTGGCTGGTCGATGAAATACGTGAGCTCGTGGGGGCCGCCGCGCCGGGCCGCCCCAAGCAAGGCCACGCCCCCTCGGGGCTGAGCCCCGCGGCTCCGAGCTTGCCTGCGCAGGCTGGGACGGGGCGAAGAGCCGCTGACTCTGGAAGCGGTCTGTACAGCGAAGCACACGAAGTGGCAAGCGCGGGGGCCGGCTACCCACGGAAAGAAATTGGCGTGCTGTACCGCAGCAACGCACAAAGCCGGGTGCTGGAGACGGCCTTGTTCAATGCCGCGATGCCCTACAAGGTGTATGGTGGTTTGCGTTTTTTTGAGCGTGCCGAAATCAAGAATGCGCTGGCCTACTTGCGCCTGCTGGAAAACCCGCAGGACGACACCAGTTTTCTGCGCGTGGTGAATTTTCCGGCGCGCGGCATTGGCCTGCGCAGCCTGGAGCAGTTGCAGGACGCGGCGCGCGCCTCGGCCTGTTCATTGAGTGAGGCCGTCGCCGGCCTCGGTGGCAAGGCGGGTGCCAACATCGGCGCTTTTCTGGCCAAGATACAAGTTCTGCGCGAGCAGACGCAGGGGTTGAGCCTGCGCGAAATCATCGAACTGGTGCTTGAGCACAGCGGGCTGGTTGAGCATTACAAGGCCGACCGAGAAGGCGCTGACCGTGTTGAAAACCTTGAAGAGCTGGTCAATGCGGCAGAGAGCTTTGTCTCCATGGAGGGTTTCGGTCGTGATGCTGTGGCGCTGCCGGTGGACGAACTCGCGCCCGACCTTGAAACCGGTGAAACCCTGTCGCCATTGGCTGCCTTTCTGGCCCACGCCGCCTTGGAGGCCGGTGACAACCAGGCGCAGGCCGGGCAGGATGCCATTCAGCTGATGACGGTGCATTCCAGCAAGGGGCTGGAGTTTGACTGTGTCTTCATCACCGGCATTGAAGAAGGACTGTTTCCGCACGAGAACTCGATGAGCGATCGCGATGGGCTGGAAGAGGAACGCCGCCTGATGTACGTGGCGATCACACGGGCTCGCAAGCGTCTCTACCTGAGCCACTCACAAACCCGGATGTTGCACGGTCAGACCCGCTACAACCTGAAAAGTCGATTTTTCGATGAGCTGCCTGAGTCGGCATTGAAGTGGATTACGCCAAGGAAGTTGGATCGAGGTTTTGAATTCGGAACCTTCGGCAACGCCTCTCCCGCTTCTTTGGGGCCACCGGTGCTGCAACGCAGTACCGCCTCAAGCCATGGTTTGCGTTTGGGGGCGAAGGTATTTCATGCCAAGTTTGGTGAAGGCACAGTGATGGCCTTGGAGGGCAGCGGCGATGATGCCCGCGCGCAGATCAACTTCCCGCGCCATGGTGTCAAGTGGCTGGCTCTGAGCGTGGCCAAGCTGACGCTGATTCCGTGATGGCGCAAGCGAGCTCAGATTTGATTGGAGATGAAGATGATTGAAGCAAATACGAGCCCGTGCCGGCTGCTGGCGTGCAGCGCGCTGCTCGCCATGACGCTGATGCAACCCGCAAATGCCCAGGATGCGCAGTCGGCGACAGCCGCGCAGCGGGGCGCTTCCGGCCCCGCCAGCGCCAGCTCCGCGGCTGCGGGCGAGGCCGGGCCCACGGTTCGACCGGAGATTGGCAATCCCTTGCTTGATGCGCAGCGCCTGATCGGCGAAAAGAATACCAAGGACGCTGCCGACAGGATCAGTGCGGCCGAGGCCGTGACCAACAAGACGCCGTACGAACTGCATGTTCTGGCGCTGCTCAAAGGTGCTTTGGCGTCCGCTCTGGGCGACGCCGATCTGGCCGCACAGCAATATGAATTGGCGAGCCAGGGACCGTGGCTGAAGCAGGCCGACAAAGTGGCACGCCTGCAGGCGATCGTGGCGCTGTACTACAACGCCAAGAACTACGGCAAGACGATTGAGTGGATTGCCAAGTACCAGCAGGCTGGGGGTGACAATCCAGCGTTGCGGACGGTGCTGGCTCAAAGCTATTACCTCAACGCAGACTATGCCAATGCAGCCAAGGCATTTGAAATTGAGATCGGCAATGCGACATCAGCCGGCAAGGTGCCCACTGAGATGCAGCTCAAATTGCTGGCCGATTCGCGCGGCCGCACGAAAGACCCGGCTGGCTATACCCGGGCCGTTGAATCCCTGGTGTCGTACTACCCCAGTCAGGCCAATTGGCGAACGCTGATGGCACGCCTGTGGGCCCGGCCCGGCTTGTCAAACCGTCTTCAACTGGACGTTTTTCGGCTGCAGCTGGCCAGCGTCGGGCTGAGCGATGAAACTGATTACACCGAGATGGCGGCGCTGGCTTTGCAGGAAGGTTCTGCGATTGAGGCCAACAAGCTGCTGGAGCAGGGCTATGCAGCAGGTGTGCTGGTGGCAAGCGACAAGGCGATCGAATTGAAGCGTCTTACCGACAAGGCCAGCAAGTCGGCCGCAGAAGACCGGAACACTTTGGAGAAGGATGTGGCGCGCGCCAAGAACCTGCCCGACGGTCTGGCCATGTTCAACTACGGCTTCAATCTGTTTCAGTTGGGCCAGGCCGAGCGTGGCGTCGCCCAGATGGAGCAGGCGCTGGCCAAAGGCATTGCGCGCAACAGTGACCTGCTCAAGTTGCGCCTGGTGGCGGCGTACGCCAAGCTCGATCAGCGCAACAAGGCGACAGAATTGCTGGGCGCCCTTGCAGGCAAGACCGAGCCGGTCGGCTTCGATGACTGCGTCAGATACTGGCAGTTGTACCTGAAGCACCCGTGAAGTCCGGGCTGTGGCCTATGGCGACTGCTCGAAAGTGTCTCGAAATGTGAAATAGAGCGAGCTGAAGAACATCGAAGCCAGCAGCAGCAGCGCGGGAAACAGGAGGTCACCGGCCAGGCCGGGCTGATCCAGCAGCGCGCCCACCGTGCTGACGCCGGCTACGATCAGCACCAGAACGGCCATCCACATCAAGCCGAAAACCGCGTAGGCCCAGAAATTGCGCAGGCACGCCATGAGGCTGTAGAACAGACTCTTGAGGGGCGGAAAACCGTGCCAGTGCACCAGCGCCGGCGCATGCCAGAACATCAGCGACAAGGGCAGATGCAGGCCGATGAAGACCCACATTGCACCCTGAAAGGCAGGCTCCATCATCATTTCGCGGGTTGGCGTGGCGCCACCTAAATAGACGCGGGCAAAGTCGCCACCATCGACCAGGTAGGACAGAGCGATGGCGGCAAGAAAGCCCAACGCATAGAGAGCACCCAGCACCAGCATGGCGCGCGCCTGCTGGCGTCCGGCACGGAAAGCTGCCAGCAAGACCACCGGCATCGGAAAACGGCCGTCGGTCGCCTCGCGCGTGGCAACCATCAGTCCGAGCGTGGCCGCCGGCAACAGCGCCATGGCGAGCACGAAACCAATGAATGGAATTTGACTGGCAAGCGTCATCAGCGCCATGAACATGAAGAACAGACCCGCCAGCGCCAGTGGCTGCCTGAAGAACGTGCGAATGCCGAGCTTGACCCACGAGATGCCGGTGCGCGCCGCAATGATGTTCAATTTCATGGTTGGGGCTGCAGTGTGCCAATGACGAGCGGATGATCAATGCGCTGCTGCAGAATGCGCTCGAAGTGCTGCGGGTCGTGCGCCTTGAGCAGATGGGCGGCGCGTGGCTGGTGGTAGTCCCACAAGCGCGAAATCCAGAAGCGCAAAGCCGCCGCGCGCAGCATGGCGGGCAACAGCTCGGACTCCGGCGTGGTCAAAGGGCGTTCAGCGCTGTAGGCTGTCAACAGACTGCGGGCGTGTTGCTGGTTGTGGGCACCGTTCTGAAGGTCAACGCACCAGTCGTTCATGCAGACTGCAATGTCAAAAAGCCAGCTGTCAACACCGGCGAAGTAAAAATCGAAGAAGCCGCTTAAACGGATTTGACCCCGGTCCTCTTCAAACATGACGTTGTCTCGAAACAGGTCGGCGTGAATCGGGCCGCGCGGCAAGGCCGCATAGGCGGCTGAACTTGCGATGCTCTGCTGGTGATCGAGTTCACCGCGCATCAGCGCCGCCTGGCGGGCGTCGAGGTGCGGCAGCACCACTGGCGCTGTTTCTATCCACCAGGCAAGGCCGCGCAAATGCGGCTGGGACAAGGGGAAATCGGCGCCCGCCAAATGCATTCTGGCGAGCATGGTCCCGACGGCCGCACAGTGTGCCGCTGTCGGCGCCTGCTCGCTCTTGCCGCGCAATCTGTCTACCACGGCAGCCGGTTTGCCCTTGATCTCGAAGATCAACTCGCCCTGCGCGTTGGCGCTCGGATCGGGCACCGGGATGCCGCGTTGCGCCAGGTGTTTCATCAGGCGCAGGTAAAACGGCAACTGCTGAAAGCTCAGCCGCTCAAAAAGCGTCAGAACATAGTCGCGGACGGCGCCGTCTTGTTGCGTGCTGACAAAGTAATTGGTGTTCTCGATACCACCGGCACAGCCCTGCATGTCTTTGAGTTCGCCGAGCTTGAGTTGTCGCAGCAGGGCGCGGACCTCTTCGGTCGAGACTTCTGTGTAAACCGCCATCGCTCAAAAACTCAGAAACTTCCAATTGCGCTCGCCACTGGCGGGCGAAACTTCGTAGGCGGGCAGGCCTCCCTTGGGTTGCACTGTGATGCTACGGGTCTCCCCGCCAACACGCAATTCATCGATGCTCGCGCCGACGTCTTCAACGTGAATCCGCTCGGTGCGCTGCTCGACCACCTTGGCGCTCGCCGGGGCCGGCAAATCTCTCAAATCGGGCGGGGTCGGCGCTGGCGCCGGCGACTCGCCCCGGCAGACGCCGATGCAAAGAATTGACAGGGCAAAAAGCAGGGCGGATCGCATGGCACGATTGTAGAACCACATACTCGGCGCTGGCAGCAGGCAAAATGGCGCCATGAATGACGCCCTCCCATCACGAAAATGCCTGCTTCTGGTTGACGGATCAAGCTATCTGTATCGCGCCTTTCACGCCATGCCGGACTTGCGCGCCGTGCCCGGTGATGCTGCCAGCGCACCCACCGGCGCCATTCGCGGCATGATCAACATGCTGCAAAGTCTGCGCAAAGAATTTCCCGCTGATTTTGCGGCCTGTGTGTTTGACGCCAAAGGGCCGACCTTTCGGGACGATCTGTACCCACAGTACAAGGCACATCGCTCGCCGATGCCCGATGACTTGCGCGCCCAGATCGAGCCGATTCATGAGGTGGTGCACCTGATGGGCTGGAAGGTGCTGGCTGTGCCCGGCGTGGAGGCCGACGATGTGATCGGCACGCTGGCGCAGACGGCTGCCAGACAGGGCATCGAGGTCATTGTGAGCAGTGGCGATAAGGACCTGGCGCAACTGGTCGATGCCCATATCACCATCATCGACACCATGAACGGCAAACGGCGCGATGTCGCCGGGGTCGAGGCTGAGTTCGGGGTGCCGCCGCATTTGATGGTCGATTTTCAGACACTGGTCGGTGATGTGATCGACAACGTGCCGGGCGTGCCCAAGGTCGGCCCCAAGACCGCAGCCAAGTGGCTGCAGCAATACGGTTCGCTGGAACAGGTGGTAGCCCATGCCGACAGCATTGCAGGGGCCGTTGGTGAGAACCTGAGAAAGACGCTTGACTGGCTGCCGCTGGGTCGTCAGCTCCTGACCATCAAGACCGACTGCGATCTGAATGGCTGGGTACCGGACTTGCCCGCGCTGGACTCTATCGCAGTCGGTTCCATGGACACGCCATCTTTGCTGGTGTTTTATGAGCGTTATGGTTTCAAGGGCCTGGCGAAGGCGATCAGTGGCATGACTGCTGCGCCTGCCCGGATCAAGGCAAACACCGACCGATTCGAGCCTGATCTATTTGGCGATGCACCGGCGACCGTTGCGTCTTCCATTACCAGCGTGGCCTATGAGACGGTCTTGACTTGGCTTGCTTTTGATCTGTGGTTGGACAAAATCCGCCAGGCCGATCTGGTGGCTATCGATACCGAGACGACGTCGCTGGACGAAATGCGTGCCGAGATTGTTGGCGTCAGTGTTAGCGTGAAGCCGGGCGAGGCTGCCTACATTCCCTTGGCCCACACCTACCCCGATGCACCGCTTCAATTGCCGCGCGACGAGGTCCTGGCGCGGCTCAAGCCCTGGCTGCAGGATGGCAGCAAGAAGAAGCTGGGCCAGCACATCAAATACGACCGGCATGTCTTTGCCAATCACGGCATCGAAGTGCAAGGCTATGCCCACGACACCATGCTGCAGAGCTATGTGCTGGAAGTGCACAAGCCGCACGGGCTGGCCAGTCTTGCCGAGCGTCATCTGGGTCGCAGCGGTATCAGCTTTGAAGACCTGTGCGGCAAGGGAGTGAACCAGATCTGCTTTGATCAGGTGGATGTGGCCAAGGCGGCACAGTACTCCTGCGAAGACTCCGACATGACGCTCGATTTGCACCTGGGGCTGTGGCCGCAGTTGCAGGCTAATGCCAAATTGCGTTTCATCTACGAGCTTGAAATTGCCAGCAGCGAGACGCTCTATCGTATTGAGCGCAACGGCGTGCTGATTGACGCGGCGACCCTGGCCGTGCAAAGTCACGAACTCGGGGGCCGTATTGTTCAGTTGGAGCACGAGGCGCACGAACTGGCCGGCCAACCTTTCAACCTCAGCAGCCCGAAGCAAATCGGCGACATCTTCTTTACCAAATTGGGCTTGCCGGTGGTCAAGAAGACCGCAACCGGCGCGCCCAGCACCGACGAGGAAGTGCTGGAAAAACTGGCCGAAGACTATCCGCTGCCTGCCAAGATTCTGGAACACCGCGGGTTGGCCAAATTGAAAGGAACCTACACCGACAAACTGGCCCAGTTGGCGCACCCGCGTACTGGCCGTGTTCACACCCATTACGCGCAGGCCGTGGCGGTGACCGGAAGGCTCTCCAGCAACGACCCGAACCTGCAAAATATTCCGATCCGAACGGTCGAGGGGCGCCGCGTGCGCGAAGCCTTCGTGGCGCCGGCAGGATGCATGATTGCGAGTGCCGACTACAGCCAGATCGAGCTGCGCATCATGGCGCACATCAGTGGCGACTCGGCGCTGCTGCTGGCCTTTCATGATGGCATGGATGTACACCGTGCCACCGCCGCCGAGATCTTCGGCGTCAGCACCGCGCAGGTCTCCAGTGAGCAGCGCCGTTATGCCAAGGTCATCAACTTTGGATTGATCTACGGCATGAGCGCCTACGGCCTGGCGCGCGCCCTCAACATCGACAACACGGCCGCCAAGAATTACATCGAGCGCTACTTCGAGCGTTACCCGGGCGTGCGGCTCTACATGGACCACACGCGCCAGAGTGCCAAGAGCAAAGGCTATGTCGAGACCGTGTTTGGCCGTCGCTTGTATCTGCCCGAGATCAACTCGCCCAACGGGCCCCGGCGCAGCGGCGCCGAGCGTGCCGCCATCAACGCGCCCATGCAGGGTACCGCAGCCGATCTGATCAAGCTCAGCATGGTCAAGGTGCAGCAGGTTCTGGATGACGAAAAGCGAAGTACCAAAATGATCATGCAGGTGCATGATGAGCTGGTGTTCGAGGTGCCCGAGTCAGAAATCGCCTGGGTCCGGCACGAGGTTCCGCGCCTGATGGCTGGGGTGGCCGATCTCAAGGTGCCCTTGCTGGCCGAGGTCGGCGTCGGTCCCAACTGGGACAAAGCCCATTGACGGGATCTTGCTGCTATACTGCGCGCCTCGGCGGCTGTAGCTCAGTTGGATAGAGTACTTGGCTACGAACCAAGGGGTCGTGGGTTCAATTCCTGCCAGCCGCACCAAATGGATCAAGGACTTAGCGTCGAAAGGCACTAAGTCCTTTCTTCTTTCTACCGCTTTTTTCTCCCTCTTTTGTGTGTGTTGCAATACACTCCCACGGACGATATTGGCTTAACTTTATATCGCTCGGTCAGGGACAAACGGAAAGAATAGATGGCGCTCTCGCTCAACAAGCCCAAGCTCGACAACCTCGCCAACGAAATCTGGAAGTCGGCTGAGCGCCTGCGCGGCAAGTTCAAGTCCTACGAATACCAGAGCGTCATCCTGCCCATCATCGTCATCCGCCGTCTGGAGTGCGTTCTGATTGACTGGCGAGCGAGCAAATCGGCCGAGGTACTCAAGAAGCGACCCAAGCTCACAGAGCAGCAACTCGCCAAGCTGGTCAAGGAACTGGAGCTCAATCCCAAACAGTGCCCGTTTTCCAACAGCACCGATTGGACGCTGCGCTCGGTCTATGAGGAAGACCACGCGTTGCTGGAAGAAAATTTTCGCGCCTACATCAACGGCTTCTCGCAGAACGTTGACGACATCATCGAGCACTTCAATTACCGCGCCACCATTGGCCTGATGGTAAAGAACAACCGGCTGGCCCCGATCCTGAATCAATACCGCGAACTCCCGCTCGGGCCCGACCAGCTTTCCGGGCTGGAGATGGGCTACATCTACGAGGAACTGCTCCGGCGCTTTTCGGAACAAAGCGGTGACGAGGCAGGGGAGCACTTCACGCCGCGCGAAGTCATCCGCCTCATGGTCGAGTTGCTTGATATTCCGATCCCTGACAAGCATCTCTCGATCTACGATCCTGCCAGCGGCACCGGCGGCATGTTGTCCGTGGCCAAGGAGCACCTGCTGGAGCGTGCTGACACGCCGGAGGAAAAGGCGCGGGTGGAGAAATACGTCACGGTTCACGGGCAGGAGCTATCGCCCACGAACTACGCCGTCTGTCAGGCCGATCTGCTCATCAAGAATGACCGGCAGGCCACTGTCCACCTCGGCAACTCGCTGATCCCGCACGAGTCGTACAGCAAGGAGCCGGGCGACCAGTGGCCAGAGCGCAAGTGGCGCTTCAACCGGATGCTCAGCAATCCGCCCTTCGGCGTCACATGGGGCGGCAAGGATGGCTACGAAAAGGAAGCCCGCAAGCTGGAGCAGACCCGCTATAAGGCGGGAATGCCGCGCGTGAATGACGGCGCGCTGCTGTTTCTGCAAACCATGCTTGCCAAGATGGCCTCGCCCGAGGACGGCGGCAGTCGCATCGCCATCATCTTCAATGGCTCGCCCCTCTCCAATGGCGACTGCGGCTCTGGCGAGAGTGAAATCCGCCGCTCGATTCTGGAGAACGACTGGCTCGACGCCATCGTCATGCTGCCCGACCAGCTTTTCTACAACACCGGCATCTTCACCTACGTATGGTTGCTGCGCAATGACAAGCCTGCCAGCCACCAGCGGCGCGTGATGCTGATCGATGCGCGCCAGCAGTTCGAGAAGGAGCCCAAGTCTTTCGGCAACAAACGCAACCGCATCACCGATGCGCACCGCGCCTGGATCGAGGCGCGTTACACAAAGGGCTGGGCCAAGGGCTATGCCGACGAGCAGGTCAAAATCTTCCCACGCGAAGACTTCGCATATCACAAGGTCAGCGTCGTCTTCTGGCAGACCGATGAACACGACCAGCCCGCTACCATCACCGAGGCTTACGAAAGGGCGTTCACTGCCGCGAACGTGAAGAAGGAGCAGGACTTCCACGCGAGCGACCTGAGCTTTCGCGTGCGGGTGAAGGCCAAGGGCAAAGAGAAAACCGTTGCGTTCACCGTCAAAGCGAAGGACAACGCCGCAAGCAAGTTCAAGCAAGCCCTGGTCGATGCCGACGAGACGCTGGCCGTCGAATGGACGCACCGGCATTACGTGCAAGACGACGAGTACATCCCGCTCGGCGAGGACATCGCGGCCTTCCTCAAGCGCGAAATCGCCAAACCCATCATCCGCTGGGAAGAGACACAGAAGAACGGCAAGCCAATCCTTGGCTACGAAATCCTGCCGAACAAATACTTCTACCGCTACCGGCCGCCCACGCCCGCGAAAGATCTGCTCGCCGAGTTCTGGAAGTTGGAGAAGGAAGCGGAGAAGATGCTGGAGGGCTTGGCGAAATGAAAAATGCGGAGACGGCGGTGGTCCTGAATTCCCTTGAGTACCAAAGCCTTATTGAGGACATCAAGGCCTGGGTAAATGCTGCCCGAGCAACGGCCGCACGCGCCGTAAATTTGAACCTGATTCTGCTTTATTGGGAGATCGGACGGGGCATTGTCGGCAAGCAGCAAATGCTTGGCTGGGGCGAGTCGGTGGTCGAGATGATCGCCGCCGATCTTAGGCGTGCGTTCCCGAGCAGTCGCAGTTTCTCCGCCGACAACGTCTGGCGCATGCGGCAGTTTTTCCTGGCTTACGACGACGTATCCTTTCTGGGACAGCTTGTCCCAAAATCCGTTTCTGCGGGATCGATACTCTTAACCAGTGGTCAGCAGGTAGTTCTGGGACAGCCTGTCCCAGAAGTCAACACAAAAAAGCATGTCGTGCGCACAGGATCGAAAGCGCTTAGCCTCGAACTGCTGGCGACGGTTCCATGGGGGCACCATCTCCTGATTCTGAAAAAGATTAGCGATGCTGCGATGCGGCTTTACTACCTCAAGGCTACAGCCCAATTTGGCTGGACACGCAATGTCTTGCTCAACCAGATCAAGGCCAATGCGTATGCCCGAACGGTGACGGACAAGAAAAGCCACAACTTTGCCCTTGCACTGCCCGAGCACTTGGCGGAGCAGGCGGACGAAATGCTCAAAAGTGCTTACAGCCTGGAGTTCTTGGGCCTGCGCGGCGCGGTCAAAGAGCGCGAACTTGAAGACCGGTTGATCTCGCGGCTACAGGCTTTCCTGCTGGAGCTGGGCTATGGCTTCTGCTTCGTCGGCCGCCAGCACCGTTTGAAGTTGGGCCAGAAAGAGTATTTCATTGACCTGCTGTTCTATCACCGCCACATCAAGGCCCTGGTAGCCTTCGAGCTGAAGGTTGGCCCGTTCGAGCCGGAACACGCGGGCAAGATGGATTTCTATTTGAACCTGCTCAACGATAAGGAGCGCGGCCCCGAGGACCAGCCCTCCATCGGCATCATTCTCTGCGCGGAGAAGGACGATGTGGAAGTCGAATACGCCCTGCGCTCCAAAACCAACCCCATCGGAGTTGCCGCCTATACCTTGCAATCGAAACTGCCGGGCGCATTGAAAGGGAAGCTGCCCAGCGCCAAACAACTCGCGGACCTGGTGCGGGTGGAAATGAAGGGGAAAGAGTGATCGCTGCATACGACGGCTTCCTAGATGATTTGCCTGCCGGGTGGAAATCCGACCGGTTCAAGGATGTCGTCTCCCTGCGCAACGAAAAGACGGATGAACCCAGTGCAGATGAGGATTACCTCGAACTCGAAGACTTGGACTCTGGTTCTGGTCGAATCCTGAGCCGCCGCAATACCCTTGAGGTTGGCAGTGCCGTCACACGGTTCAAGACCGGAGACGTGCTCTTCGGAAAGCTGCGCCCGTACTTGGAAAAGTACTGGGTTGCCGAGTTTGACGGCAAATGCACTGGCGAAATTCTGGCGTTCAAGCCGCAGCGAATCGCGAGTCGCTTTTTGTTTTACTGCCTTGGCTCACGGTGGTTTATCGAACGATGCAACGCACTTGCCTATGGCGCAAAGATGCCTCGTGTCAGTTGGCCGACTCAACTGTCGCAATTCAATTTCCCGCTCCCACCGCTACCTGAGCAAGAACTCATCGCAGCGTATCTGGATGCGAGTTGCGCGGCGATTGACGCTGCGGTGACCGCCAAACGCCGCCAACTCGAAACTCTCGATGCGCTTGCTGGCTCGATACTTCTTAATGCTCTGACTATTGGACTAAGACCACAGGCAGAGACGCGCCCGACGGGGGCGGTCGTCTTGCCAAAAATCCCCGCCAACTGGCGGTTCGGTCGGCTGAAATCCGTGGCGACCATTCGCTATGGTTTGGGTCA
The DNA here is from genome assembly GCA_903906695.1 of uncultured beta proteobacterium. GTDB lineage: Bacteria > Pseudomonadota > Gammaproteobacteria > Burkholderiales > Burkholderiaceae_C > Rhodoferax. The sequence continues at coordinate 60,109 of CAIVLG010000267.1, read as the reverse complement.
GCCTCCTGCAGTGCTTTCATCTGGTGTGGCCATGATCCGTGCGACCGATGTAGATGCGGGGACGATCCGGACGGACGCTTTTCTGCGAGTAGATCCCGAAGAACTACCGCATGACCGAAACCCCTATTTGAAAAGTGGCGAGATCATCGTCGTTCGCAGCGGCGCTTACACGGGTGATTCAGCGATTGTTCCAGCCGCACTGGAAGGCGCGGTCGCGGGTTATGACATGGTTGTAACCGTGAATCGGGCATCGCCGCGTTTCATCGCTTACTGCCTCTTAAGCAGGTACGTCCTGGAGGGGCAACTCTTGCTGCTGACGCTACGTGCCGCACAGCCGCATTTGAACGCCCAGGAATTGGGAAGTGTCCTCGTGGCATTGCCACCAACTCGCAAGGAACAAGAGGCAATTGCGGACTATCTCGACGTGAAAATTGCTGAGGTGAGAAGCATCATTACCGGGATCGAAACCCAAATCGCCACCTTAATCGCCTACCGCAAGTCGCTGATTCACGAATGCGTTACCGGCCAGCGGCGGGTGACTGCGGCGGACATCAACCGGGTCAAAGTGCATGGCCAAGAAGAAGCAACCCCCTGAGCTGACATTTCAGAAGCACATCGCGGAATACCTGGTCCGCGAGCACAAGTATGGTGTGCTGGAGCAGTCCGACATCACGGATACCGAGCATTTCATCGCCGAAGACCAGATCTGGGCTTTTCTCCAAGCCAGTCAGGCTGCCACGCTGAAGAAGCTGGCGATTGATTACGGCACCGACGCACGCGAGGAAGTCTTCAAGGCGCTGCGCAAGCAACTGGAACATACACCGCTTTGGATGTTGTTTCGGGACGGTTTGCCGGTGCGTGGATTGAAGCTCCAACTCTACTTTCCAAAACCGCGTTCGGCGGAGAGCGCTCGCGCCAAAGGTTACGCTGAGAACCGCATCACGTTCCGGCCGCACTTCTATTTCGGCGACACGAATCAGGAAATTGATTTCGTCTTCTACCTCAATGGCCTGCCCATCGTGGCGCTGGAGTTAAAGCACGAGAAGAACCAGAACGTGCATGACGCGGTGTCGCAGTTCACCCAGCGCGACCACAGGCACAGGATTTTCCAGCATCCCTTTCTCTACCTCGCCGCCGATACCAGCGACGCCATGGCCGCCACCGACCCTTGCCGCGAAGAAAACTTCCGTTGGCACAACATGGGGCTGAGCAACACGCCCACGAATGCCGACGAGTATCCGGTCGAGTTCCTTTACCGCGAGGTGCTGTCGCAGGAGCATTTGCTCGAAGCCTTGTCGTTCTTCCTGGTGCGGGTGCCGGAGCGTGAAGCCAAGGACGACAAGCCGGCGCGAGCGGCCTTCACCATTTTCCCGCGCTACCACCAAAGCCGCCTAGTGCGGCGGGTGGCGGACGACATCAAGGCCCACTTCGCCACGGCGGGCGATATTGGAAAGAAGTATCTGGTGGACCATTCCGCTGGCAGTGGCAAGACGCTCACCATCTGCTGGCTGGCTGACCGCTTGCACAGCCTCTTCAAGCCCGGCACCAATGAGAAGCTGGTGGACATCACGTTCATCCTGACGGATCGCAAATCGCTTGACACCAATATCCGCGATGACATTGACAATTTCACCCAGCTCAAGGATGTGGTGGGCATCGCGAAGAAGACCGAGCATTTGCTCAGTTTCCTGAACGAGCGCAAGTCCATCATCGTGACCACGCAGCAGAAGTTTGCCCGGGTGCTGGAAGAGATTCAGAACAATCCGGGATTGAAGAAGCTGCGGGTGGCATTCCTGATCGATGAAGCCCACCGCTCGCAGGAAGGCCAGATGGGTGCGGCCATCCGCCTGCCGTTTCGCGAGGCGGGCGAGGCGGACGAGGAGGCAGCCGAAGAGGACCCGGAAGAGCAACTCGCCAGGATCATCCGCGAGCATGACCTGAATCAGTTGTTCATCGCCTTCACCGCGACACCGGCACCGGCCACCGTGTCGATGTTTGGCCAGCCGTTTGACAGCTACACCGAGGCACAGGCCATCGCCGAGGGCTACATTGTGGACGTGGCGGCGAGCATCATCTCGTACAAGACGCTCTACAACCTGCATTGCCCCATCGTCCCGAAGCCGGGCGAAGAGAAGCAGTACGCAAAGGGTGTTGTGTCCAAGGCGCTGCAGAACGTGGCGTTTCAGGATGACGGACTGATCATGTACAAGGCCGAGGTGATGCTGCGCATCTTCGAGGCTGACGTGAAGTCGCTCGTTGGCGGGCGCGCCAAAGCGATGATTGTTACCTCGTCACGCGTGGCCGGGATGCGCTATTTCAACATCATCAAGGAAAAGCTCAAGGAGCGCGGCGCCGACTACCAGGTGCTGTATGCTTTTTCGGATTTCGTCCACCCTGACACCAACGCGGCCATCAGTGAACACGCGGTGAATGCGTTGCAGCCAGGTGAGTTGATTGAAGACCGCTTCGAGGGCGACGATTATCGGATCATGGTGGTGGCGAACAAGTTTCAAACTGGCTTCGACCAGCCCCTGCTCGCAGGCATGTTCCTCGACAAGCCGGTGCTGGGTCGCAACGCTGTGCAGACCGTGTCCCGCCTGAACCGCCACCTTCCCGGCAAGAAGGTCATCGTTGTGGACTTCACCAACAACGCCAGGCAAATCCTGAAAGCGTTTGCGAAGTATCGCAAGGGCACGCCGTTCGAGCCTGAGGAGCCGGATCAGGAAACTTGCCTGAAGCTGCACGCGAAGATTCTGGCCGCAGATGTTTTCACCCAGCAGGACGCTACCGAGTTGTTCGCGCTGCTCAAGAACGGGACGAATGCGCGGGTTCAATTTCAGGTCAACGCCCTGCGCACGCGTTTTCAGGCCAAGCTCACCGATTGGGAGGAGCGCAAAGCGTTCGTCTATCTGCTGGCCCGCTTCGTGCAGAGCTTTCATTTCCTGACCTGCTTCTTCACCTACCCGCCAGCGATTCAGGAGTTCGTTACCTTCGCTGAATGGGTTGGCCCGCAACTCATCAAGGCGGGCACTGTATCCGAGTTGATGAAGCAGATACGCGCCACAGTGGTTACCAAGGCGGCGGTGCAGTATCAGGGCGTGACGACCAGCGGCGGCCCGGTGAAGCTACAGCCGGGCAGAGGAAAAGGCGGCGCAGGCCCGGTGCCGGTGAAGTCGTCCGTGCAAGACATGATCGAGCAGATTCTCGCCAGGTACCAAATTACCGACGAGGAGGCGCTCTATATCAAGCAGGTGACGCAAGAGAAGATTGCCGACCCGGTCATCCGCTTTACCGTTCACGCGCACCGCGCTGACCAGATTTATCTCGAAGGCCCGTATCGCGGACAAGTCAACAGCGACATCCAGACCATCTACGATGAACGCGGTCGTTACGACGAACTGGCCGACCCGAAATACACGGACACCGGTGGCATCTTCGACATCATGGCGGTGACCGTCATCCAGACCCATCTGTCAAGTGGCAGCCTGAGCTCATGAGCAAGTCCATCCACGACATCCCGAAAGCCGACCGGCCGCGTGAGAAGCTTCTGCGCAAAGGGGCGGCTGCACTGAGCGACCAGGAATTGCTGGCCGTGCTGATCGGCAAAGGCACGCCTGGCATGGACGTGATGACGCTCGCCTCCAAACTGGCGCGTCTCATTGACGAAAAGGGCCTGGACGTGAAAACCGAAGACCTCTCGCAGTTCGCGGGGGTCGGTGACGCCAAGGCAACTTTGATCCTCGCGGCCATCGAGTTCGCTCGTCGGCGCATCAAACCGGAAGGCGCAAAGATCGTGACCCCGGCCGATCTGTTGCCGCACGTCCGCCATTACGCCGACCGCAAGCAAGAGCATTTTCTGTGTGCCAGCATCAATGGCGCAAACGAGATCCTGAACATCCGTGTGGTGTCGATCGGCCTGGTTGACCGCAGCCCGGTTCATCCGCGAGAAGCGTTCGCCGATGCGCTATCAGACCGCGCTTCGGCGATCATCGTTGCACATAACCACCCCAGCGGTGGCGTTGAACCGTCTTTGTCCGATGTCGACGTGACCAAGCAGCTCAAGGCCGCCGGGGACATCGTAGGTATTGCGCTCCTGGATCACATCATCTTCAATCGAACTGACTACTTCAGCTTTCTGGAAGCGGGGCGGCTGTGAGTGAATTGCTACCGGATCACACGCGCGTCGGTGTTTGCTGAAGAAGCATCGTGAAAGGATTCTTCATGGTCGATGAAAAAAAATCCAATCTGGCCTTGTTTGCTGGTCAACAAATACGCAAACTGTTCGACGCCGGCGAGTGGTGGTTTTCAATCATTAATGTGGTTGATGTGCTGGTGGAGCGACCTGAAGAAGAAGCTCAGTATTGAGGGTTATGTTGAACTGTCCGAAAAAATCGGACAGTTGAAAATGGTCGCTCCGGACGGCAAACAACGGGTGACCGACTGTTATTGAACTGATCCTGACCATGCTGGCCGAGCAGGCCACCACCACCAAGCTGCACCGCGACCGTGACTCCAAAGGCATGACGCCGCCGAAGAGGGACGCAAAAGACGGCGGTGCGGTGGCCGGGCGTACCCGCAAGGATATTGAAAAGCAGAGCGGCAAACCGGTGATCTCGCCGCACAACTCATGAGATAGCGACTCCCCGTTCTTTCAGGCTTCTGGCGACCTCACTCCGAAGATGTGCCGCGAGATGGCGGGAGCCACCAGGGACGGTTGTTTGATCCACGAATAGTGATCGACCGCGATGCCTTGGGTATCTGATTCATCCCAGTGCCAATGGATCGCTGTGTTGTTCGGCAACTTGTTCAGCAGGGCTTGCGCAGCCAGATTTGGTGACCAGTGATCGGCATCGAAGGTGAGCGCAAATACCGGGAGCTTGAGCGAGCGCATGGAGTTTTCGTAGTCTATGTCCGATCCGTCCGGGCGGTATTTGCCTGTGAGAGCAACGCGACTCCAGTCACGCATTAAACCGGCAGCTTCCCGACCCCCAAAGCCGACTCGTCCACCGGGGAAATAGCCAAGCACGGGCCGTGCAATGCTTGACAACACGACCAATGAGCCAACACCCACGCGCAGTTTCCATGAGTAGCAAGGCAGGTGCACGCTGCCACTGGCAATCAGGGCAACGCCAGAGATGCCGTCCGGCTTGGCGGCGGCGCCCAGCAGCGCCAACTGCCCGCCCAGGCTATGACCACCAAGCCAGATCGGTGCTGCGGGCAAGCGTTGTCGCACAGCCTCAATCAGCGCCGTCAGATCAAACTCGATGAGATGGCGATAGCCAAAGTCACTGGATCGTCCGGCGCGGATTGAACTGCTGCCGATGCCGCGCCAGTCAGGCGCGCAAACCTGCACGCCGTGATTGATCATTTCGCGGCCAAAGCGTCCGTAGACCCGCGCCGGCGTCCCGAGTGCCGAAAGAAATATCAGGACCGGTGCGCTGCGATCATCGGTCGCATAGAGCGTCGCATCAAATTGATGGCGATCGGGGCTGGTAATGTTCAGCGTCTGTGTTTCTGCCATGACGTCGGAGTGGAGGGCGACGATGTCTTGCCGCGTGGAAGTTGCACAGCAGTTTATATGACGCTTGAGCCAGCGTCCGACCGTTGCACGCGTTTCACCGGCACGAGGAACCAGGCGAAGGCAAGCGCCTGAACTGCGAGCAGTAGGGCGAACGTGGTTCGAAAGGCGTCGGCGCGTGACATACTGCTTGCGGCAAACGCTTCCACAGCGGCGCCGATGCCCCATTGCAGGCTGAAGGCACCGGAAAACATCACGAGGTTGAGAGTGCTATTGACACGCCCTGAAATCGAGACCGGAAAAGCGATGGTCAGTTGCGAGTAGGCCAAAGTGCTGAGACTAAAAGACAGACCGACCAAGGGCCACAGCAAAGTTGGCCGAGCGATGTTCAAGATGATGGCCAGCTCGACCAGCAGTGAAACTCCAAGGCCGGTGATCAGCAGGGTCATGGGTGCAATTCCTCGACGAGCCAGCCAACCGGAACAGCTTGCGACGAAGATGTAGCCGACCAGCATCGCAGAACCCATCAGGAACAGGATGCCCGCTGCAGCGGAGCGCGAAAACCCATTGACCTCCATCAGCCAGGGCACGGCCCACAGCCCTTGGATCGCCATGAAGCCGCCGCTGGTCACACAGCCCTGCGGCGCGAATCGCCAGAAGATGCGGTTACCGAAAATTCGGGCCAGGGTACGCACCTGCATGCCGAATGATTCATGGCGACTGCTGTCGGCATGGTCCGGCACCGTCAGCAGAAAGCCCGATGTCACCACCAGCAGTCCCGCGAAGAGAAAGAAGATGCCGCGCCAGCCAAACAGCGGCAGCGCAGCTTCGACCGGCACGGTGGCCGACAGCGCACCAAGGCTGCCGGCCATCATGATGGTCGCCGACAGGGCCGGAAAACGCTCGCCTGGGAACCATTGGCTGAAAGCCTTGAAGCTGGCCATGAGGCAGGCCGAGACGCCGAGTCCGATCAGGGCACGCGCGACCGCCAGCGTCAGCAGCGTCGTCCCGATACCGAACAAGGCGCAGCCGGCAGCGGCGACAAGCAACAACACTGCCTCCACCCGGCGCGGTCCAAAGCGGTCAAGTAGCAGACCCAGCGGCAGCTGAAACAATCCGAATGCCAGGAAATACGACGAGGTCAAAAGGCCCAGGCCCGTCGCCGTGATACTGAGTTCGCGCATCAGGTCGGGTGCGATGACGGCATTGATGCTGCGCAAGCTGTAAGACAGGAAATAGCCCGCAGCATAGGCAGGCACCAGCTGACGCCACAGTTGCAACTGTTGGTTCATGGCCGCAATTGTCGCCTAGTGGATAAGGCAGAATAGGCCGTACTTCAAGACTGAAATGAGCAAGGCTTTTACCAAAGAAATTGACGATCCGGAGGATGATCTGCAGCCGCTTGCTGCCGCGGCCAGCGAGAAGAACTACATCACTGCCGGTGGTTACGCCAGCATTCGCGCAGAGCTGCTGAATCTGATGGATCAGGAGCGACCCAAGGTCGTGGAGATCGTGCACTGGGCCGCGAGCAATGGTGATCGTTCCGAAAATGGTGATTACCACTATGGCAAGAAGCGCTTGCGCGAGATCGACCGACGCATCCGCTTTCTGACCAAGAGACTGGCCATCGCCGAGGTCGTTGAACCTGCAATCCACCATGGCAGCGAGCAGATTTTTTTTGGTGCCACCGTCACCTATGCCGACAACCAGGGCCGGCAGCGCAAGGTCACGATTCTGGGCGTCGACGAGGTGGATAGTTCCAAGGATCAAGTGAGCTGGGTCTCGCCGATCGCCAAAAGCTTGTTGAAAAGCCGACTTGGTGATGTGTTGCAACTGGCGACACCTGCCGGGACCGTCGAAATCGAGGTGATTGCGGTGCAATACCCCGGTCCGCCCGGCGCCTGATTCACGCCGCGTTACTGACCCGTTCTGCTTTGAGAACCGAAGCGGTCTTTCTTAAGTTGCGCAGCGCGGCATCGAGCTGGTTGCGATCGCGTACGGCAATACGAAAGCGCAAATCGGTGGCATCCTGTGCTGCTTCATTTTCCATGTTGACGTGGGTGATGTCGGCCTCGGCGCTTGTCAGGGCGGCAGCGACTCTGGCCAACACCCCCTTGCCATCGGTGACCCTGACCAGCACTTCGGTCTCAAAGGCTCGAACCGGCTCGTCGGACCACTCGACCTCGATGAAGCGTTCACTGTCCTTGTGTTTGAGTTTCTTGGCAACCGTGCAACTGTCGTTATGCACGATCAAACCTTCGCCGCGTCCGAGGTAGCCGACAATGGTGTCACCGGGAACCGGTCGACAACACCGGGCATAGGAAACCGAGGCATTTTCGCTGCCATCGAGCATTACGCCACCTTGTGATCCGGACTGGCGCATGGCAAAGCGCTCACGCGTCAGCAGGACGGCATCGGGCTTTTCGCCGCTGTCGGTCAGCAGTGCGCGCAGCCGCTTGGCGACAATGCTCGCGATGCGTTTGCCCAATCCAATATCGGTCAAGAGTTCGGAGCGACTCTTGTTGCCGCTGAAACGCAGCAGCTTGTCCCAGATCAGCTTGTTCTTGGCCGTTTCCTCGATCGTCTTGTCAATGCCTTCGGCCCGCAGCGCCTGTGTCAGCATCACTTCACCCAAGCCCTCCGAGTCGGCCAGTGCCAGCGTCTTCAGGTGCTGGCGGATTTTGGAGCGTGCGCGTGCGGTTCTTACAAAACTGAGCCAGTTCGGGTTCGGTGTGGCGTCGGCGGCGGTGACGATTTCAATCACATCGCCGTTCTTGAGTTCGGTGCGCAGCGGCACTGGCTCCCCGTTGATCTTCGCGCCCTGCGTTCTGTCGCCGACGTTGCTGTGAATCGAGTACGCAAAGTCAACCACTGTGGCCCCTCGCGGCAAGGCCATGATCTGACTTTTCGGCGTAAAGACATAGACTGCATCCGGAAACAGATCGACCTTGACATGGTCCCAGAATTCCGCCGCATCGCGCGTCTCGTCCTGGATGTCGAGCAGCGACTGTAACCACTTTGAACCGAGCCGGTCGCCCAGGCTCGCTTCGGATGGATTGTTCACTTTGTACAACCAGTGGGCTGCCACGCCCGATTCGGCAACGATGTTCATGGCCTCGGTACGGACCTGAAACTCCACGCTGATGCTCGAGGGGCCGACCAGGGTGGTATGCAAGGATTGGTAGCCGTTGAGTTTGCCGATGGCAATGTGGTCCTTGAAGCGTCCAGGGACCGGTTTGTACATCTGGTGCAAGGTGCCAAGCGCGGTATAGCAGTCAATCACGCCGGGCACCAGAACCCTAAACCCATAAATGTCGGTCACCTGGGCAAAGCTCAGGTGCTTTTCATCCATCTTCTTGTAAATGGAATAAAGGGTCTTTTCACGCCCGCTGATTTTGACTTGCATGCCGCTGGTGGCGAATGCTGCTTCAACTTCTTTATGCACTTTCTGGATCAGGTCTCTGCGCCGGCTGCGGGCCTTCGCCACCGCCTTGGACAGGACGGCGAAGCGCCAGGGCCGCAAATGACGAAACGCCAGATTTTGCAATTCACGGTAGGTCTGGTTCAGTCCCAGGCGGTGAGCGATCGGTGCGTAGACATCCAGCGTTTCTGACGCAATGCGTGCCCATTTTTCACGTGGCACATCGGACAGGGTTCGCATGTTGTGGGTCCGGTCGGCCAATTTGATCAGGATGACGCGAATGTCCCGGGACATGGCCAGCAGCATTTTTCGAAATGACTCGGCCTGGTTTTCTTCGCGTGTATTGAACTGCAACTTGTCGAGCTTGGTCAGGCCATCGACCAGGTCCGCCACGGCCGGACCAAAGTGTTCAACCAATTCAATTTTTGTGACGCTGCAGTCTTCGAGTGCGTCGTGTAGCAGCGCCGCCATCAGCGCCTGGGCATCGAGTTTCCATTCGGCGCATTGGGCGGCAACGGCAATCGGATGCGTAATGTAGGGTTCGCCGCTGTTGCGGATTTGTCCGAGGTGAGCCTGATCAGCAAAACGGTAGGCAGTCCTGACCTGTTCGAGTTCAGATGGAGACAGGTAGTCGAGTTTGGCTGTCAGGCTCGCGAAGCTCGCTGCAGCGGCGTTGGCCGCGGCAGGGCTCGAAGAGCGCACGGCAGCATCTGGTCTGTCTGCGACCGGGTTTTTGCTGGAGGGTGTTTTGAGCGCGGTACTCACCCCCCGAATATAGCGCGCAGGCCAAATGTTGCCGCGATCAAACAAAAAGGCGCCGCTGGCGGCGCCTATGGCAGACTTGAAAAGTCGTTAAAGAGGAACCTTTTTGAGCATTTCCAGACCGATCTTGCCGGCAGCGATTTCACGCAGGGCCGTGACGCCCGGCTTGTTCTTGCTGGTGACCTTGGGTGCGTGGCCCTGACTCAGCATGCGCGCACGGTAGGTCGCGGCCAATACCAGCTGGAAACGATTCGGAATCTGCAACAAACAGTCTTCAACGGTAATACGAGCCATCTAAATCTCCAGGAGATCGGTGAAATGCACTAGGGAATGTGCAAAGCCTTGAAGGTTTCAACCCTGGCGCGACGTTGCGCCGAGAACTTGAGCCGCTGGGAGTGAACGATCGCCTTCAGGTCAAAAAGCGCGCGGTCAAACAGTTCGTTGATTATAACGAAGTCGAATTGGTGGACCTGAGCCACTTCAAGGGCTGCGTTTTTGAGCCGCAGTTCGATGACCTCGGAAGTGTCTTCGCCGCGACGCTCCAGGCGCGCGCGAAGTTCTTCCCAACTTGGCGGCAGGATGAAGATGGTGACGGCGTTGGTGAAGATTTTCTTGACTTGCAGGGCGCCTTGAAAATCGATCTCAAGAATGACGTCGGCGCCCTGCGCCATCCGGTCCTCAATTGCCTTTTTGGAAGTGCCGTAGCGGTGCTGGTGGACAGATGCCCATTCAAGGAAGGCATCGGTCTTTACCATGGTGTCGAATTCCGCGTCGGAGACGAAAAAATACTCGCGCCCGTGTTTTTCCTGTCCTCGGGGAGCGCGCGTCGTGTGTGATACCGACGGTTGCACATGGGCGTCAAGTTCGAGCAGGGCCTTGACCAGGCTTGATTTTCCGGCGCCGCTCGGGGCCGCCACGACAAACAGATTTCCGGGGTAGTCCATGGAGGGTGCCTATTCTATGTTTTGCACCTGCTCGCGCAACTGCTCGATCAGCACCTTCATGTCGACTGACAAATGGGTCAGTTCGAGCGCCGCTGATTTGGAGCCCATGGTGTTGGCTTCGCGATGCAATTCCTGGATCAGAAAATCGAGCCGCTTGCCCATTTCCCCGCCCTTGTTGATCAGGCGCTCGATTTCGTCGAGATGCGAGGCAAGGCGTGCGATTTCCTCTGCGACGTCGATTCGAATCGCAAACGCAGTGGCTTCTGCCAGGGCCCGGTCCTGCGCCATTTCAGGAAGATTGCCGGCATCGGTCATTTCCATGGCCTCTTTCCAGCGGTCCATGAAGCGCTGGCGTTGCTGCGCTACAAGTTGCGGTACCAGGGGACCGGCCCTGACCGCCAGGGCTCGCAACTGGCTGATCTGCGACAGCATCACAGCGCCCAGGCGTTCGCCCTCGCGCTGGCGCGCGATCAGCAACTGATTGAGGGCCTGCTCGGCCAGCGGCACAATTTCCTGGCACCAATCGCGGCCGGACTGAATTTCGTTGACGCTAAGGCGGATGACGTCTGCCACGCTCAAAGGTTTGGCCTCAGGCAACCACGCTTTGACAGTGTCCTGTACCGCGTTGAGTCGCTGCAGCAATCGGGGATTGGGGTCCGGTACCGAATTCTGGGACCCGCTTTCGATGAAGGCGCGCACTTCGATCTTGCCGCGTTTGACGCGTTTGCTGATGATTTCGCGCAGCGCAGGCTCACTCGGTCGGAGTTCCTCCGGCAGGCGAAACGACAGATCCAGAAAGCGGCTGTTGACGGACCTGATTTCCAGACCCAGATGCCCGGACAAGCCACGCTTGGATTCGGCCTCCGATGCGAAATTGCCAGCGTTGTGCTGTGCGCTGGCGTAACCGGTCATGCTGTAAACTGGCATCTCGACTCTCTTATCAATGGGATGTACTTGAGAATAACCCGATTCATGTAGACGTAGCGGTTGTTCATTCAAAAATTATGGCCAAGGTTAAACCTGCACCGCTACCCCCCGATACCATGATTGGTGGTTATCGCATTGTTCGCAAAGTCGCTGCCGGTGGCTTCGGGGTGGTTTATCTGGCGGTGGATGCGAGCGGTCAGCAGGTTGCCATCAAGGAGTATCTGCCGGCATCGCTGGCCACCCGGGAATCCGGCGCCTTGCTGCCTGAAGTGCCGCCCGAAAAATTGTCCCTGTACCGGCTTGGGCTGAAGAGTTTTTTTGAAGAAGGCCGTTCGCTGGCGCAGATCTCACACCCTTCGGTGGTCAGTGTGATGAACTTTTTCCGGGAGAACGAAACTGTGTACATGGTGATGAATTATCTGGAGGGTGCTTCCCTGCAGGATTTCATCATCACGGCGCGCGATCTCAAACAGTCCAAGGTATTCAGGGAATCGACGATCCGCTCACTGTTCGACGAAATATTGCGCGGCTTGAGAATTGTTCATCAACACAAGATGTTGCATCTGGACATCAAACCTGCCAATATTTTTATCACCGATGACAACAAGTCGGTGCTGATCGACTTCGGTGCCGCACGCGAAGTTCTCAGTAAGGAAGGCAATTTCATCCGACCCATGTATACGCCCGGTTTTGCCGCACCTGAGATGTACCGGCGCGATACCTCGATGGGGCCCTGGACCGATATCTATGCCATCGGAGCCTGCATCTACGCCTGCATGCAAGGGTACCCTCCGAACGAGGCGCCGCAGCGTCTGGAGAAGGACCGCATCGCCATTGCCCTGACGCGCTTGCGGGGTGTCTATTCGGACAATCTGATCGAGGTGGTGGAGTGGTGCATGTCGCTTGATCCACTGTCAAGACCGCAGTCGGTATTTGCCTTGCAGAAGGAACTGGGTCGGGAAGGAGAGCGCCGCTATACCAAACTCAGTGTCGGTGAACAGGTTCGGCTCAAACTCGACACCATGGTGACGGATACCAAGAAAAATGTCATCAAAGCGACCGCTGCGACCGGACGGGTCAAATGAAATTTGCCGTCTTTCAGGTCAGTCGCAAAGGCGGGCGGGAGGTCAACGAAGATCGAATGGGGTATTGCTACACGCGCGCCTCAGGAATCTTTTTCTTGACCGATGGCATGGGAGGGCACCCGCAGGGGGAAGTCGCTGCGGAACTGGCGCTGCAAGTGATCTCGGCGATGTTTCAAAAAGAGGCAAAGCCGGAGCTTCCTGATGTGGCACTGTTCCTCACCACCGCAGTGACGGCGGCACACCGGAAGATTCTCCAATATGCGATGCAAAGGAATATGCTGGACTCGCCCCGCACCACGGTTGTCGCGGCCGTCGTCCAGGCCGGCGCAGTGACATGGATCCACTGTGGTGACTCCCGACTCTATCTGGTGCGCCAGGGAGCGTTGTTGGTACGCACGCGGGACCATTCTTTTGTGGAACAGCAGAAGACCGGTGCGACCGGTTCGATGTCGCCCGAGCAAAGCAATCGCAATATTTTGTTTACCTGCCTGGGCTCGCCGACGCGGCCGATGTTTGAGATCAGCGGGCCGCTTGCACTGCAGGAGGGCGATCGTTTGATGTTGTGTTCAGACGGTCTGTGGAGCAGCCTCAGTGACGCAGACATCACTTACCATTTGGGACATAAACCGGTCAGCGATGCGGTACCGGACCTGGTCGAAAGCGCACTTCGCAGCGGGGGGGAAACCAGTGATAACGTGACCGTTATCGCGATCGAGTGGCAGACTCCTGACGATGTCGAATCCGCGCAGGAAAATGTTTCAACCGAAACCTTAAGCGACGGCTTCTTCGCCTCGACCATCCAGGGCGCCCGGCCGGTGCCTGTGATGGAAGATATGGACGATGCGGACATTGAGCGCGCGATCGTGGAAATCAACGAGGCGATACGCCGAACAGCGGCCAATAAGGCCTGATGGAGATCGTCTCATGAGTCATTTTGTCAGAAGCGGCAACCGCTTGGCGGACCAGCTTCGTTCGGTGCGCATGACGCGCAGCTACACGATTCACGCTGAGGGATCGGTGCTGGTCGAATTCGGCGCCACCAAGGTCCTGTGTACCGCGTCGGTTGAGGAAAAAGTACCGGCTCACAAGAGGGGCACGGCAGAGGGTTGGGTCACCGCCGAATACGGCATGCTGCCACGTGCCACCCATAGCCGCAGCGAGCGCGAGGCAGCGCGCGGCAAACAAAGCGGGCGAACGCAGGAGATTCAGCGCCTCATTGGCCGTTCCATGCGATCGGTCTTTGACCTCGCCCGCCTGGGGGAGCGCACCATTCATCTGGACTGTGACGTCTTGCAGGCGGACGGCGGAACCCGCACTGCGGCGATCACGGGCGCGTTTGTGGCGGCACAGGACGCGGTGACGAAGTTGCTGCGGCAAGGCAAGATTGAGCAGAGTCCGATTCGCGACCATGTGGCGGCTATTTCAGTTGGCATGGTTCAGGGTACGCCGCTGCTCGATCTGGAGTACGTCGAAGACTCGACCTGTGACACCGATATGAACGTCGTGATGACGGGCGCGGGTCATTTTGTCGAGATTCAGGGAACCGCCGAGGGGCTGGCATTTTCACGCCGCGAGATGGATATCCTGCTGGCGCTGGCCGAAAAAGGCATAGGCGAACTCGTGGCCCTTCAGAAGCACTCCTTGAGCGCATGAAGATTGTTCTGGCCTCCAACAATCAGGGCAAGTTGAAGGAATTGCGCGCCATGCTGGCGCCTCTCGGGCTGGAATTGATTGCGCAGGGCGATCTGGGTATTGCGGAAGCGGCGGAGCCCTTTCACACTTTTGTCGAAAACGCTTTGGCCAAGGCCCGGCATGCTGCCCAGTTAAGTGGCTTGCCGGCACTGGCCGACGATGCGGGTTTGTGTGTCGACGCCTTCGGTGGCTTGCCGGGCGTGGATACGGCTTACTACGCAACGCAATTTGGCTACCCAAAGGGCGATGTCAACAACGTTCGCGTCCTGCTTGAACAAATGCGCGATCAGCCCAATCGGCGTGCCGCCATGGTCAGTACCCTGGTGGCGGTGCGCTGTGCACAGGACCCGGAACCTTTGATTGCCGTCGGCCGGGTCAGCGGCGACATCAGCCGCGAACCCGCCGGCAGCAATGGCTTTGGATTTGATCCGGTCATGTATATCCCGGAGTTTGGCAAAACCTTTGCCCAACTGCCGGTAGAGTTGAAGAACGCCAACAGTCATCGCGGCCGGGCTGCGCAGACCATGGTGCAACTGATGCGCGAGCGCTGGCTATAAATTGGGGTCAGACACCAATTCAGGAACGCTGCAGTTGACGGCCCTGCCGCCGCTGTCGCTGTATGTTCACCTCCCATGGTGCCTCAGGAAGTGTCCTTATTGTGATTTCAATTCGCACGAGATAAGCCCGGCAGAAATGCCGCAGCAGCGTTACATCGACGCCTTGATGGCTGACCTGGAGGCGGCGCTGCCGCTGCTATGGGGACGAACAATTTACAGTATTTTCTTAGGTGGCGGCACGCCGAGTCTGTTTTCTCCCGAAGCGATCGATCAACTCCTGGGAGGAATTCGGGCTCGCCTTGCGCTCGCGCCGGCCTGTGAGATCACACTGGAGGCCAATCCGGGCACTTTCGAGAAAGGCCGATTCAAGGCCTTCCGCTCCGCTGGCGTGACCCGCCTTTCAGTAGGGGTGCAGAGTTTTAACGATGATTTCCTGAAAGTGTTGGGCCGTATTCACGATCGCGCTCAGGCTTTGGCAGCGGTGGAAGAAGCGGCGCGAGTCTTCGACACTTTCAACCTGGACATCATGTACGCACTGCCCGGCCAGACGCTGGCGGACTTAAGAGACGACATGACAACTGCGTTGGCTTCGGCGCCACCACATATTTCAATCTATCACCTGACGATTGAGCCCAACACCTACTTTGCCAAATTTCCGCCACAGATCCCTGACGACGACAGCGCCTATGAGATGCTGGACCTGATTACCGACATGACCACGCAGGCCGGCCTGCAGCGCTATGAGGTGTCGGCCTATGCCAGGCCAGGCCATCGTTGCTGGCATAACCTGAATTACTGGCAGTTTGGAGATTATCTGGGCCTTGGCGCTGGTGCCCACAGCAAGCTCAGCTTTGCCCATCGCATCGTGCGGCAAGTGCGTTTTAGAGAACCCATGTTGTACATGCAGAAGGCGCTCGAAGGCCACTGCCTGGCGCAGGAGGTGCAAGTCACTCGTGCCGACCTTTCATTCGAGTTCATGCTCAACGCGCTGCGGCTGAAAGATGGTTTTGCGTTGCGGCAGTTTCACGAACGCACAGGGCTGCCGCTGTCGGCCATTGAAATCGGTCTGCAAGAAGCTGAAAGAAAAGGCTGGATCGAGCGCGATCTGGAAAGCGTCAAACCCAGTGTGCGAGGCTTTGACTTCTTGAACGACCTGCAGTCCCTGTTTCTGCCGCCGCAGGACGAGTCAAACTGAAGTCAGGGGCGTCGTTTCGGCGTGTCAGGAACGAGTGAAAGGGGCAGCGTGTCGGGCATGGTAGGGGCGAACGCGCTGTTGGCATGCGCCTCTGGTTCCGGTCTTTCTGTGCTCAGGTCTTGCCACAGATCCCATGACGTGTCGGTATCAGACTCGACTGCCTCAGGGACGGGTATCGGATCGGTCGCCGCATAAGGATGATCGACTTCGGTGTCTGGCTCTGCAGACGCCTTGTCAGAAACTATTTGAGTAACTTTATTCACCATGTCAACGCCGATCCGGAATTGGGACAAATTCTAGACCGTTTGGCTTGGATTCTTTTCGCCGCTGCGCCGTGCCGCCAGATGTCCGCGGCAACTGGCATTGATGACGCGCAATTCAGCCAGCGTGTCATCGATTTGCGAGCGCTTCTGCTCCAACTCCTTGATGGCGGTATCGGTGCGGTTGATGACGTAGCGCAACTGCTCGGCGCGACCTTCCCCATGATCACCGTACAGGTCAAGGTAACGCTTGATCTCGGACAGCGGGGATCCGATGTCTTTAGCACGCAGTATCAGGGCCAGCCGGGCCCGGTCGCGTCGCGTGTAGACCCGCGCTCCGTTGACGCGTCGGGGCGCCAGAAGCCCCTTGTCTTCGTAAAACCGAAGGGCGCGCAGGGTGATGCCGAACTCTCTGCACAATTCGGTAATACCAAATAGCTCCGAAGCGCCCTCATCGCGGTGCGCGTCGACAACGGCTTGCGCCTGTGAAGCTTTCGAGCGGGTGGACGTCGCCACGCCTTGGATCCGCAGCCAGATTCAGATGACGCGCTGCAGGCGCATGGCCACACTCATGTCACCCGTGACCTTGAGTTTTCCCATCATGAAACCGTTGGCGGGTTCAAGATCGCCGGCCAGCATGGCGTTCAAGTTTTCCAGTGTGATGCCGACCGTGCAATCGGCCTCCCCGGCGCTGTTGCTCACTGTGTTGGGAGTGGATTTGCCGTCGATATAAATGACGCCATCGGCACCGCAGTCAAATTTGAGGGTGGCGGCAAGTCCGCTGTCAGAACCGACTTTGGTGCGAATGGCTTCGGTGCAGGCTTCGAGGTTCATGGGGTTCCTTGATGAGTGGGTTCCAGAGATAAAGGTCTTGATACGACTGCATGCTAGCAGAGCTGTCTCACGTAATGTATAGGGAAAATACCTATACGGTATTAGATTGACGTTAACGTTAGCTTCATGTCTAATTCGCTGCAATCGAGAGGATCACATTCAATGCCCCTTATCCGTTCCAAGATCAATGTCAAGTCCGACGCGTTTGGAGTGAACGTGAAGCGCATGCAGGATTTGTTGTCCGAAGTCCAGCGTCTGGAGCAAATGGTGATCGCCGAGTCGGACTCCAAACGAGCCAAATTTGAAGCCCGTGGACAGTTGCTGCCACGTGAGCGTGTAGCGCGGCTGTTGGACCGCGGTTCGCCTTTCCTTGAACTCAGTCGTCTGGCCGGGCTCAACATGCACGACGACGATGGCAAGAAGTCGGTGCTCGGTGGCGGCTCCATCGTTGGCATTGGTGTGGTGGCCGGCAAGCGCTGCCTGATTTCGGCCAGTGACAGCGCTGTCAAGGGCGGCACCGTGGCGCCCATGGGTTTGCGCAAAGCCCTGCGGGCCCAGGACATTGCCCGTGAAAACAAGCTGCCGGTGATCTATCTGGTGGAAAGTGGCGGCGCCAATCTGATGTACCAGAGTGAAATATTTGTCGAAGGCGGTCGCAGTTTTGCCAATCAGGCGCGCATGTCGGCAGCGGGTTTGCCGCAGATCGCCGTGGTGCACGGCTCGTCAACCGCCGGTGGTGCCTATCTTCCGGGCCTGTCGGACTATGTGATTCTGGTGCGCGGCCGATCCAACATCTTCCTGGCCGGCCCGCCATTGGTGAAGGCAGCCATCGGCGAGGATTGCACCGAAGACGAAATTGGCGGCGCCGAAACCCATGCCCGTGTCACCGGCCTGGGCGAGTACTTGTGCGAGGACGATGCGCATGCCATCGGCATGGCGCGCGAAGTGCTCGACAAGTTGAATTGGGACGAAGTGCCGAAGCACCAAGAATATCAGCAGCCTCTTTATGACGAACAAGAATTGCTCGGTCTGGTGCCGGCAGATGAACGCGAACCTTACGACGTCCGCGAGGTGATTGCGCGTCTGGTCGATGGCTCCGATTTCCTGGAATTCAAGGCCGAGTACGCGGCGGAGACGATGTGCGGCCATGCCCGCCTGCAAGGTCGGCTGGTGGGAATACTCGGCAACAATGGCCCGATTCAGCCCAATGGCTCCACCAAGGCTGGGCAATTCATCCAGCTTTGCGATCAGAGCGGCACGCCGCTGATCTTCTTGCAAAACACAACCGGCTACATGGTCGGCTCGGTGGCCGAGCGCAGCGGCGCGATCAAGCATGGCTCCAAGATGATTCAGGCCGTCGCCAATGCGCGGGTGCCCAAGTTCACGGTCGTGCTGGGCGGGTCGTATGGCGCTGGCAACTACGGTATGTGCGGTCGGGGTTTCGATCCGCGCTTCATCTTTTCCTGGCCCACGGCGCGCACCGCTGTCATGGGCGGCGCCCAGGCGGCCAAGGTGATGGACATCGTGAACCGCGCCAAGATCGAGCGCAGCGGCATTGCCGCCAATGAGGAGGCGCTCAAAGCGATGTCGGATGGTCTGCGTTTGCGGCTCGACAAGGAGTCGGCCGCACTCTTTGGCACGGCACGGCTGTGGGACGACGGCATCATCGATCCGCGCGACACGCGCCGACTGCTGGGGCTTTGTCTGGCCATGGCTGAAGAGGCGCAGGGTCGCAATTTGCACCCCAATACCTTTGGCGTGGCTCGCATGTAGTGCCGCACAAGCAGGCACTGGTTTTTCCTCTTCGAACGAAAGGTCTTTATGAAATTTACCCCGGAACACGAACAGATCGCCGACACTGTGCGCAAGTTTGTTGCCAAGGAAATCAATCCCCATATTGCGGCTTGGGAGGCAGCCGGGCAGTTTCCGGCGCATGAAGTTTTCAAGAAGTTGGGCGACCTGGGTTTGCTGGGCATCAAGTACCCGACGGAGTACGGCGGCATGGGGCTGGATTTCAGCTACTCGATGGTCATGGCAGAGGCTTTGGGCGAATGCAATGCCGGCGGCGTGCCGATGGCGATCGGCGTGCAAACCGATATGTGCACGCCGGCGTTGGCACGCTTTGGCTCGGATGAACTCAGGCGCGAATTCCTCGCGCCGAGCATCGCCGGCGACATGGTGGGCTGCATTGGTGTCAGCGAGGCCGGCGGCGGCTCCGACGTGGCGGCACTCAAGACGACGGCGCGCAAGGATGGCGACGATTACATCATCAACGGCTCCAAGATGTGGATCACCAACGCGATGCAGGCTGACTGGTGCTGCCTGCTGGCCAACACCTCGGAAGGTCCGGTGCACAAGAACAAATCGCTGATCATGGTTCGCCTGGACAGTCCGGGTGTGACACGGCAGAAAATCGAGAAGATCGGTATGCATTCGTCGGATACCGCGCAACTGTTCTTTGACAATGTGCGGGTGCCGCGACGCAATCTGGTCGGACAGGAAGGCATGGGTTTCATGTTCCAGATGCTGCAGTTCCAGGAAGAGCGCCTGTATGGTGCAGCCGGTTCATTGCGTTCGCTGGACCGCTTGATCGACCAGACGATTGACTACACCCGGCAACGCCACACTTTTGGCAAGCCGATCTTGCACAACCAGGTCGTGCATTTCCGTCTCGCCGAGTTGCGCACAGAGGTTGAGGCCCTGCGTGCGCTGACCTATCGTGCGGTCGAGTCCTACATTTCGGGCAAGGACGTCACCAAGCTGGCCTCGATGGCCAAGCTCAAGGCCGGGCGACTGAGCCGAGAGGTCGCCGACAGTTGCCTGCAGTACTGGGGTGGCATGGGCTTTACCGCAGACAACCCGATCTCGCAATCGTATCGAGATGGTCGATTGATTTCGATCGGTGGCGGTGCCGACGAGATCATGCTGGGCATCATCTGCAAACTCGAGGGCACGCTGCCTGGCAAGGCCATGGCATGACCCTGGCCATTCAGCACAGCGGGGCTGTTCTTCACATCACATTGAACCGCCCTGAAGTGCGCAATGCGATGTCATTGCGGATGGTGGCTGACTTGCGCGCCGCACTGGCATCCGCCGAAGCCGAGGGTTTGGTTCGCGTCATTGTGTTGCGGGGTGCCGGCGGACATTTTTGCGCCGGTGCTGACTTAAAGGACATGGCGATGGGGCGCATGCAAGCGATGCAAGGCGAGCATCGAGCCGGTGAGGGAAGTCCTGCCATGGACGCTGTGGCGCAGGCCAACAGCCAGTTCGGCGAACTCTGCGTGGCCTTCGCACAAACACCGCTTGCGCTGGTCGCGGTTCTGGAGGGCAGCGTGATGGGTGGCGGCTTTGGTCTGGCCTGCGTCGCTGATGTGGCGCTGGCTTGCGATACGGCGGTCTTCCGTTTGCCGGAGACCGCTTTGGGTCTGGTGCCGGCGCAAATCGCTCCCTTCCTGGTGGAGCGGCTCGGATATTCACAGGCCAAGCGACTGGCGGTGACTGGGGGACGCGTCGCGGCAGCGGACGCACTCGCCGTCGGTCTGGTCCATGCCGTCCATGCATCCGATCAAATCGATGCGGCGTTGGCCGCTGTGGTGAGCGACATTCTGACCTGTGCTCCGGCGGCGCTGGCTGCCACCAAGGCTCTGATGGCGAAGGCGCGTCTGACGGCGCCCGCCGATCTGGTGCAGGAGGCAGCCCGGGTTTTTTCGCGTGCCGCACAAGGTGCCGAGGGCGCGGAGGGGACCGCCGCCTTTCTGCAAAAACGTAAACCGAGTTGGGCCGGCCCATGAGACTCAAGAGTACACCGATCGCCCCGTGGGAGATGCATCATGTTTAGCAAGATATTGATCGCCAATCGGGGCGAGATCGCCTGCCGCGTAATGCGAACGGCGCGCAAACTGGGCTATCGCACGGTTGCCGTTTACAGTGATGCCGACCAAGCTGCGCCCCACGTACGGCTGGCTGATGAGGCAGTGCGTATCGGCGCCTCTGCGGCTGCCGACTCCTACCTGTGCGTTCCTGCCCTGATGGAAGCGGCTCGCAAGACGGGTGCCGAGGCGGTGCACCCGGGCTACGGATTTTTGAGCGAGAACGCCGGCTTTGCGCAGGCCTGTCTGGATGCCGGTCTGGTCTTCATCGGTCCGCCGCCCTCGGCCATGCTGGCGATGGGCAACAAGGCACTGGCCAAGCGGCGCATGCTGGCCGCCGGCGTGCCCTGCGCGCCGGGTTATCTGGGTGACGATCAGGACGATCAGCGCTTGACCCAGGAGGCTTCGAAGCTGGGCTTTCCGCTCCTGGTCAAGGCGGTGGCCGGTGGTGGCGGTCGCGGCATGCGACTGGTGCGTGCAGAAGCTGAACTGCCGCAGGCCTTGCTCGGCGCCCGACGCGAGGCGTTAAGTGCTTTTGGTGATGGCACGCTGATGCTGGAGCGCTTGATCGAGAACGGTCGGCACATCGAGATTCAGATCTTTGCCGATGCACACGGCAACGCAGTCTACTTGGGCGAGCGCGACTGCACGGCGCAGCGCAGACGGCAAAAGGTGATCGAGGAAGTGCCGTCGCCGGTGGTCAACACGGCGATGCGCGAGGCCATGGGCAAGGACGCGGTGGCAGCGGCGCTGGCCGTCGGATACCGCGGTGCCGGCACCATCGAGTTCATGGTCGATGCCGATCTGAAGCACTACTTTCTGGAGATGAACACGCGATTGCAGGTCGAGCACACGGTGACGGAAATGGTGACCGGTTTTGATTTGGTGGAGTGGCAGTTGATGGTCGCCGCCGGGCAGCCGCTGCCAGCGGCTCAGGCCGACATCGTGTTGACCGGCCACGCCATCGAGGCGCGTCTTTATGTTGAAGACCCGTACGCCGGTTTTGCACCGCAGACTGGCCACGTGCACTGGTGGCGGCCGCAGCAGGCACCGCTTGACGGCGTTCGCATCGACGATGGCATCGAAGAGGGCGGCCAAATATCGCCCTTTTACGACCCGATGGTGGCCAAACTCATCGCGCATGGCCGTGACCGCGATGACGCAATCCGGCGCCTGCGTGCTGCCCTTGAGAACACACCGCTCCTGGGACTGCGCAACAACGGCCGCTTTCTGGCCGATCTGCTCAACCACGGCGCGTTTCGGGATGGAGCGATGACGACTGGCATGATCGACCAGTGGCAGGAAAGCGGCGAAGCGCTGCTGCAACGCCCGGTTGCAGATGACCACACCTGGTGCCTTGCGGCGGCGCTTTTTGCCATGCGAAACGGCGCCAACTGGCGCGCCGACAGCGTGGCTGCATTTGATATTCCCCTGCAATGCGATGAGCTTGCGCAAACACTGCGTGTGCATCCGAATCGGTCAGGGCAGGTCGCCGTTGTCCTGGCTGGCCAGCAGCACCAGGTGAAGATCGTCGACTGGCACGATGGCGCAATGCGCTTCGAGATTGATGGCGTGACGCGCCGCGGCGTGGCGCTGCTGCAACAACAGCAGTTGCATCTGGCCGTGGGGGGCGCCTCTTTTGTTTTTAGCGAAATCTCACCGTTTCGGGGCAAAGACCTGGCGCAGGACGCGACTCGGGCGCGCGCACCAGTGGCTGGCAAGGTCACACAAATCAAGGTCGCGCTGGGTGATGCCATCAGCGATGGACAGGCCTTGCTGTGTGTCGAGGCCATGAAGATGGAAATGTGGCTCAACGCTCAGACCTCGGGCACCGTGGCGGCACTGCACGTGAAAGTAGGCGAGCAAGTCGAATCCGGCGCATTGCTGGTCGAAATCGAGCCCGAAGACAAAAAGGAAGCATGATGGACAAAGCCATTCTCACCTGTGCCCTGACCGGCGTCCTGACCAACCCGAAGCAGCACCCGGTGCCGGTGACCCCGGCCCAGATGGCGGCCGAGGCCCGTGACGCCTTCAACGCCGGCGCCTCCATCATGCACGTGCATCTGCGCATGCAGGAGGAGGGCCTGGGGCACATGCCAAGCTGGGACCCGTACGTGGCCGAGACGATTGTCAACGCCATTCGCGCAGCCTGCCCCGGAGTCATCATCAATCTGACGACAGGGGTCGTCGGCAAGGACATCTCGGGACCACTGGCCTGCATCCGCCGCGTCAAGCCTGAAATCGCCGCCTGCAACGCCGGCAGCCTGAACTACCTCAAGATCAAGGACGACGGCCAGTGGGCCTGGCCGCCCATGGTGTTCGACAACCCGGTCGCCAAGGTGCAGCAGTTTCTGGACGTGATGCAGGAGTGCCAGGTGCACCCCGAGTTTGAATGCTTTGATGTCGGCATCGTGCGCTCGGTCAGCATGTTCCTGAAGAACGGCATGCTCAAGCCTGAGATGGGGCGCGCCGAATACAACCTGGTGATGGGTGTGGCCTCCGGCATGCCGTGCGACGCCGATTTGCTGGCGCTGATTCCACGCTGGATGGCAACCGACAGCGTCTGGCAGACCACCCTAATTGGCCGTGCCGAAATCTGGCCGGTGCACCAGAAGACCGCTGAGCTCGGTGGCATGCTGCGCACCGGTCTGGAAGACACGTTCTACCTGCCCGGCGGTGAGCGCGCCAAAGGCAATGGCGAGTTGATTACCGCCTTGGCTGATTGCGCTCGCAAGGCCGGCAGAGCGGTAGCGAGTCCGGCAGAGGCGCGGCTGCTGCTGGGGCTGCGCGAAGGTGCCAAAAAACACCTATTGCCCCTACTTTGATATCAACCAAGTTGGGCCGGACCAACCCCCTCGAATAACAAAGCGTCCAATGTGTGAGGCGGTGCGACATCGCGCCGACTACTCCACCCAGCCTGAACCACGGAGTTACACCATGGCACGCACCAGCACCTACCTCAACTTCAATGGCAACACCGAGCAAGCCTTTAAGTTCTATCGGACCGATTTTTCAACGCCCTGTCTGCCGGTGGTACTGCGGACATGCCAATGCAGGACATGTTCTGGGGTGCCTACTTCGGTAGCTTGACCGACAGGTTTGGCATTCACTGGATGGTCAATTGCGCCGGCAAGGAATGAAGCCTGACCAGTAGACCAAAGTCACCTGGAGAACTTCTCTCCGAGCTTGTCAAGTATGTATTGGTTGCCTCGCAAAAAGAACTCACGCATTTTTTGCGACTCATCTTCTTCCGAAAAACCATGCATGCGAATCGAGACCCTGGTCTTTCCAGCAGCAACAGGCTCGAAATACACCACACTCCAAACTGATTTGAAGGCTGCCATGAACGGAAAACCTTGGGGCGGTTTCGCAATTCTTATGGAATACATTCTGGGCTCATCAAAACTCAATATCGAGTTTTCGATGGTTCCATCGTCACCGATAAAGCCATCCGCTTTGTAGCGCGTTCGGATTGAACCGCCGATGCGCCAATCCACCTCGGCCATCGCAACCATCCAGGATTCCAGTCCAGTCTTGGTTGTCAAAGCGCTCCAGGCCTGTGATGGTGTTGCGTTGACAACGCTTTCAACGTATGCGTCTTCCTGGGCGCCCAAACAGTATGACGATGCAAAGACCAGGCAGGTAACAGCGACGAGTCGCTGAAGGTCGGTGAATTTGAGCTTCATGGGCTGGCGTGTAAGTGGCATTTCAAACCTTTCCAAGGTCAGCACAAACTCTGTCACTCACTCTCACTGCAATGGTGCCCGGAGTCGGAATCGAACCGACACTCCTCTCGGAACCAGATTTTGAGTCTGGCGCGTCTACCAATTTCGCCACCCGGGCAGAGGGGTAAGGCGCAAATTATGGCACAGTGTGGGGTATGAAATATCCTACAGTTGAAGACGCCATCGGCAAGACGCCGCTGGTCCGGTTGCAGCGTATCGGCGCTGATGAAAACGCGCGCCGGAGCAACGTGATTTTGGGCAAACTAGAAGGCAATAACCCGGCCGGCTCGGTGAAAGATCGCCCAGCCTTGTCGATGATCCGCCGGGCTCAGGAGCGCGGCGACATCAAGCCTGGCGACACTCTGATCGAAGCAACTTCTGGCAACACCGGCATCGCGCTGGCCATGGCGGCTGCCATCAAGGGCTATCTAATGATTTTGATCATGCCCGAAGACCTCTCGATCGAGCGCGCCCAAACCATGAAGGCGTTTGGTGCCGAACTGATCCTGACACCCAAGAGCGGCGGCATCGAATACGCGCGTGACCTGGCCGAGCAGATGCAGCGCGACGGCAAAGGGTTTGTACTGGACCAGTTTGCCAATGCCGACAACCCGCGCATTCATTTCGAAACCACCGGCCCGGAAATCTGGGCCGATACCAAAGGGCACGTCACGCAC
The DNA here is from genome assembly GCA_903906695.1 of uncultured beta proteobacterium. Taxonomy (GTDB): domain Bacteria; phylum Pseudomonadota; class Gammaproteobacteria; order Burkholderiales; family Burkholderiaceae_C; genus Rhodoferax. Next base: position 34,643 of record CAIVLG010000267.1, on the reverse strand, counting down.
TTTGTCAGCGCCATGGGAACCACCGGCACCATCACCGGCGTTTCGCAATTCCTCAAGCAGAAGAATCCGACAATCAAAGTCATTGGCGTGCAGCCGATGGAGGGTTCGCGCATTCCCGGTATCCGCAAATGGCCGCAGGAATACCTGCCGAAGATATACGACGCTAGCCGCGTGGATGAGTTGATGTACGTGAGCCAGGAGACGGCCGAAGACATGTGCCGGCGTCTGGCGTGTGAAGAAGGCATCTTTGCCGGCATATCAGCGGCCGGTGCCTGCTGGGTGGCACAGCAGATCGCCCTGCGAGAAAACAACGCGACCATCGTGTTCGTGGTCTGCGATCGCGGTGACCGTTATCTTTCAACCGGAGTCTTTCCCGCATGACGCAAGCCTTTCGCTTCTGTCCGCAGTGCGCCGCACCGCTGACCCTGATCACGCAGACTGAGGACAGTGGCGACAAGGAACGCTTGCGCTGCGGGGCCTGCGACTACACCCACTGGAACAATCCAATCCCCGTGCTGGCGGCGGTCATCGAGTACCAGGGCAAGGTTCTGCTCGCGCAGAACGCGGCTTGGCCGGGCAAGATGTTTGCGCTGATCACCGGCTTCATGGAGGCGGGTGAGACGCCCCAGGGCGGCATGGCCCGAGAGATCATGGAAGAAACCAATTTGAGCACCAGCGCGCTGAATTTGATTGGTGTCTATGATTTTCAGCGCATGAACCAGCTCATCGTGGCCTATCACGCGGTCTGCCATGGTGAGGTGAAACTGTCGCCCGAACTGGTGGATTACCGATTGTTTGCGCTCGATGAGGTGAAGTGCTGGCGTGCCGGCACCGGCCAGGCGCTGGCCGACTGGTTGCGTTCGCGCGGCCACGAGCCGCAGTTTGTCGAGTTTCCCCGGCGGGTTTGAGCGCAAGGGCTCTAGAATTCAGTTCACTCCAAGGAACACTTGATGCAAATCGACCGAGAACTCGACGCCCGCGGCCTGAACTGCCCGTTGCCTATCCTGAAAGCCAAGAAGGCACTGGCTGACATGCAAAGCGGACAGACGCTCAGGGTCGTGGCGACAGACGCCGGTTCCATGCGCGATTTTCAGGCCTTTGCCAAGCAGACCGGCAATGAATTGCTGGAACAGCAAACTGTCGGTCTGGAGTACTTTCACGTCATGCGCCGGCGCTAGAAAACGCTTTACCCGAGGCGTAGCAGCTGATCCTTCAACTTGGTCAACGTCGCTTCAAAATCAGCCACCCGCTTGCGCTCCAGATCGATTACCGTCGCAGGCGCTTTGGCGACGAAAGCCTGATTTCCCAGCTTGCCATTGGCTCTGGTAATTTCGCCCTCCAGGCGCATCGCTTCTTTGCCCAGGCGAAGCTTTTCAGCAGCGACGTCGATTTCCATGTGCAGGCAGATGCGGGCGCCGCCCACTACCGCGACTGGCGCTGCTTGCGCCGCTGCCGACCAGGCGGATTCATCTTCGAACACGCGCACCTCGTTGAGCTTGGCCAGCGCCTGCAAGACCGGCGCTGAATGCCTGAGGAAGCCTGCGTCATCGGCTTCGCTGGCGATCACGAACAGCGGCAGCCGCGTGGCGGGCGAAACGTTCATTTCACCGCGCAGGTTGCGACAGGCATCGACCAGTGCCTTGAGTCTGCCGACGTGCGCAATCGCCGCTTCGTCAATCCGCTCGGGCTGGCTCATGGGGTAGGCGGCGATGGCGACCGAAGCGCCGGCGCGTCCTGCAACCGGCGCCACCTGTTGCCAAAGTTCTTCGGTGACAAACGGAATGACAGGATGCGCCAGGCGCAGCACGGTTTCCAGCGTGCGAATCAGCGTGCGGCGCGTGGCGCGTTGCTGCGCCGGGCCGCCCTGTTGCAACTGGACCTTGGCAATTTCCAGATACCAGTCGCAGAATTCATTCCAGACAAAGTCATACAAACTGTTTGCCACGTTGTCGAGTCGGTATTCCTCAAAGCCGGTCGCTACATCGGCTTCGGTACGCTGCAGTAGCGAGACGATCCAGCGATCGGCCGCGCTGAAATCGAGGTAGCCATGTGCGCTGCCACCCACTGCACACTCTTCCTCGGTGTGTTCGTTCAGTCCGCAGTCTTGACCTTCGCAATTCATCAGTACGAAACGGCTGGCATTCCACAACTTGTTGCAGAAATTGCGGTAGCCCTCACAGCGCTTGGCATCGAAGTTGATGCTGCGTCCGAGTGATGCCAGAGAGGCAAAGGTAAAGCGCAGCGCATCGGCGCCGAAGGCCGGAATACCGTTCGGAAATTCTTTTTCGGTGTTCTTGCGCACCTGCGGTGCGGTTTCGGGCTTGCGCAAGCCTTCGGAGCGTTTGGCCAGCAACTCGGGCAGCGCAATGCCGTCGATCAGGTCCACCGGGTCCAGTACATTGCCCTCAGACTTGCTCATCTTGTGGCCCTGCGCATCGCGCACCAGACCATGGATGTAGACGTGCCTGAACGGCACCCGGCCGGTAAAGTGGGTGGTCATCATGATCATCCGCGCCACCCAGAAAAAGATGATGTCGTAGCCGGTGACCAGCACGCTCGATGGCAGGTACAGGTTGTAGTCTGAGAGCTCCGCCTCAGTGCCGGAGCCGCGCTGGGCCGAGCCGGACTCGGTCTTGCTCATATGCGCTTCGCGCACAAAATCGCTGCGCCCAAGCCCGGCTTGTCCCAGCGCTGCGCTGTTGGGCCAACCCATAGTGCTAAAGGGAACTAATGCGGAGGAATACCACGTATCCAACACATCCTCGTCTCGTTTCAGCGTTTTACCCGGTGCCTGCGTCTGTGCCTCGGCTTCGTTACGCGCCACGTACACCCTGCCTTCTTCGTCGTACCAGGCTGGAATCTGATGGCCCCACCACAATTGGCGGCTGATGCACCAGTCCTGTATGTTGTTCATCCACTGGTTATAAGTGTTGACCCAGTTCTCTGGCACGAATCTGATTTCGCCCGACTGCACCGCATCAATCGCTTTCTGTGCAATCGATTTGCTAGTCGGGTCTTGCGGACTGATTTTGGTCATTGCGACGAACCATTGGTCTGTGAGCATGGGTTCGATGATCTGGCCAGTGCGCCCGCAGCGAGGCACCATCAGTTTGTGTTTCTTTGTTTCGACCAACAGGTTCAGCGTCTGCAGATCGGCAACCACTTTTTTTCGCGCCACAAAGCGGTCCAGCCCCTGGTAGGCCAGTGGCGCCTTGTCGTTGATTTTGGCGTCCAGTGTCAGCACACCAATGATGGGTAGTTTGTGGCGCTGGCCGACGGCGTAATCGTTCTGGTCGTGCGCTGGTGTGACTTTCACCACGCCGGTGCCGAAAGCCTTGTCCACGTAGTCGTCGGCGATCACCGGGACGTTGCGATTGCATAGTGGCAGTGTGACCTGCTTGCCGATCAGCTGCCGGTAGCGCTCGTCCTCGGGATGCACCATTAGTGCCACGTCGCCGAGCATGGTTTCGGGCCGGGTCGTGGCGACCACGAGACCCGCCGCCATGGCACCGTCAACCAACTGCGGACCCTCTGTAAAGGGGTAGCAGATGTGCCACATGAAGCCGTCTTCCTCCGCGCTCTCGACCTCCAGGTCGCTGACGGCGCTCTGCAGCACCGGATCCCAGTTGACCAGTCGCTTGCCGCGGTAGATCAGGCCTTGCTCATAGAGGCGGACAAAGGTTTCGGTGACGGTCTTGGACAGCTTGTCGTCCATCGTGAAGTACTCGCGACTCCAGTCCACGCTGTCACCCATGCGCCGCATCTGGGTCGTGATGGTGTTGCCCGATTTTTCCTTCCATTCCCAGACCTTGGCGACGAAGTTCTTGCGTCCCAGGTCATGGCGGCTTGTCTGTTGCTCCTGCAACTGGCGTTCAACCACGATCTGCGTGGCAATGCCGGCGTGGTCCGTGCCCGGAATCCATGCCGTGTTGTCGCCGCGCATGCGGTGATAGCGCGTCAGCGAGTCCATAATGGTCTGGTTGAATGCGTGCCCCATGTGCAGTGTGCCGGTGACATTCGGTGGCGGCAACTGAATGGAGAACGAATCAGCGCCGCTTTTGGGTGTTTTGCTACCGCGATAGCCGGCTTGGCCGTAGCCCCGGCGCTCCCATTCGGGTCCCCAGCGGGATTCGATGGCGGCCGGTTCGAACGATTTGGAAAGGCTGTTCAGACCGGGTTGTTTTAGTGCGTCGTTCATGGTGGCTTCGATTTTATTCGGGGAAACTATTTTTATAGGCAAAAACAATGGCTGTTATTGATCCATCCAATTAGACTGGGCACCCATTAAGGGATAAGCTTTGCCGGTCTTTGGCAAATTGTTGTTCAAAGCGCTCATTTTTTAACTCTAGGAGAATTCGATGGCAGCACTCAAAGGCTCGAAGACGGAAGACAACCTGAAAGCCGCCTTCGCAGGCGAGTCACAGGCAAACCGCCGTTATCTGTATTTCGCGAACAAGGCTGATGTTGAAGGCCAACCCGATGTGGCGGCGTTGTTTCGCTCCACCGCAGAGGGGGAAACCGGCCATGCCCACGGCCATCTCGAATGGCTTGAACAGTGCGGTGACCCGGCCACCGGCCTGCCGTTCGGCGCCACCCGTGACAACCTCAAATCGGCGGTCGCCGGTGAGACCCACGAGTACACCGACATGTACCCTGGCATGGCCAAAACGGCGCGTGACGAAGGTCATGACGAGGTGGCCGACTGGTTCGAGACGCTGGCCAAGGCCGAGCGTTCGCATGCCAATCGCTATGCCAAGGCTTTGGCAGAGCTGGCTGATTGATAGCCACTGAATAGTCTGTGTTGGGCGTTGCTGGCAGCGCCCAATGCAGAGAATTCAAAAATTCATTTTCAAGAGGCCCGACCATGGCACGCGAGGGAAATCTGCAGGCACCGACCCGGCATCCGATTGACTGGAAAAACCCCGATTACTACAACGAAGAGTTGGTCGTTCACGAACTGGAGCGGATCTTTGACATCTGCCATGGTTGCCGGCGCTGCGTCAGCTTGTGCGGTTCGTTTCCGACCTTGTTCGACCTGGTTGATGCAACCAAGAGTGGCGAGGTCGAAGGCGTCGACAAGAAGGAGTACTGGAAGGTCGTCGATCAATGCTATCTGTGTGATCTGTGCTACCTGACCAAGTGTCCTTATGTGCCGCCGCACCAGTTCAATCTGGATTTTCCGCACACCATGCTGCGTGCCAAAGCGATCAAGTTCAAAAAGGGTGAAGTCGGACTTGGCGAAAAATTTCTGGCGTCCACTGACATGCACGGACAGTTTGCCGGCATTCCGATCGTCGTGCAGGTGGCCAATGCGGTGAATCAGACTAGGATCGTTCGCAGTGCGATGGAATCGGCCCTCGGCGTTGACAAGAATGCCTGGCTTCCCTCGCTGGCGACACAACGATTCCGCTCTGCCGCACCCAAGGCGAAGACGACCGTGGTAACCGATGGTCAAAAAACGCCAGGAAAGGCTGCCATTTTTTCCACCTGCTACATCAACTACAACGAGCCCGGCATTGGTCTGGACCTGCTGAAGATTCTCGATCACAACGATGTGCCCTATGTGATTGTCGAGAAAGAGAAATGCTGCGGCATGCCCAAGCTTGAACTCGGTGATTTGCAGTCGGTCAACGCCAGCAAGGAAGCCAATATTCCGGTGTTGGTGCGTTACGCCCAAGAGGGCTACGCGATTCTTGCCGCAGTGCCAAGTTGCGCCCTGATGTTCAAGCAGGAAATCCCGCTGATGTATCCGGACGAGGCCGACGTGCAGTTGGTGAAGGACGCGATGTGGGATCCGTTCGAGTACCTGATGCAACGCAAGCGCGATGGTCTGCTGAAGACGGAGTTTCCGGTGCCCTTGGGCAATGTCAGTTACCAGATTCCGTGCCATGGTCGCGTCCAGAATATCGGCAAGAAGACCGAGGAAATGCTGAAGATGATTCCCGGTACCACCATCAACACGATCGAACGTTGCTCCGGTCACGCCGGCACTTTCGGTGTGAAGAAGGCAACGCACCAGCAGGCCATGAAGATCGGCAAACCAGTGTTTAAGGCGATGGCCAGCATGAGGGATGGTGCCAAGCCGGATTTCATCAGTTCGGACTGCCCGCTCGGGGGGCGCCACATTGCGCAAGGTTTTGAGGTCAACGACCTTGGGACGCCAGAACTCAAGCATCCGTTGAGCCTGGTCGCCAAGGCTTATGGTTTGTGAACAGTTTGTCATTGCGGGCCTGACCCGCAATCCATGGATCCCGGATCAGGTCAGGGATGACGCTTTTAAGAGTCAATGAAATGCAATTAACCGGAACCATCACCATAGAGAGCCTCATGTCGCTGGAGGCCTACAGCAAGTGGCGCAAGCTCAACAAGGCGAGCGTGATGGCGCAGCGCAAGCTGCGCAGCGTGCGTCTGGGTGAGCACATCAATCTGCAGTTTGAGTCTGAGACCACCATCCGCTACCAGATCCAGGAAATGCTGCGGATTGAGAAGATCTTTGAAGAAGAAGGCATTGCGCAGGAGATCGAAGCCTACGCGCCATTGGTACCCGATGGCAGCAACTGGAAGGCGACCATGATGTTGGAGTATCCCGACGTGAATCAGCGCCAGCGCGAACTGGCGCGCCTGATAGGAGTCGAAGACCGTATGTTTGTCGAGGTCGAAGGGCAGAGCCGCGTCTACGCCATCGCCGACGAAGACCTGGAGCGCGAAAACGACGAGAAGACGTCCGCCGTGCACTTTGTGCGTTTCGAGCTGACGCCGGCCATGTGCGCCGCGGTCAAGGCCGGCGCCAGCGTCACCTTGGGTTGTGACCACACGAATTACCCGGCACACACGCTGATTGCGCCCGAGACGCTGGCATCACTGGCGGGAGACCTCGGCTAAACTGCCAGTCATGTTGTTCCTGCTGTCCCCTGCCAAATCGCTTGATTTCGGCACCCCGCCCGGGGATATTCGCCACACCAAACCGCTGTTTGTGAAGCAGTCGGCCGAGCTGATTGAGCTGTTGCGCCAAAAGTCACCGCAGCACTTGGCTTCGTTGATGGGGATCAGTGATGCCCTGGCGCAGCTGAATGTGGCGCGCTACCAGGCTTGGCGTCCCCGTTTCGATGCGAAGAATTCGAAGCAGGCAGTGCTGGCTTTCAATGGCAATGTCTATGGCGGCCTGGATGCGGCAAGCCTGGCGAGCGAACAACGGGAGTGGTTGCAAGATCATGTTTGCATCCTTAGCGGCTTGTATGGCGTATTGAGGCCGCTGGACTGGATGCAAGCGTACCGGCTTGAAATGGGGACCACGCTCGCAAATGCAAAGGGAGAAAACCTTTACCAATTCTGGAGTTCGACGATAGCGGATTACCTCAACCAGCGCCTGCGGCGCGAGGTCACGCCGGTGTTGGTCAACCTGGCGTCCAAAGAATATTTTAAGGTGGTGGACGTCAAAGCGGTCAAGGCGCGCGTGATCGAATGTGTCTTTGAGGAGTACCGGGGCGGCCACTACAAAGTGCTTGCCTTGCACGCCAAACGGGCACGCGGGCTGATGGCACGCTACGTGGCGCAGCATCGCGTGCTGACGCCGCGGCAGCTTGAAGGTTTCAACTTGGAAGGCTACGCGTTTGACACGACCGTCTCAAGACCGGAACGATTGGTGTTCAGGCGCCGGTCGTCATGAAGGTCCGCTCCAACGGCATCGAGATCGAAGTCGTCGACAGTGCTGTCGATGCAGCGGCGCGGGAGCGACCGGTAGTCTTGTTGATCATGGGATTGGGCATGCAACTGGTCGCCTGGCCGCCACAACTGGTGCAGGGTCTGGTGGAGGCGGGATATCGTGTGCTGCGACACGATAACCGCGACGTTGGTCTGAGTCAGCATATGGATGCGCTGGGCAAGCCGCGGCTGGTGCTGGAAAGCGTGCGCGCCCGATTGGGCCTGCGGCTGCGTTCGCCCTACAGTTTGCGCGATATGGCGGCCGATTCCCTTGGCGTTCTGGATGCACTGGGTATCGAGCAGGCGCATGTGGTCGGCGCCAGCATGGGCGGCATGATTGCGCAGCGTGTGGCTCTGGCTGCGCCCCAACGGGTTCTGAGTCTGACCAGCATCATGAGCAGCAGCGGTGCCAGAGCCCTGCCGCGACCGCGCGCGCGGGTGCTGCGAGTGATGCTGAGGCGTCCGATCACCAGTCAACCCCAGGCGCTGGTGGAGCACTACATCAGGCTGTTCAAGGTCATAGGCAGTCCGGCCTATCCGACGCCCGAGCCCGAATTGAGAGAACGCATACTGCAGGGGGTGGCCCGCGGTTATGACCGGATTGGCAGTCGGCGCCAGATGCTGGCTATCTTGGCAGACATCACCCGTGCCGCGCAATTAACCAGCTTGCGGGTTCCGACGCTGGTGGTGCATGGCGAGGCCGACCCACTGGTGCCGTACGCCTGCGGTGAAGATACGGCGCGCAGGATTGCCGGTGCCAGATTGCTCGGCATCCGGGGGATGGGACATGACTTGCCGCCGGCGGTGGTCAAGCGTCTGCTGCAACCCCTGATTGAGCACTTCAGAAGCGCGCAGGAGACTTGGGAAGCGCGCGCGTCGACTGTATGAGCAGACCTCAAGACTCACCGCTCGGCAAGAGCGCTGTTTACATTGATCAGTACGATGCTTCGCTGTTGTTCCCGATCGCGCGCGCCGTCAAGCGCGCCGAGTTGGGAATCAGCGCCGAGCTACCTTTTCTCGGCGCCGACATGTGGAGTGCGTATGAGCTCAGCTGGCTCAATCTGCGCGGCAAACCGCAGGTCGCGCTGGCGCACTTCACGGTGCCGTGCGAAAGCCTCAATATCATCGAGAGCAAGTCCTTCAAGCTTTACCTCAACAGCTTCTGCAACAGCCGCTTTGCCGACGTCGAAGCCGTCAAGACCTGCCTGCGCCGGGATCTGAGTGAAGCCGTGTCGCACGGTGGCAACCCGACGCCGATTGGCGTCAGAATCGTGTTGCCTGAATTGTTCGACCGTGAACCGATGCACGAGCTTGATGGCTTGAATCTGGACCGGCTCGACGTCGAATGCAGCCGCTACACGCCGGCACCGGAACTGCTTACAGTGGTGCCAGGGGCGGCGCCCGTGACCGAAGTATTGGTCAGCGGTCTGCTCAAGAGCAACTGCCCGGTGACCGGCCAGCCCGATTGGGGCAGTGTGCAAATCAGCTACAGCGGCGCGCAGATCGAGCAAGAGGGCTTGCTGCAATACCTAGTGAGCTATCGCAACCACAACGAGTTTCATGAGCAGTGCGTCGAGCGCATCTTCATGGATCTGTGGACCCACTGCAGGCCGATCAAGCTGACAGTCTATGCGCGCTACACGCGCCGTGGTGGTCTTGACATCAACCCGTTTCGAACCAGTTGTCCGCGGGCCTTGCCGCCCAATATCCGTACCGCGCGGCAGTAGCTACCAGGCCTGACGCGGCTGGTCGCGGCGTGCATTGTGGGCTGCCAGTTGCGCCAGCAGCGCTGAAGAGACCCGATTCATCGGGCCGTCGGCACGGCTGGTCAATGCAATCGGCACACGCGCCCCCAGCACCAGACCGGCGCCGCTGGCCCCCGCTAGGTACTCCAGTTGTTTGGCCAGCATGTTGCCCGACTCCAGGTCCGGGACGGCCAGAATGTCGGCGTCCCCGGCGACTGAGGACTTGATGTTCTTGATCTGCGCTGCGTGGGCCGAAATGGCGTTGTCAAAGGCCAGCGGACCGTCGAGCATGCCGCCCTTGATCTGGCCCCGCTCGGCCATTTTGCACAGAGCTGCTGCGTCAAGCGTCGAAGGAATGTTTGGGTTGACGGTTTCGACAGCCGACAGAATGGCAACTTTGGGTGTCCTGACGCCCATCACGCGGGCAAAATCGATCGCGTTTTGGATGATGTCGACCTTTTCCTGCAAGGTCGGCCGGATGTTCAGCGCGGCGTCGGTGATCAGCAGGGGCTTGCTGTAAAGCGGAATATCAAAACGGAACACATGCGACATGCGCCGGCCTGTGCGCAGCGAGCGCTGCAAGAGCACTGCGTGCACCAGTTCGTCGGTGTGCAGGCTGCCTTTCATGATCACAGCGACATCACCCTTCACCGCCAATTCGGCGGCTCTTTCGGCAGCCGCGTGGCTGTGTGGCACCGAGATGATGTCGATGCCCTGCAGATCGATGCCGGACTGTTCGGCCAGACGCCGAATCCGCACCTCGGGGCCGATCAGCACCGGCACGATCAGGCCGTAGCGCGCCGAATCGATGGCGCCGCTGAGTGAGCCCGCATCGCAGGGGTGAACCACAGCGCAACGCACCGCCGGCAGACCCGCGCCCAGTGTCAGAAGTTCCTTGAAGCGGGCCTCGGGATCAAATAACTGGATTTGCGGCGCATGGATCTGCGCCAGCCTGATCTTCTCGGTGGGTGCCAGCACGCGTGCCGTGCCGTGCAGCACGCGTTCACCCTTCTGATTGACGACCTGGCAGTCGAGTTCGACGCTCTTCTTCGCGTCGTCCTTGCTGACCACGGTGGCCGTCACGGTCAGCGTGTCGCCGATTCGAACCGGTCGGGTGAAGTGCAGTACCTGGTCGAGGTAAATCGTGCCGGGGCCGGGAAAATGCGTGCCCAGCAGTGCGGAGATCAGGGCGCCGCCCCACATTCCGTGGGCGATGACGCCGTGGAATAGGGTGTCGTTGGCGTATTTGGCATCCAGATGGGCCGGGTTGGTGTCGCCCGACACCGCCGCAAAGGCCTGGATGTCGGCCAGTGTCAGGGTGCGTAGCAGGCGAGCGCTTTGACCCAGCGTGATTTCATCAAAGGTGACGTTCTCAACCAGATCGGTATCTAGAGGCAAATTCATAATGACTCAAGTATCTACGGGAAAACCCTTGGTTTCGAGTCGATTCGGTACTTATTATTGATGCGGATCAGCAAATTGCTCAGGAAATGTTGTGAAAACCGTGCAGTTCTTCCAGCCAGATGGAAACGTCCTCAAGTCTTGAGTAAGCAACGCGGTAGCTAGGGCAACTCCCGGCAAGGCGGCTCACAAGGGTAAGACCATGCTTGGGAAGGTTCCTGGCGTTGAGCAAACTTCCCAAGAGTTCGGTAGCGCAACGTCCTCGACTCAGCGCTTCGACATTGAACGATGCGTTGTCGTCATAGGAGGGACACAGAATGACCTTGGCTGTCAGCTTGCTCGGCGCGCATCGTTCCCAGGGCACCAAAGTCACGCCGTTGGACCGTCGGGACCGTGACAGAGGCGCGCCCATCCAATCAAAACTGTTGACAAGATATTCACTGCCCCGCTTGATATTCAGGGGGCGGGTGAAGCCATCCAAGTCGCCGTTCTCGCTGGCAGCAGACAATTCGTCCGACACCAGATCGAAGCCGTGACCAAGCAGCCATGCCGCCAGCGTCGTCTTGCCCGATCCCGCTGCCGCGGGCAAAAGGAATCCGCAACCATTCCTGATCAGCAGCGCAGCGTGAAGCATGGCGCACCGGGACTCCCCGAATACAAGTTGACGTTGTGCAAGTTGCATCAGCACCACCGGTAATTCGTCTTCGTTGAGGGCAATCGCCACCAGTTGACCATCCACCATGAGCTGAAAGCCACCATCGGTAGCGAACACGACTTCAATGGCCGGGCAGAATTCATCGCACTCGTTCTGCAAATGGTGCCCAAAAAGAAACTGTGCAAGCTCCACGACCAGCGTGCTTTCGGTTTGGATACGAAGTTGGTTGCCGGCAAACGCCAGGCAGACCGAATGATGCAAATCACGAGACGATTTCAATAACGCCCCGTTCCATGAAATCAGCCAGACCTTCCTGCACCTGCTGTTTGATCAGTTGATGCGCCTCAGGATAGGCCTCGGCCAGCAAATCGGCAATTTCGAAGCCGGTTCTGTGTCCATCGCAGAGTCGCCAGACAAGGGCCGCCGTTTCGTTCAGATAGAGTGTCTTGTCGATTGCCGGCAGGTAAATGAGAACTTCGTCGCCCGTGTCTTCCACGTCCAATCCGACTTTGGGTCGGTAGCAGCTATCCAGGATATTCATGGCGAGTATTGCGTTTCAGTTTCAAGCAGATCAAACCGGCGCTTTGAAAAAGCCGAGCGAATTGACTGGACCAAGGTAAAGACGGCGCAGGCCTTGCTGCAGAAATGTCGCGGGATGATGGTAGACCAAAATGCCGAGCATGCTTTTTTCTGTGCGCACGCCGTAGACCAATCTTGCCCACCACTCGGGCGGACGCAATGAGCGGCCAACTAGCTGGCGCTTGTCACGGCCGTTCTTCAAGTCGCCGAAACCTTGTCGGGGCCAACCGCTGAAGTCAAGCCCAATTTCGCCCATCGCCGAGGGCGCGCCCAGTGCCAGTTCAAGTCGCTCGCACGCCGCCTGATTCAAGGGGCTGAAAGCGTGAATTGCCTCAAAGGCGTTCCAAAGATCGGGGTAGTCGCGCCGCAGCGATGTCCAGTCGATCGCATCGATCAGGCCCTCGGCCATGCCAACCAGGTCCGCCAGGTGGATATAGCGCAGCGGCTCGGCCAATTTGCGCAGACCGAGATACTGCATCCACATCATCTGGACCGGATTGAGCGTATCAATGGTTTGCCCCAGTACGCTGTATCGATGCAATGGGTGTCGCATGTTCTGCATCGACAGCCCGTCTCGCATCAGCAAATTAAACGCGCTGGTGTGCAGTTCAACGCTGACCGTGATGTCTTCACGAGTGCGCTGCGCCAATGGTAGGTGGTGCTGCAAGCGGTCGTAGCGAGTGGTCGGTGCGGGCGCCCTGAAACCAATCTCAACCAGCAGCGCGCGCGCCTGTTGCGCCTGTTGCGGTTTGACCAGGATGTCAAGGTCTTCCATTGGCCGCAGGCCTGGCTCCGGATAGATGATATGGGCCAAAGCGCCACCTTTGATGACCACGCAGGCGATGCCAGCAGCGGTAAATGTCTTGATGATTTCGGCCAGAGTCTCGGCTTGTCCTGAGGCCATTGCTTTCTGTCTGGCATACATCCCAGCCAGTGCGCGCCGGGTCTGCTGAGGATATGGGATTGCATATTCCTTCAGATGCCAATACAGAAGCGGTCCAACTTGCTGTCTGGCAGCAAGCTGAGGCAGTGTGGACCAGTCGCAAAAAACGCTCATTTGCTGGCGCAACAAATCGGCACGCCTGTCGCTAAGGCGCGGCGAACAAATCAGACCGAATATGCTGTAGCGGTGCGCGGACATGCGGGCGTTAATGGGTTTGCTGTTGTTGAGTAGAACGAACGGTTCGACGGACGTCGGGGGGTTGCGCAAGGATAGCCGAAAACGCCAGTCACAGTGGTGCCGGGATGCTGTAGGCGAGAAGCTTGTATTGACGAGCAAGAAACTGTTCCAACCGTGCCAAAATCCCGCACAGAACCACTGCGGCTACAGGCCGTCTACTTCGCAGCTTAGGGCACTAGCGTCAGCCATGATTCCTCATATCATTCATCAAACATGGAAAACGAAAGAGATTCCACAGCGGTTTCTCTATTTCAGAGACAGTTGGCTAAAGCACCACCCAGACTGGGAATACCGACTCTGGAGTGACGCTGACAATCGCGCCTTTCTTGCCGCAAATTACCCGGACTTCTTGCCCGTCTACGATGGCTACGAGTCGCCCATCTGTAGGGCCGACGCGATTCGCTATTTCCTGCTCAAGCACTTTGGCGGGCTCTATGTCGATCTGGACTTCGAGTGTTTGCAACCCCTGGACGACGTCCTCAATTCTCCGCGCGTGATTCTTGGTTTTGAGCCAGTGGCGCATGTCCTTGACCACGCTAAGACGAGACCGGGACTGACGCGAATTGTGTGCAATGCCCTGATGGCGTCGCCGCCAGCGCACCCGTTTTGGGATCATGTAATCCAGCAAATGGAGGCGGCTCGCGGGGAGCCAGATCCGCTGGATGCCACTGGGCCCTTTTTACTGACACGCGCCGTGGATAGTTACAAGGAAGCGGACGCGGTGCAAGTCACTCCGGCTTCGGTGTTCTATCCGGTCGATGTTCGTGATGGCTCGGAAGGACGCCTGTTTGACCTGGAGAACTGGCAGCGCGTCACTGCCGGGGCCTATGCCGCACATCACTGGGCTGGGAGTTGGTACCGCGACCCGGTCGAGGCGCCACAGCATCCGAGCACATCGGTCCGTCTGGTGCTTGCTGAGGGCGGCAAGATCATTGCCGAGTCAATGCTGCATGCCCGGCAATGTGCTGCGTTCAATAGGACGGCGCCGCTCATATCCTGCCTGATGGTGACCCGCAACCGTTCGGAGATGGCTTGCGGCGCGGTCAATGGCTTTTTGACTCAGACCTACCCGGTTCGGGAATTGATCATCCTCGACGACAGCCAGGATCTGGAACTTGAAATTTTTCTCCGGGCGCTCGCCGACCCGAACATACGGTACTTGCGTTTGCAGGACGAGGGCGCGACTTTGGGCGCTTTGCGAAACCAGGCAGTGGCTTTGGCGCGCGGCAGCTACATCTGCCAATGGGACGATGACGATCTCTACGACCCGGCGCGACTGGCCATGCAGATGACGGCCATGGTCGCCATGAAGGCCGACGCCTGCTTTCTTAGCCGCTGGCTGATCTGGTGGCCCAAGCGGGAACGTCTGGCGGTGTCGAGTCACCGGGTTTGGGAAGGGTCGATGCTTTGCCTCAAGTCAAGCGTGCCTCTTTATCAAACGATAGGGCGCGGTGAAGACACGCCAGTCGCTGATCAGATCGCGCAATCCGGACGCGTGGTCTTGCTCGATCAAGCGCGGCTCTATGTCTACGTCGTGCACGAAGGCAATACCTTTGGGTCGGATCATTTTGAATCGCAATGGCTGGCAGCCAGCGAGCAGTTTTCCGGCGTTGCCTATGAGCGCATGATGCAGGAACTGCGCAAGCGGCTCGACCTCGAAGCCTATCTGGCAGCGCTGGACAATAAAGCCAATGCGGCACCACCAAAGTTCGCGAGCGATAGCGCAAGTTCCGCTCCAGACTGCACGAATAGGTTCTTGCAGAACGCTGCCCCAAACACCAGAAGCGCTAAAACCCCCTCGATTTCCGCAACAACCATGGCTGCGTCACAGGTGAGAGTCCATGATGCAGGGTTGCCTGGCGTACTGATCCTGACGCCGATCAAGAATGCATCCCAATTTGTGCCGGGCTATTTTGAGTTGGCGGCGCGGCTTGACTATCCGCGGGGCAAGCTGACACTTGCCTTTCTGGAAGGGGATAGCGATGACGGGACCTACGAACTCTTGCAAGACCATGCCCATCGCCATCGTGCGGACTTCGCCAGCATCGACCTCTACCAGCACGACTTCGCATTGCAACTGGAGGGTGAACGTTGGGCACAGGACAAGCAGTTTGTTCGCAGAAGTGTGATCGCGAAGTGCCGGAACATGCTGTTCAAACTTTCGGACCGGGGCGCGAACCGAATTCTCTGGATCGACGCCGATGTGATCGACTATCCCACCGACATTCTGCGGCGTCTGCTTGAGGTCAACAAGCCGATCACCGTGCCCAATTGCGTGCAGATTCCAGGGGGGGCCAGCTTTGATCTCAACAGCTTCAAGTTCAAATCCGGCACGCAGAATGTGGCTTGGGCGTACACGGCTGACGGCATCATTCAACCGCCGCGCGGCTCCGGCAGGTTGTACCTCGAAGATTTTCGGGGGACAGAGATGGTCGAACTCGATGGCGTCGGTGGCACCATGCTGCTGGTGGACGCCGCACTTCACCGGCATGGCATCATGTTTCCCGACTACAGCTACCGTGGCTATCTGGATACCGAGGGATTTGCGATGCAGGCCAAGGATCATGGCATTTCGTGTTGGGGAGTACCCGATCTGGAAATCGTGCATGCCTCGCAGTAAGCAGACGGAAACACCAGAATGTTACCCAAGCACAATCTACTGATCGGCACACCCGCCTATGCCGGCATGGTGCACCTGGACTATCTCAATTCGATTTCGGATTACTACCGGTCCAACTTGAATTTCACGATCTCGGCGATTGGCAACGAGAGCCTGATCACGCGCGCCCGCAACGCCATTTTGTCGAAGTTCTACGAGGAACCGGATTACACGCATCTGCTCTTTTTGGACGGCGATGTCTATCTGCCAGCATCCGGTGTGCAACGCTTGCTGGAGCATGAGGTCGATGTGGTGGGCGCCGCCGTGCCGCTCAAAGGTTTCAACGAGCGCGGCGAGCGCATTTTCAACGTCGGTCAGTGTCTCGGAGAACGCGGCCCGCTGCACGAAGTGGAGCGCATCGGCACCGCAGCCCTGCTGCTGTCGAGGAAGGCGGTCAATGCTCTTGTGGCGGAAGCCAAACAGGCGGGTGATAGCTACCAGCGCCTGCTGTCACGCGGCGCCCCGCAAGCCCGGGTCCATTACGACGTATTCAAGGTCGGCGTCGTCGGGGGCGACTATCTCTCCGAAGATTATTGGGTTTGCTATCGGCTTCGTTCCTTGGGCCACAAGATATTTGTTGACCCTCAAATCACAACCCGGCACCAGGGGACCACCGAGTTCTAAAGCCGCACGTCGACTTCCGCGAAGTGCGAAAATTTGTGGTCTCTGCGCTCCGTCAGGCGGGGTTGGTGCAGGCGCTAGCCCTTGGGAATGAGAACGCTTCGCTGGCGCAGTTTGGCTTGCTGACCATGCCATTCAGATAGATCGAATTGACAACCAGATTGGTGAAGGAGTAGCCGCTGTTAGGCAAGGTGACGTCGTCAATTGAGTTATTGGGGTACCTGGACACGGTCATGAAATCCCATGCATTGGGGGGGCAATTTACCAAGACGCTCACATTGTTAGCAGAGCCAGCGGTGATGGCGAACGAAATGCAGGCGTTGCTGGTAGCCACCAATCCACATGCAGGAAGACTACCAGTGGCATACGCGGAACCGATCAGCATGCCGGCAAATCGGTCCAAGAAGTTACCGCTGCCGTTGTTACCCATCACCGGGTTGCCGCTGTTGCCATAAGTTCCCACAATGGGAACCACGCTGCCCGAAGCGTGCGCCGGGACGATCACCGCGTCGATCACCGGCTTGACCCATTTTTCGGGCAGAACCACGGCGGCTGTTCCGCCCACCGCAAACGCTTGGAGGAGACGGCGACGCGCCGAAACCGTCTTTTCGGAACTGTCAGGTTTTTGCATGCTCATACAAACCTTTCGTGGTGATTCTTGCCCGTTGTTTCGCGTCATGATAGCCGAAAATTTCAATTTGGGCGTTCGTATTTTCCGGGATGGCCCATGATTTGACGTTGCAGATCGCATTGAAAGCGAAGTTCGTTGTCGGTGGCACTGGCGAGTCGCTTGAGCAACTGTAGATTGTTCGGGCGGTGCGGGTTGCCCAGTGTCGTCAAGGCGGCGCGCTCATGCCAAAGGTGCACCGCGGCGCGCCCTTCCAGTGCCGCCAATTCGCTTGTCATGCGTTGAATCTTGAGCGTCATCGCATCGTCCTCGCCGCCCCAGCCCAGGTAACGTTCGTCAAAGCCGCCGATCGTGTGGTAGAAATTCCTGCGGATGAAGAAAGCGCCACCGCAGAAGCACAATTCCTCATGGTCGCCGCGGAGTTTGCTGGCGTCATTCCGGTCGAAATCGGGCGGCGCGGCGCCGGTGAGAATGGCCTCGGTGTCGGGCCGGTTCAGGTCAATCAGGCGATCGAAGGGCTTGACTGCCAGCGCGCGTCGACGGCACAAGTTATTTGCCGTAGTCAGTGCCGAAGGGGCCAGCAGCAGATCGGCGTCGCAGAAAAAGAGGACCTCTCCCCGGGCTGCCCGGACGCCGACATTGAATCCCCAGCCCTTGTTGAACGGGCCCGCATTGACCACATACAGGCGCTTGATCGCATACGGCCAGTCGGAGCTGTCAGGCTTCGGCGAATCGTCCTGCTCGACCACGACCAGTTCCCAGTCCCGCATCTGCTGATACCACTCCAGAACATGAGCAAGGTTGCGGCGTCGCACTTCATCGGTGATTCGAACCGTCACGATCATGGAAGTGATTGCTTGTGTCATGTTTGAAAATGCAGGCAGGTAAAGCAGTTTATGCGTTCTTTACAAGTTCGTTCGCAAGAATCTCGGTCGCCGCTTGGTGCGACGCGCAGGCATGGCGAGAGCGCGATTCAAAATAGCTGATCGATGGTCGTATTCAACGCGTTGACCGGCGCATCGGTGCCACGCTGGCTCAGGCTGTCAGCCTTGACCAGCGACGCGACACGCACGCCGAGCAAGCGCATCGGCTGCGCCAGCGGCACTCTTTTCAGGCAAAGGCCGGCGGCATGACGAATGGTGTGAGCGTCAGCTACGTATGTCTCCAGGGTTTGGTCACGGGTCACACATTTGAAATCGTCATAGCGCAGTTTGATGCCTATGGTCTTTCCCCGGTAACCCTTGCGCTGCAGGTCGTCCGCCACCTGTTCGCACAGGCGGGTGAAAATGGCGCTCAGTTCGGCTTTGTTTCGCACCGCGTGCAGGTCGCGCTCGAAGGTGGTCTCACGGCTGATGGAGACCGGCTCGCTCTCGGTGACCACCGGTCGCTCGTCGCGGCCACGGGCCGCGTCATACATCCAGGCGCCGGTTTTCTGGCCGAAGTGGGCTATCAGCCAGTTCAAATCTTTTTGCGCCAGCTCACCAATGGTTTGAATGCCCAGACTTTGCAGTTTTGCATCGGCCTTGGGTCCGATGCCATTGATCTTGCGACAGGCCAGCGGCCAGATTTTGCCTGGCAAATCATCTTCAAAGATGATCGAAATGCCCTTCGGTTTGTTGAACTCGCTGGCCATCTTTGCCAGCAGCTTGTTGGGCGCGACACCGACGGAACAGGTCAAGCCGGTTTGCTCGAAGATGGTTTTCTGGATCAGGCGGGCCAGCACCCGACCACCTTCGCGCTGACCGCCCGGCACGTCGGTGAAGTCGATGTAGACCTCGTCCACGCCCCGGTCTTCCATCAGCGGCGCAATGTCAGTGACGACCGCTTTGAAAGCCTTTGAGTATTTTCGATACTCCGGAAAATCGACTGGCAGCAATAGCGCCTGCGGGCAAAGGCGCGCGGCTTTCATCAGACCCATGGCGGAGCCGATACCGAACTGGCGTGCTGCGTAGGTGGCGGTGGTGATGACGCCGCGCCCGGTATAGTCTTTGAGTCGAGGGAAATCCGCAAGCGCGATCCGGTGCAAAGGCTGTTCTTGCTGCGCTGGGTCAATCGCTTCGTCAACCTTTCGGCGTCCACCGCCAATCACCACCGGCAGGCCCTTGAGCTGCGGGTAGCGCAGCAATTCGACCGACGCATAGAAAGCGTCCATGTCGAGATGCGCGATGCGGCGTATCTTTTCGCTCATGTCTTTAGCATACCTTGCGGGACAGATCTTCAGCTCTGTCCCCAACCGATCAAGCGGTATCCCCCAACTGATCAGGATCAAGGTTGACCATCAGAAAAAAAGGTATGCTGCAATGCAGCAGCCATTTTCAACTGGGGCCGGTATGGACAAGCATTATTTGACGCCACTTTTTTCTCCCAACTCGATTGCGGTGTTGGCCGGCGCCCTGGATGATCCGGCCTCGCAGACACCGCAGGCCCGTATTCTGCTGCAGTCCTTGCGCGCCCAGCGCTTTGCCGGCACCTTGACCTTTGTGGATATTCACGCCACTGGCACCTTGGCCGACCTGGCCGGTGCGCAGGCGGACCTGGCATTGATCGCGTTGCCGCCGGAGCAGGTGGCAGCAGCGCTTGAGCTGGCTGGCCGCATCAAATGCCGCGCTGCGCTCGTGATTTCCAGTGGCATTGGCGCGGTTCAGGCGGCTGAGCTACACAAGATCGCGCGGCGCGACGGCATTTACTTGCTCGGTCCGAATTGCACGGGATTTCAGCGGCCGCTGCTTCAACTCAATGCCAGTATCGCCGGTGAGCTCTGCGCCAAGGGTCCGCTGGCGTTGGTGTCGCAGTCGGGCGCACTCACGTCGTCGATTCTCGACTGGGCAAAAAAGAATGGGGTTGGTTTTTCGACCGTCGTGTCCCTGGGCCGCAATACCTCGGTTGACCTGGCACAAGTTCTCGATTTCCTGGCTGCAGACGCGCAGACCCACAGCATCGTGGTCTATCTTGAGGGCATCAGCAACGCACGGCGTTTTATGAGTTCCCTGCGCGCTGCCGCCAATGCCAAACCGGTGGTCATACTCAAGGCCGGCCGCAGACCCGGGGGCAATCGCGCAGCGTTCACGCATTCGGGCACGATTGTCGGCAGTGACGATGTGTTTGACGCCGCCCTGCGGCGCGCCGGTGCCGTGCGGGTGAACTCGTTTGTGGCCCTGTTCTCGGCGGCCAAATGTCTGGCCTCGCGCTACCGTGCTGTCGGGCGGCACCTGGCAATCGTGAGCAACGGCGGCGGCCCCGGTGTACTGGCGGCTGACTGGATCAGCGAGATCGATCTGCACCTGGCCAGCCTGACGCCAGAGCAGATAAAGGAGTTGCAGCCGCTAATGCCGCCACTGGCGTCCCTGTGTGACTTGATCGACGTCTCAGAGGAAGCCGGCCCCGAGCATTTCAAGGCAGCAATTGAGGCGGCCGCCAAGGCACGTCAGATCGACGGCGTGCTGGTGATCTGCTCACCCAAGATCGGCATCGACAGCGCGACCATCGCAAACATACTTGTTGAATCCAACAAGCAACTGGGCAAGCCGATGTTCACCTGCCTGATGGGTGATGCCAGTGTGGGCGAAGCGCGGCGGATTTTCAATCTGGCTTCAATTCCGACTTTTCGTACGCCCGAGGCGGCGGTTGGCGCCTTCGGCAACATCGCTTCCTTCTACCAGAACCAGTTGCTGCTGCAGCAGACGCCGCCGCCGATGTCGGACCTGGCCAAGCCCGACGTCGAGGGTGCGCGCATGCTGATCGAGAGCGTGCTGGCCGAGCGCCGATGGGTCCTCACGGAGATGGAATCCAAGACCTTGCTGGCGGCGTTTCACATTCCGGTCACCCGCACCATGCTGGCGCGAAACGTCAGCGAGGCCATCATGATCGCCACGCAACTGGGCTTTCCGGTGGCGCTCAAGATCGACTCACCCGATATCAGCCACAAGTCAGACGTTCAGGGCGTGGCGCTCAATGTGGTCAACGCGGTGGCGGTGCGCGATGCCTTCAACGAGATGATGCAAACGGTGGCACGCCTGCAGCCCGAAGCGCGCATCAACGGCATCACGGTGCAGAATATGTCGAGCCAGAAGCGCGGCCGCGAAATCTGCGTTGGTTTGGTCACCGATGAACCGTTTGGGCCAGTGATCACATTTGGCGCTGGCGGCACCATGATCGAGCTGATTGATGACCGCGCCATGGAGTTGCCGCCGCTGAACCAGTTCCTGGCGCGCAGTCTGATCGCACGCTCCCGCGTCGCCGAAACACTGGGTGAGTGGCGCGGTGCGGCAGGCGTTAACACGGAGGCGCTTGAGCAGGTCTTGCTGCGTGTCTCGGAGATGGTCTGCGAGCTGCCGCAACTGCGCGAGATGGACATCAACCCGATCATCGTTGACGAGAGCGGGGCGCTGGCGGTTGATGCGCGTATCGTGATCGAGAGCACACCGCCCGGCGCACACAACTACAGTCACCTGGCGATCCTGCCTTACCCGTCGCAGTACGAGCAGGTCTGGCCGCTGCCAGGCGGCGGTGACTACACGGTGCGGCCTATCCATCCGGACGATGCCACCATGCTGCAGGAATTCATGCGCAGCCTGTCTCCCGAGAGCCGCTATTTCCGCTTCGTTTCCAGCATGCAGGAACTTCCCGCTTCGTTGCTGGCGCGCTTTACACTGATCGACTATGACCGCGAAATGGCCTTAGTGGCGTTGTGGCGCGAACGCGGTGTCAACGCCGACGGTGAGCCGACCGATCTGACGCGCATCGTGGGCGTGTCGCGTTACATCACCAATCCGGACCGCGCAAGTTGCGAGTTCTCACTGGTGGTGGCAGACGAGTTCAAGGGCAGGGGATTGGGTTCGCGCCTGATGCTCTCGATCATGGAGTTCGCTAGAGAAAAAGGTCTGACCGAGATCGAAGGGCTGGTGCTGGCCAACAATCCGGCGATGCTTAAGCTGATGAAGAGCTTGGGCTTTACCATCAAGGCCTTTGCGGAAGATGCGGATTTCAAGCTGGTGACGCAGACGCTTTGAATCCGTTTCTGTTCTGAAACTGGATTTTCACTCCCCCCTATCCCCCCGCCCCTTTCCACCCCCGCCGGGGCGGAAAGGGGAGCCAACAGCCCTATCTGGCCGCGTCTTTGAATATAGGAAGTACACGCGCCACACCTTATTTAAGAGACGAGACGATAGCTTCGTCATCGCGAAGCGCAGCGACGATTTCCGGGGTGACTTCGCAAGAACGAAATCGTCAAGAATTCCAGCGGTCAAAACCGTAAAGAAGCACTTCAAAAGTTAAATAACGCGGCCAAATAGGGCTGTTGGCTCCTCTCTTCCGCCCAGCGGGGCGGGAGAGAGGCGGGGGTGAGAGAGTGGGAAAAAGAAGAGAAACTGGGGAGAAGAAAAAGAACACTTCACACCGGATAGCTGCCCGGCAGCAGAATCGATTTGTCAATCGTATTGATGTCGGTGCGACCGCACAGTGCCATGGTGGTATCCAGTTCCTTGCGGATGATCTCCAGCGCTTTGGAAACACCAGCTTCGCCCATCGCACCCAGACCGTAGATGTAGGCACGTCCGATGTAGATCCCGCGGGCTCCCAGGGCGCGTGCCTTGAGCACGTCCTGGCCGCTCCGGATACCACCGTCCATATGCACTTCAATCTCCTTGCCAACGGCGTCCACGATGGCCGGCAGGGCGTGGATGCTGGACTCGGCGCCGTCGAGCTGACGGCCGCCGTGGTTCGAGACAATCAGCGCGTCGGCACCAGCCTTGACCGCCAGTCGGGCATCCTCCACATCCTGAATGCCTTTCAGAATCAGCTTGCCGCCCCAGCGCTTCTTGATCCACTCCACGTCGTTCCAGTTCAGCGTAGGGTCGAACTGGCTGGCGGTCCACTGCGAGAGCGAACTCATGTCCTCGACGCCGCCGACGTGGCCGACGATGTTGCCGAACTGGCGCCGCTGCGTGCCGAGCATGCCCAGGCACCAGCGTGGCTTGGTCGCCAGGTTGATCCAGTTGGTCAGCGTTGGCTTGGGCGGTATCGACAGGCCGTTCTTCAGGTCCTTGTGGCGCTGCGCGAGGATCTGCAGGTCCAGAGTCAGCACCAGCGCGCCGCAACTGGCCGCCTTGGCGCGCTCGATCAGGCGCTCGATGAACTGGCGGTCGCGCATCACGTAGAGCTGGAACCAGAACGGTGCCTTGGTGTGCGCGGCCACCTCCTCGATCGAGCAGATGCTCATGGTCGAAAGAGTGAACGGCACGCCGAATTTTTCGGCGGCGCGCGCTGCCAGGATTTCACCGTCGGCGTGTTGCATGCCGGTGGATCCGACCGGTGCGAGCGCCACCGGCATCGCCACCGTTTGTCCGACCATGGTGCTCGCTGTGCTGCGATGCTCCATGTTGATGGCGACGCGCTGGCGCAGCTTGATTCTCTGAAAATCGGACTCGTTGGCGCGGTAGGTGCTTTCGGTCCACGAGCCGCAGTCGGCGTAGTCGTAGAACATGTGCGGCACACGCTTTTTGGCCAGAATGCGCAGGTCTTCGATGTTGGTGATGACTGTCATAAGAGTCCTTGTCGTGTACACCCAGAGTCAATCGACGGGGCGCGTCAAGTCCACAAAATCTGATGCCTTCGAATCCTGCGAGGAGGCGTGCGACAACCATAGCGTCACCTTGGTGCTGACGCCGACCGTGCTCTCGATCTCCACCGTGCCGCCATGGAGTTCCATGATTTCTTTGACGATGCTCATACCCAGTCCGGTGCCCGGAATATTACCTGAGGCGTTGGCACGGTAGAAGCGCTCGAATACCCGTTTCGTCTGATCCGCGGTCATCCCCATGCCGTGGTCCGCAATGCGGATGCCGATGGCTGTGGATGGCTTGGTGTCGGCTTGGTCGACCAGGCTGATCGTCACTTCGCCACCAGAGGGGGAATACTTGTATGCGTTGGAGAGAATGTTGCGCACTGCCTGCATCAGCTTCTTCTTGTCCGCTCGCACCCAACAGGATGGCGTCTGCACCTCCAACCTCACTGGCTGTTGACCCAAGGGTACGCCAAAATCGGCGGTGACCTGGCGCACTAGTTGTTCGGCATCGACGCTGGCAAACCGGAAATCCTTGCCGCGCCGGTCATCAATGCGGGCCAGATCGAGCAACTCATTGATGATGGAAATCATCAAGGTGCACTGGCGGTGGATGATGCCAAGAAACTCCTGCTGCTCCTCCTCGCTGAATTTCTGTGTCAACAGCACTTCTGAATAGCCGTAGATGCTGGCCATCGGGGTGCGAAGTTCATGCGCCGCGTGCGAAAGGAATTCGCTCTTCATTTGATCGACTTCGGTCTCACGCGTGACGTCGCGGAAATAAAGAATCTGTGAAACAGTCCCCCCTTCGGACCGACGCAAACCGACTTCCAGCACGTGTTTGCCAGGGTCGGCCAGTTCAATCAGCTGGCGCGGGCGTCCAGCGCTTGTCTTGCCCGTTGTGCCGCTGCTGGCGGGAATCCGGTCGGTGGCGTCGACCTGAAGCGATGCCAGGTCGGGGAAACGCCCCGGATCGATACAGGCGCGCGCCAATCGCGAGCAAAAGGCAGCTTCGTCAAGCCCGATGATTTCGCCTGGCTTCAGGTCTGTCATGTGAAAGAAGGCTGGACTGGCATATCTGACCCGCCGCCGCAAGTCGAAAGACACAAAGCCGTCCGGGCTCAAATCGAAGATCGCATTGAGCTGTGCGGTGCGGTCGCGCAGCCGCCCGAGGGCGAGTTCAAGCTCGCGCTGTGCCTCCAGTCGCATGCCGTTCTCGGCGCTCAGCTCCGCGTGGCTATGCTCCAGCTGAGAGTGCTTTTCTTGCAGCGACGTAGCGATGCGCGCGGTCTCGGCGTTGGCGCGGGTCAGCTGTTCAATGCGCTCGGCGATGGCGCGCGACATGACGTTGAAAGCCGCACCCAGGCGACCGACATCGTCGATACCCTCGGGCACTGGGCCAGGTGTCAAGCGCCCCTGCGCGACCTTGAGACTGGCCTGAGTCAGCAGCGAGAGCTGACGCGTAATCAGCATGCCCAGCAGTGTCAACAGTCCAGCCGACAGGAGCAACTCGCCAGTGGCGATGAGGATGCCCTGGCTCAGCAGATTTCTGCGTGCGACCAGGATCCGCGTAAGGTCGAGTCCAAACTGCAGCTTGCCCAGAGTTTGACCGGCCAGTTTGATCGGCAATGCCAGGTCATAGCGCGGCGGGTCTTCGCTGTTGTCAAGCGAAAAGCGGGTGTCAACGGAAGGCAGCGGCTTGTTGGCCGGCCAACCGCTGGTCGCTACGATGGTGCCGCTGGCATCGGTTACTGCCAGGTAATCGATGCCGCGAATGGCGTGGCTTTCGTTCAGAATCGCCTGCACCGTGGCGTAGTCATACTGTGCCAGGGGCGCCACCAGCGCGGCCGAAAGGACTGGCGCGATCTGCTCGGCTTGTTCTCGTGCCTGATCTCCCATGGCGTCGCGCAGCAGGCGCAGGCTGTTGCCGACCAGAATCGCCAGCATCACCAATTCAACCAACAGGGCCGCCAGGACCAGTCGGCCGCGTACGGTGCGCCAGGGGGTGAAGTGCATTACTTGCCCTGTTTCAGCACCAGACGGACTTCGTTGGCATAGGGATCGAGGGCGATCAACTCGCGTGCCTCCAGCGCTCGATAGCCACCGAGCTTGTGCTTGGCGAAATACTGCTTGGCTTCTGGCGTCTCGGCAAAGGTCCATAAGGTCGCCAGAATGTTCGCGTGCTGTTTGGTGTGGCGTGCATTGAGGACGTAGACGCGACCCGCCATCGGCAGGCTCTCAGCCAACACACGCAACTGCTCACTCACGGGTGGCGGCAGGTTCTGGAAGTTTGCCAACGACATGAATCCGGCGCTGCCTTCGCCCTTGAGAAGCAGTTGGCCGACACTGTCGGAGGCGCTCACATATTGCATAGTGGCGTTGGTTACCGAGTTGCGCAGCAACCAGTGCTGCCCCCAAAGTGTTACCAACGATGAGGGTGAGAGACCGATCACGGTGCTGCCAGCCAGATCCTTGGGATCGCGGTAGCGGCTATTGGCAGCTACCAGCGCCACTGCCTTGAAGTCGGCCTGGTAGGTAAGCAGCGTCAGGTAATGCGCGTCGGTCTGCAGCAGACGAGCCTGGTGGCCGGTGGTGATAGCGATGTCGTAGTCCTGCGCCACGGCACGCCGGGCGAACTCAGTGAAATCGGGTGCTGTGACGATTTCCACCGGCCGTTGCAAGACCTGCTCCAGGTACAGACGCAAGGGCTGGTACATCTCGATGATCACGCGCGCACTCGAATGTGGCGCCACACCGATGCGAAAAGAGGTGGCGGTCACGGACGCCGCCAGACTTAGTGCTGGCAGTAACAGAAACATGGCCAAAATCCATTGGATGCGGCGCATTGCGATTACCTTTCAGGGAGTAGGGAAACGGATGGTTCATCGACTTTGCTGCGGGCGCAGCGGGTGTCGGGGCGGGTCCGATTTTAACTGGATGGCTCATGAGGGAATGAGTCAGACGCCAAGGTAGCCGGACAGGGCTTGATCCGCTGCCAGTTGATCCGATTCTCCCTGCAGCACGACGCGGCCTTTCTGGAGCACCAGCGCCCGGCTGGAGCGCGCCAGCACCTTGCGGTAGTTGCGGTCGACGATCAGGGTGGCGATGCCGCTGATGCGTATGTCGCCGATCACGCGCCAGATGTCGGCCACGATCAGCGGTGCCAGGCCTTCGGTTGCTTCGTCCAGCACGATCAGCTCCGGATGCGTCATCAGGGCGCGGCCGATCGACAGCATCTGTTGTTCGCCACCCGAGAGTTGTCCACCCAACTGGGCGACCCGATCCGCCAGCCTTGGAAAGGTCTCCAGCACGCGTTCAAGAGACCAGTCATTGCGCCTGTCCTTGCCACGGCGCGCCGCCATCACGAGGTTCTCGCGCACCGACAGGTTTGGAAACACGCCGCGCCCCTCGGGTACGTAAGCGATGCCCAGGCGTGCCACCTCATGCGGCCGCAAGCGCGAGGCCTCCTGTCCAAACAAATTGATCTGGCCTTGACGCTGTCTGACATGGCCTAGCAGCGCCCGGATCAGGGTGCTCTTGCCCATGCCGTTGCGGCCGAGTAGCCCGACGGTCTCGCCGCGTCCAATCTGTAGATCGACGCCATGCAGCACATGACTGGAGCCGTACCAGGCATGAACCGCACGGGCGTCAACAATCAGTTCACGGCTCATCGCTGTCCTCTCCGAGGTAGGCGAGCCGCACGGCGGCGTTGTTGCGCACAAAGTCGGGCGAACCACAGGCGATGATGGTGCCATTCACCATCACCGTGATGCAGTCGGCGATGCGGAACACAGCGTCCATGTCGTGCTCGACCAGCAAAATCGCGTGGTCCTTCTTCAGCTCGCCCAGCAGCGCCAGCATGCGCTCGGTTTCCTCGGCGCCCATTCCAGCCAAGGGTTCGTCCAGCAGCAGCACTTCGGGCTTTGTGGCCAGGCACATGGCGACTTCCAACTGGCGTTTCTGCCCGTGTGCGAGCAGACCGGCGCTGCGCTGAAGAAGGTGGCTCAGTCCGGCGCGCTCAGTCACCTCGATCGCGACCCGATTGCTCAATGAGCAGCTCTGTGCATCCTGCCAGAAGGCCCAGGGCCTGGGCTGGCGCATCTGTGCCGCCAGGCGACAGTTTTCCAGCACGCTGAACGTCGGGTAAATCGTATTGCGCTGGTAACTTCGACCCAGGCCGGCGCGTGCACGCCGGGGCTGCGCCCAAGCCGTCACGTCCTGGCCCATCAGTTCGATCTGCCCGCTCGACGGATCGAGTTCGCCAGACAGAATGTTGATCAGCGTCGATTTGCCGGCGCCATTGGGTCCGATCACGGCATGCACGCTGGAGCGCATCAGTTCCAGCGACACCTTGTTCAGGGCGATCAGTCCGCCCCAGACGCGCGTGACTGCGCGTGAGCGTAGCAGCACTTCAGGCTCACTCATCCGCAAGCGCCGCGTTCTGGCGGTCGCGGTCGTTGTGTTCGCGCAAGCGGTCGGCGATTTGTTGCGGAAGGCCTGCCAGTCCGCGCGGAAGCAGGGCGACGCTGGCGATGATGGTCAGGCCCAGGCCAAGCTGCCAATGCTTGGCGAAGTCCCCGAACACCGCTTCCGACTTGAACAGTTCCTGCAGCAGGGCAAAAGCAAAGGCGCCGATGACGGCGCCGCGTAATTGGCCGATGCCACCCAGAATGATCATGATCAGCACATTGCCGGAAACATGCCAGCCGATCAGTTCCGGATTGACAAAGCCATCCTTCACGGCAAACAGAAAACCGGCCAGTCCGGCGATGCCGCCCGAGATCACAAAGGCCGCCAGCTTGTAGCCAAAGGTCGAGAAACCGGTCGCGCGCATGCGCTGCTCGTTGACGCGGATACCGGCCAGCGCACGGCCAAAGCGCGAGCGCAAAAGCAAGGCCAGGGCCACGAACAGGACGATCAGGCAGGTCAACGTGAAACCGTAGAGCACCAGCGGCTTGTCCAGGTCAAGCAGACTGCCAAGGACCGGCTTGCCCGTCATGTAGATGCCGTCCGTGCCGCCGCCCAGCGGCGTGTCGTGCGCCACGTAGTAGGCCATCTGCGCAAAGGCCAGCGTCACCATAATGAAATAGACGCCGCTGGTGCGAAGCGACAAAAGACCCACCGCCAGCGCATACAGCGCCGCCGCGATTACGCAGATCGGCAGCAGCCAGAGCAGCGAAGCAGAGCCGTCCTGCGGCGACAACAGCACCGCAGCGTAGGCGCCGATGCCAAGGAACGCGGCTTGACCAAAGCACACCAGACCGGCGCCGCCCACGATCAGTTCGAGGCTGAGCGCAAAGACGGCAAAAATCATGATCTTGGTGACCAGGTCGATGCCGTATTTTCCGGCGACCAGCGGAAACAGAGCCAGCGCGGCAAAGGCCACGATCGAGAAGACGATTTTGCTGTGCTTCATGTCAATCAAGCTGCGCCTAGCCGGCCTTGAACAGGCCGCTGGGTTTCCACAGCAGGATCAGTGCCATCAGCACATAGACCAGCACGCCCGAGGCCTGGGGCAGCAGCACCTTGCCGAAGGTGTCGACCACGCCGATTAGGAGTGCTGCCAGCAGGGCGCCGCGGATGGAGCCGATGCCGCCGATCACTACCACCACAAAGCAAATGATCAGCACCGTGTTGCCCATGCCCGGATAGACCGAAGAAACGGGTGCTGCGATCATGCCGGCAAAGACGGCAACGGCCACGCCGGCAGCGAACACGACACGGTAGAGAAACTTGATGTCCAGACCCAGCGACTGCACCATCTCGCGGTTGCTGCTGCCGGCGCGGATCATCATGCCCAGGCGCGTGCGCGTGAGCACCAGATACATGCCCAGCGCCAGCAGCAGGCAGACTGCCGAGATGAATAATCGGTACACCGGGTAGGTCATCAAGTCGCTTAATGGCAGCGTGCCCGACAGGATGGCAGGTGGCTGCACACCGTGCACATCGTCACCCACCAGCATGCTGCGCAGTTCCTCAAAGACCAGAATCAGGCCATAGGTCATGAGCACCTGCTGCAGGTGCTCGCGCTCATAGAGAAAGCTGAAGAAGGCCCACTCCAGCACATAACCGAGCAGCACCGCTAGCACCAGACCGAGGAGCAGCGTGGCAAAGAAGCCGCCGCCAACGGTGGCTCCGACGATCGGCGCCAGCGCGTACGCCATGTAGGCGCCAATCATGTAGAAACTGCCATGCGCCAGGTTGATGACCCCCATGATGCCGAAGATGAGGGTAAGGCCCGACGCCACCAGGAACAGCAACAAGCCGTACTGCAGCGAGTTCAGGCACTGGATCAGGAAGGTGACCAAGTCCATGGCAGTGAATTGTTGCGCTGGGCGCTGCGTGAACGGGCTTGGCCCCTGTGGCGTTGGGGTGGCACTGGATCCCGGATGTTGAAACCCCGGACCTGATCCGGGGCCGGGATGACATGCGTTTTGTCATTGCGCGCTGCTGGTTTGTCATTGCGGACTTGATCCGCAATCCAGTGTATGCGTGGCACTCGATGCGCCTGCCTTACATTTTGCAGCCACGCGCCGGGTCGGCCAGTGCCTTGATGGCTACGCTGACCAGCTTGTTCTCCTTGCCGGTAACCTGGCGCAGGTAGATGTCCTGCACCGGGTTGTGCGATTTGGACAGCATGAAAGGACCGCGCGGGCTGTCGATCTTGGCCTTCTCGACCGCACTGGCAAACTCGGCCTTCTTGCTCAGGTCGCCTTTGACTGCGGCGGTTCCGATGGCCAGAATCTGCGCCGCATCGTAGCCTTGCACGGCATAGACGTCGGGCTGCAGCTTGTAGGTCTTGGCATAGGCCAGGCGGAAGGAGTTGTCGCGTGCTGTGCCAAGACTGTCGGCGTAGTGCAGTGTGGTGAACAGGCCTTCGGCGTCGGCACCCTGGGCGTCAAGCGTACCGTCGGTCAGGAAACCGGCGCCATACAACGGAATGCTCTTCTTCAGACCGGCTGCCGCATAGTCCTTCACGAACTTGACCGCCGCACCGCCGGCGAAGAAGGTGTACACGACGTCGGGTTTAAGGGAGGCAATCTCGGTCAGGAGGGCCTGAAACTCAACGCCGGGGAACGGCAGACTCAAATCCTTGACGACCTGGCCGCCACCCTTCTCGAAGGCTTCGCGGAAACCCTTCACGGACTCGTCGCCGGCAGCGTACTTGTGGGTGATGGTCACGGCCTTTTTGGCGCCCTTCTTGATCGCCACTTCGCCCATGGCGTAAGCGGGCTGCCAGTTGGTAAAGGAACTGCGGAAAATGTTGGGAGCGCACATGGCGCCGGTCACGACATCGGCACCGGCGTTGGGCACGATCAGCAAGGTGCCGGTGTCCTTGGCGACTTTGGCCATGGCCATGGCAACGCCCGAGTGCACGCTGCCGACCAGTACATCGACATTGTCGCGCTTGATCAGCTTGTTGACGTTATCGGTCGCCTTGGACGGGTCGGATTCGTCATCGACCTTGACGAACTCGATCTCGCGGCCAGCGAGCTTGCCACCCT
Organism: uncultured beta proteobacterium; assembly: GCA_903906695.1. Lineage (GTDB taxonomy): Bacteria > Pseudomonadota > Gammaproteobacteria > Burkholderiales > Burkholderiaceae_C > Rhodoferax. The sequence continues at coordinate 3,410 of CAIVLG010000267.1, read as the reverse complement.
GTTCTGCGATCTGCAGCCGAAAGCCGTTTTCGATGGCGATGCCGAGCGCGGCATAGGTGCCCGTATAGGGCAGCATCAAGCCGATCTTGAGTTTGGCTGGCGTTTGGGCCAGGCTCAAAGTGGTGGCCATGGCGCAGGCTGCAAGCAGGGTGATGCGATGTGCTTTCATGAGATGTCTCCTCGGTTGTGGTTGTGAATGAATTGTGTCACGGCTTCGATCACTTTTTCAGGTTGATCGCGGTGCGGTGAGTGAGCGCAGTTGGCCAGCTTCAGCAACTCGGTGTGGGGCAGGCGATCGGCAATGCCCTGAATCTGTTGCAAAGTGCCGTATTCATCGCCCAGTCCCTGCAGCGCCAGCAGGGGGCAGCGGATGCTCGTGATCTCAGCCTCGATCGACCAGGTCCGAAACGCCGGGTCGAGCCAAATCCGGTTCCAGCCCCAGAAGGGCGAATCGGGGTCGTCATGGTATTTGGCCAACCGAGCGCGCAGGTCGGTCTCCAGATAGGCCAGGCGGGCCAGCTCGATGCTATTCACCGAACGGTCCTCAACCAGTATGTGCGGTGCGGCGACCACAGCACCGGCTACTGCGTCGGGGAAGTGCGCCGCATAGAGCAGTGCAATCGAGCCACCGTCGCTGTGGCCATAAAGCCAGGGCGGCTGGGCTGCGGCATCGATGCCGAGTGCTTCGAACAGGGCAGGCATTACCTCCAGGGCCTGAGCATGCATGAAATCGTTGTTCCAGATTTCATCACTGGTGCGCGGTGTCGAGCGACCATAGCCGGGTCTTGAATAGACCAATCCGCGCCAGCCGGCGGCGTCGCACAACCGCTGCGGGAAGTCCTTCCACATGGCCAGCGACCCCAGCCCTTCGTGCAGGAAGACGATCAGCGGAGTGCCGATGCGCTCGGGTGAGAGCCAGACATGCTCAATGCGCACCGGGCGTTCATGCCAGTGAATTTCAACGAATTCTGAGTTTTTTTCTGCCATCGGTTGCACATTCAGCAAATATGAATTATTGTGCAGGGACGAACAATAAAGACTGAATTCCTTCATGTCAAGCACGATATTGCCATTATCAGGGTTAACGACAGAGCAGCCTGAAACCGCGTCGCAGAAGAAGAATCCGTTTCTGACGGCACTGGGTGAGCGTGTACGTGCACTGCGCTCTCGTCGCGGCATGACGCGCAAGGCGCTGGCACTGGCGGCCGACGTGTCGGAGCGGCACCTGGCGAATTTGGAGTACGGTGTTGGCAACGCATCGATTCTGGTGCTGTTGCAGGTGGCGGGCGCTCTGCAGTGCTCGTTGGGTGAAGTCGTCAGCGACGTCACGAGCTCGTCGCCCGAGTGGTTGTTGATCCGCGAGTTGCTGGTCGAGCGCGACGAAGCCACGTTGCAGCGCGTGCGGGTGACGATTGGTGAATTGCTGGGCACCGGCGGCGGCCAGACCGGGCAGGGCACTTGCGTGGCGCTGGTTGGCCTGCGCGGCGCCGGCAAGTCGACGCTGGGCCAGATGCTGGCCGAGGACCTGGATTTTCCCTTTGTCGAGTTGAGCCGTGAAATCGAAAAATTCGCCGGCTGCAGTGTCTCGGAAATTCAGGCCCTGTACGGCATCAATGCCTACCGGCGCTATGAACGGCGTGCGCTCGAAGAAGCCATCCAGATCTACCCGGAGGCCGTGATCGCCATTCCCGGCGGCCTGGTGTCGGACGCCGGTACCTTCAATCAGTTGCTCTCGCACTGCTCCACTGTCTGGCTGCAGGCCGACCCCGAGGATCATATGAAGCGCGTCATGGCGCAGGGTGACCTGCGCCCGATGGCGGCAAGTCCGGAGGCGATGGCCGACCTGAAGGGCATCCTGGCAGGGCGCGCTGCGTTTTACGCCAAGGCGCAGCTTCGTGTCGATACCAGCGCGCAGCCACTGGGCGCCACCTTCCTGATCTTGCGCGAGCAGGTCAGGCTCCTTTTGCGCTTGCCGGTATGAACTTTTGGCGACCATGCACGAAATTCATTTTCTTGCTATAATATGCATTATGTTGCGTGTATCGATCTTGGTTGATGCACTTTTATGCGTATATGTTTTGGAGAATAGACCGTGAGTATTGACACCCGCATCGAGTACCAGACCGATCCTTCACAGTACAAGCACTGGAAACTTGAGTTTGACGGACCAGTGGCCACGCTGAAGGCTGATTTCGATGAAAACGCCGGCCTGCGCCCGGGCTACAAGCTCAAGCTCAACAGCTACGACCTGGGGGTGGATATCGAGCTGAACGATGCCATCAGCCGGATCCGCTTCGAACACCCCGAGGTCCGCACGGTGGTCGTGACCAGTGCGAAGGAGAAAGTTTTCTGCTCGGGCGCCAATATCTTCATGCTGGGTGTCAGCAGTCATTCCTGGAAAGTGAATTTCTGCAAGTTCACCAACGAAACCCGCAACGGCCTGGAAGATTCATCGCGCAACAGCGGCCTGAAGTTCCTCGCCGCCGTCAATGGCGCCTGCGCGGGCGGTGGCTACGAGTTGGCGCTGGCCTGCGATGAGATCATTCTGGTTGACGACCGCTCCAGTGCGGTCAGCCTGCCCGAAGTTCCCCTGCTGGGCGTATTGCCAGGCACCGGCGGCCTGACCCGGGTGACCGACAAGCGCCATGTGCGCCACGATCTGGCAGACCTGTTCTGCACCAACGTCGAGGGCGTGCGCGGTGAAAAGGCAGTGGCCTGGCGTCTGGTCGATGCCATTGCCAAGCCGGCGGTGTTTGCGCAGAAGGTGCGTCAGCGTGCGCTCGAACTGGCAGAGGGCAGCGACCGCCCGGCGCATGCCCGGGGCGTGACACTGAATCCGCTGCAACGGGTGCTGGAAGCTGACGCGCTGCGCTACACCCATGTGACGGTGGAGATTGATCGCGCCAGGCGCGCCGCCACTTTCACCGTCAATGCGCCGACCGGTCCACAGCCCACTGACATTGCCGCCATTGAGGCGGCCGGTGACAGCTGGTACCCGTTGGCGATGGCGCGCGAACTCGAGGACGCGATCCTGTCCATGCGCACCAACGAACTCGACACCGGCATCTGGCTGATCAAGACCGAGGGTGCTGTGGCCGATGTGCTGGCCATGGATGCGACGTTGCTGGCGCATCAGGGCCACTGGCTGGTGCGCGAGACCATCGGCCTGCTGCGCCGCACGCTCAGTCGTCTTGATGTGTCATCGCGCAGCCTGTTTGCCCTGATCGAGCCCGGATCTTGTTTTGCCGGTACCTTGCTGGAACTCGCGCTGGCCTGCGATCGCAGTTACCAGTTTGTACTGCCCGACGAAGCGGCGCTGGCGCCGCGCATCGCGCTGACCGAGACGAATTTTGGTCTGTACCCGATGGTCACCGGACAAAGCCGCTTGCAGCGCCGTTTCTACGACGAGC
>CAIVLG010000266.1 GCA_903906695.1 uncultured beta proteobacterium | reverse complement strand
GCTGGTTCGATGACTCCATGGTTGTGCTCCTGTCGTGAACGAGGCCGATTGCCTCGGTCCAAAACATACGCAGAAACTCAACCTGTGAAAACCAACAATGCTCGATCAGTGCCTACCGCGCGAGCGGTTTAGTCCTCTGACGACTTTCAGACACTGGAAAACCCGGCGCTACGCGCATTCCTGGAACTCAACAATGACGCCAAGGGCTTGGTCGTATATCAACCCCTGCGGTCGGATTCAGACTACCCGCTCAAGAAATGGGATGTGGTGACTCATATCGGCGACACCCCAGTGGATGCGCAGGGTATGGTTACTGTGAACGTCGGACTGCGCGTCAGGATGCGCTATCTGGTGCAAAAAGTGGCGAAGAATGGGTTCGTTCCCTTGACCGTGGTGCGTGCAGGCAAGGTGATTTTTATTTACGGCCCCATGGTTCTGACCAAGGCCACTGCGGACATGCTGCCTGGGTATCAGAGTACAGTGCCATCCAACGCCTCCGTGATCAACGCCATGGTGAACTGGAGCTTGACTGGCAACCCCTTGGTGACACAACGTGGCGACAATGCGACCAAAGAAAAAGAAGAGTTGGTTGTCATCTCTGCTCCATTCTTTCCGCACAAAGTAGCTACTGGTTACAGCAACCTGACATTTCGTGTCATCAAATCTGTCAATGGCACGCCCGTGCGAAGCCTCACCCACTTGGTGGAGTTGCTGCGAGACATGAAAGACGAGTTTGTTGCTTTTGATATCGAAATGAAGGGTGGTGAAGGCGTCGTTTTCCGTCACAAGGACATGCTGGCCGCTACCGAAGAAATCCTGACCAGCAACAGCATCCGATCGCAAGGGTCGCAACTTCTGATGAAGGTGTGGCGGGGCCAGGATAAGTAGAGGAGGTCAGCGACACTGTGCTAGTTGCTCGCTTGCCGATTTCAATGTCGGGCCTGGAGGAAGCAGTTCCAACACTCGACCGTCGACTGGGTGTCTCTTGCGGCGGTAGAACGTGAAAACTGATCGACACAGCTGTCACCGTCAAGAAAAAAAGCGACCTGTCACTGCGACAGGACTTCATTCACGGCGATGGCCGAAGCTGTTCTTCGCGCTTAAAGGAACCAGTCATTCACTGGCGCCTGATCAGAGCAGGTTGCCTCGTCCCGAGCAGCATCAACAAACCGGCAAGGGATGAGTGGCGGCTTGACAGCAGAAGATAATGACGGTCTAGCTGGCAACTCCAAGAAAAGCCGATGTCCTTGCTGACCGATCAAAACACGCCGCTGGCCATGCTGGGGCAGCGCCATGCCATGCTCGCCGTCCTGTTTGCCGACGTGGTCGGCAGCACCCGGCTTTATGACACCTTGGGTGATACCCTGGCCAAGGAAATGGTCGATGAGTGCATTGCAGCGATGCGCGCGGTGGTCGGGCAATACGGTGGCTCGGTCGTCAAGACCTTGGGTGACGAGGTCATGTGCGTGTTGCCCAGTGCCGATCTGGCTTGCCTTGCTGCAATGGACATGCAACTGCGAATCACGGCGCTACCGGTGATGGCGGGTGTGCAGCGTGCTATCCGTGTCGGTATGCACTTTGGCGCGGTGATCGAGGACAAAGGCGATGTCTTCGGCGATGCCGTCAACCTGGCGGCGCGCATGGTGCGGCTGGCCACGGCGACGCAGATCATCACCACCCGGTCCAGCGTGGAGCAGTTGTCGCGCGCGCTGCAATCCACCACCCGCAGGATCACTAGGCTGTCGGTCAAAGGCAAGGGCGATGACATCGAAATTTGTGAAGTCATCTGGCAGACTGGCGATGACGTAACGATCTCGGCGCCCTCAATCATCGTGCCCAAACATGCCAGCTTGCGGCTGCGCTACGCGAACCTGGAAATGGTCCTGGAGCAAGCCAAGGTCGTTCTTGTGATCGGACGCGACCCCGCCTGCCAGATTGTGGTGACCGACCGCCGGGCATCGCGCCATCATGCGCGCATCGAGCGCCGCCGAAACAAGTTTTTCCTGATCGACCAGAGCACCAACGGCAGCTTTGTCACCTTTGTGGGTGAAGGCGAAATTGCACTGCGACGGGAGGAAGTGATGCTGCGCGGAATGGGACGCATTGCTTTTACAAATAGCACCAATGCGCTGGCCGACCGTGCTGATGACGCGATTGAATTCTCGTTGCGGGACTGATCGATTTCGGCACTATCATCGCTGGGTAAGATTCACAAGCAACAAGGGTGACATAGATGGATCTTGGCAGACAAGAACCAGACCCACCATGACTGTCTTTCTGACAAAGTCACTTATCAATGGCGGATCAAGATTAGGCGCGATGGCCGTTTCGCCAATCCGGCATACAGCGCAGCGGGTAGCCAGTTTGAACGCCTTGCAGGATTGTTTTGACGTGTTGCTGGCGGATGGACACAAGCTTTGCTGGCCTACCCGACACTGCCAAGCATCGGCAACCAAGCATCGGCAACCCTTCAAATGCTAACGCTTCGAGTATAAAATAGTCATGATGCAGAGTATTCTGATTGTTGACGATCAAGACGAGACTCGGAAGATACTTTCAATCGCGTTAAGGCGGCCGACACACAACGTTTTAGAGGCGACCAATGGGATTGCCGCCTTGAAAGCTGTCAAGGAGCACAAGCCTATCGTTGTGCTGCTCGACATCATGATGCCCGGGTCTCTCAATGGATTTCAGGTCTGTGAGTGGATCAAGGCAGACGTCGAATTGAAGAACACCTTTGTGGTCTTGCTTTCAGGTCTGAATGGCAAGAAGGATTTTGATGAGGCTAGGCGTGTTGGCGCGAATGCGTACATGGTCAAACCATTTCGCCTTTCCCGGCTGATCGAAATAATAATAGGCCACGCGCAGCTGGCCGATACGTTTGTACTTGAAATGACCGCGTGAGTAGAGCACAACTGCCTTGACACGCGCCCCACACCCGCCGGTTTCAACCCTCGATTATTCCTTGATATCGACCCCGTAGAAGCTGTGCCGTCCAAACGGGCTGAGCTTGAAGTCGATCACTTCCTTGCGCACCGGTTTCAGTTGCACCGCGTGGGCGATGGTGAACCAGGGCGCTTGCTCCTTGAAGACCACCTGGGCCTGACTATAGAGCTTGGTGCGCTCGGCCGGGTCGCTGATGACCTTGGCTTTTTGCACCAGATCTTCGAACGGCTGGTAGCACCATTTGGCCACGTTGCCGCCGCCCGGCTTGGCCGCGTCACAGCCGAGCAGGGTGTGCAGGAAGTTGTCCGGGTCGCCGTTGTCGCCGGTCCAGCCCAGCATGCCCATCTGGTGTTCGCCGTTCTGCATGCGTTTGCGATATTCACCCCACTCGAAGCTCTTGATCTCGGCTTTGACGCCGATCTTCGCCAGGTCCGCCTGCATCAGTTCGGCGATGCGTTTGGCGTTCGGGTTGTACGGGCGCTGCACCGGCATCGCCCAGATGTCGGTCGTGAAGCCTGCCGCCAGGCCTGCCGCTGCCAGCAGTTTTTTGGCGCCTTCGGGGTCGAAAGGATCGTCCTTGATGGCGTTGTTGTAGGACCATTGGGTCGGCGGAATCGGGTTCTTGGCGGCGACACCGGTGCTCAGGTAAACCGCGTCCACAATCGCCTGCTTGTTGATTGCCATGTTGATCGCCTTGCGCACCCGCACATCGTCGAACGGCTTCTTGGTGGTGTTGTAGGCCAGGTAACCGACGTTCAGGCCGGCCTGCTCCAGCACCTGGATCTTGGGGTCCTTGCGGATGGCGTCCATGTCAGCGGGATTCGGGTAGGGCATCACATGGCATTCGCCTTTTTGCAGCTTGGCCCAGCGCACCGAGGCATCGGGCGTGATCGAGAACACCAGGTCGTCGATCTTGGCCTTGCCGCCGTAGTACTCGGGGAAGGCCTTGTAGCGGATGACCGCGTCCTTCTGATACTGCACCAGCATGAACGGACCGGTGCCGATCGGCTCCTGATCGACCTTCTCCGGGGTGCCGGCTTTCAGCATGGCGTCGGCGTACTCTTTGGACTGGACGCCGGCAAATTCCATGGCCCAACCCGACAGGAACGGTGCTTCGGGCTTGTTCAATGTCATTTTGAGGGTCAGGTCGTTGACCTTCTCGACCGACTTGAGCAGTTTGTCCATGCCCATATCGCCAAAATAGGTGTGGTTGGAACTTGTGACCTTGAAGTAGGGGTTGCTTTCCTTCCATTGGCGCTCGATGGCAAAGATGATGTCGTCGGCGTTCATGTCGCGCGTCGGCTTGAAGTTCTTGTTGCTGTGCCACTTGACACCCTTGCGCAGGAAGAAAGTGTATTCCTTGCCGTCGGGCGATACGGTCCAGCGCTCGGCCAGACCCGGCACCACGGCCGTGCCGCCGCGCTCGAAGTCGACCAGGCGGCTGTAGATCTGGCTGTTGGCATCGAAGGAAGTGCCGGTCGTGTTGATGCCTGGGTAGAAGTTCTCCGGGCTGCCTTCAGAGCAAAAGACCAGGGTCTTGGCCGAGGCCGGTGCCAGCGCCAACAGCGCCGGCAGCGCCAACGCACACAAGAGCTTGCGCTTGTGCGAAATATTTCGGGGTAGGGCTGAGGGGGACTGGATCATCTTGTGGACTCCTTCTGGTTTATTGCTGCACAGCAGCGGGTTGGATAAATTGTTCGGCCTCATGGCAGGCCACCTGACGCCCTGCCAACTCACGCAATACCGGGCGCTCGATCTGGCAACGCGGCGTGACGCTGGCGCAGCGTGTGGAGAAGACACAGCCGCTGGGCGGGTTCAGGGGCGAGGGCAGCTCACCCTTGAGCACGATGCGTTTCCTGGCCGGACCACTGCCCATGATACCCGGGGTCGAAGCCAGCAAGGCCTGTGTATAAGGGTGCAGCGGCTGCGAGAAGATGGTCTTCTTTTCGCCCTGCTCGACGACGTGGCCCAGGTACATCACCATCACATCGTGGGCAATGTGGCGCACCACGCCCAGGTCGTGCGAGATGAACAGGTAGGCCAGACCGAGTTCCTGTTGCAGGTCGGCCAGCAGATTCAGCACCTGCGCCTGAATCGACACGTCGAGCGCCGACACCGGCTCGTCGGCGACGATCAGCGAGGGTTTTAGCATCAGGGCGCGCGCAATCGCGATGCGTTGGCGCTGGCCGCCAGAGAACATGTGCGGGTAGCGCTCATAGTGCTCGGGGCGCAGGCCGACCAGCGCCAGCATGGCGCGCGCCTGCTCGGCGCATTCGGCAGCAGTGAGCGTGGTATTGATCTGCAATGGTGCCTGCAAAATGGCGCCAATCCTTTTGCGCGGGTTGAGTGATCCGTAGGGATTCTGAAAAACCAGTTGCACCGTGCGGCGCAGCGCCTTGTGTTCGGCCGGTGTGGCTGTCACTACGTCAACGCCGTTCAGACACAGCTCACCGGCAGATGGAGCCTCGATCAGCGACACCATGCGCGCCAGTGTCGATTTGCCGCAACCCGACTCGCCGACAACCGCCAGGGTTTGGCCCCGGCGTAGCGTGAACGACACGCCGCCGACTGCCTGTAACTGATCGCTGGCGTGCAAAAAGCCGCGGCTGATTCTGTAGACCTGTCGCAGATCACGCGCCACGACGACGGCGCTGTGGAGCGTGTTCATGCCTTGGTCCCGAGCGGAAACTGACAGCGCACCGTGCCTTGTTGCCAGGATTGCAGGGGAGGGCGCTGCGAGCGGCAACTGTCCTGGGCGTAGGCACAACGCGGCGCAAACAGGCAGCCGTGCGGGCGGTCGTACATGCCGGGCACCATGCCGGGAATCGTGGCCAGGCGTGTCAGGCCGTCGCTGCGCTCGGGCATGGCCGCCATCAGTGCCTGGGTGTAGGGGTGTTGCGGCGTTGCGAAAAGGTCTTCGGCGCTGCGTTCCTCCATGATCTGTCCGGCATACATCACAGCCACGCGCTGCGCCATTTCGGAGACGACGCCCATGTTGTGGGTGATCAGCACGAGTGCCATGCCGCGCTCTTTTTGCAGACCCTGCAACAAGTCCAGAATCTGCGCCTGTATTGTGACGTCGAGCGCAGTGGTCGGCTCATCGGCAATCAGCAGCTTGGGGTTGCAGGCAATGGCCATCGCGATCATCACGCGCTGGTTCATGCCGCCTGACATCTGGTGCGGAAAGTCCTTGAGACGGCTCTCGGGCGCGGGGATGCCAACCTGCTCCATCAGTTCAATCGAGCGTTTGTGCGCTGCCCGAGTGTCCAACTGCAAATGCAGCTTCAAGGTCTCAGCCAACTGAAAACCCACGCTGAAGCACGGGTTGAGGCTGGTGGTGGGATCCTGAAAGATCATCGCCACATCCTTGCCGGTGAGTTTTCTGCGTTCATTGCTGGAGAGCGAGAGCAGGTCATGACCGTCAAAGCGCAGTTTGTCGGCCGTGATGCGCCCTGGGTAAGGCACCAGACCCATCAACGCCATCATGGTGACGCTCTTGCCGGAGCCGGACTCGCCTACGATGCCCAGCACCTGTCCGGCCTCAAGCGACAGCTTGACGCCATCGACCGCGTGCATGACACTGTTCTTCGAGGGAAACTCGACCGACAGGTTTTCGATTTCAAGCAGGGCCATGGCGTGAGGCTTTCAGCGTTTGAGTTTGGGATCAAACGCGTCGCGCAGTCCGTCGCCGAGCAGGTTGAACGCCAGCACCGTCACCAGTATGGCCAGACCTGGAAAGGTAACGACCCACCAGGCACGCATCACGAATTCGCGCGCGTCGGCCAGCATGGTGCCCCACTCGGGCGAGGGGGGCTGCGCCCCCAGCCCCAGAAAGCCCAATGCCGCCGCGTCCAGGATCGCGGTCGAAATGCCGAGCGAGGCCTGCACGATCAGCGGCGCCAGGCAGTTCGGCAGCACTTCATTGAACATCAGGCGCAGATGGCTGGCTCCGTTCATGCGCGCTGCCGTGACATAGTCCTTCGCCATTTCGCCGATGACGGCGGCACGCGTGATGCGCACATAGTGCGGCAGCACGACCACCGCCACCGCCAGCATCGCATTCATCAGGCCGGGTCCCAGAATGGCGACGATCACGATCGCCAGCAGCAGGCTCGGCAGCGTCAGGATGATGTCCATCAGGCGCATGACGGCGATTTCGAAAACGCCACGGAAATAGCCCGCCGTCAATCCCAGCACAGTGCCCACCATGACCGACAGCGCCACCACCGCCAGGCCCATCGCCAGCGACAGCCGGGCGCCGTGGATCAGGCGCGAGAGGATGTCGCGGCCAATCGCGTCGGTACCGAGCCAATGCGCGCTCGTTCCACCCGCTTGCCAAGCTGGGGGTTTCAGAAACACTGTGGCGTTGGTCAGATCCGGTGCGTAGGGCGCGATCAAGGGTGCCAACAGCGCCAACAGAAGAACCAGAATCACAATCAGAAGACCGGCCACGGCGCCGCCGTTGTCGCTGAAGTAGCTCCAGAACTCGCGCAGCGGGCGTGGCGGTTCGGCCGTGGCGGGCTCATGAAGGGCCGCGCTAACCATCAGTGCCTCACCTTGGGATTGATGATGCCGTAGGTGACGTCAACCAGCAGGTTCACCGCCATCACGATGATGCCCAGCAGCAGCATGCCGCCTTGCAACACCGGGTAGTCGCGCCGGCCAATCGCTTCAATCATCCACTTGCCAACACCCGGCCAGGAGAAGATGGTCTCCGTCAGAATGGCACCGGTAAACAGGACGCCGACCTGCAGTCCGATCACCGTCACCACCGGAATCAAGGCGTTGCGCAGGGCGTGCAGAGCCACCACCCGCAGGTTGGACAGACCTTTGGCGCGGGCCGCGCGAATGTAGTCTTCACCCAGCACTTCGAGCATCGCCGAGCGTGTCATGCGGGCGATGACGGCCAGCGGATTGGTCCCTAGCACGATGGTCGGCAGGATCAGGTGCGTGGCGGCCGACCAGAAGGCGGCCTTGTTGCCGGCGAGCAGGGTGTCGAGCAGCAGAAAACCGGTGACTGGCTCAATGAAGTGGGCGAAGGCGATGCGCCCTGACACCGGTGTCAAATCCATTTGTACCGAGAACAACAGGATCAGCAGCAGACCCCACCAGAAAATGGGCATTGAATAGCCGGTCAGAGAGACGCCCATGACACCGTGGTCGAGCATCGAATTTCGTTTCACCGCGGCCAGAATGCCGGCCGGTATGCCAAGCATCAGTGCAAACAGAATGGCACTGAGGGCCAACTCGATGGTGGCCGGAAATAGAGCCACGAATTCCGACATGACCGGCTCGTGGGTGATGATCGATCGGCCTAGATCGCCTTGCAGAACGCGACCGATGTAGATGCCGTATTGAACCAGCACCGGGCGGTCAAGTCCGTATTCTTTCAGCAGCAAAGCGTGTCGCGCCGCGTCGATGCCGCGCTCGCCGGCGAGGGTTTCGATCGGGTCGCCCGGCACCAATCGAATCAGGAAGAACGCCACCAGCGTCATGCCGATGAAGGTGGGCACGATCAGGCTGAAACGGGTTAGCAGAAAACGCAGCATTGTCGGGAGGCTCTGTAGCGAAGCTCGGACCGAATCATGCCAGAACAAAAAAAGGCCGGCTTGCGCCGGCCTTTGTGGTAGACAGCAGTGCTGCTTACTTGAGGTGTTTGCCGATCAGGCCAGCCATCTCGAACATCGATACCTGCGCCTTGGCGAAGATTTCTTTGAGCTTGGCATCGGCATTGATCATGCGTTTGTTGACTGCGTCCTGCAGTTTGTTCTTCTTGATGTAGGCCCACAGCTTGCTGACCACTTCGGTGCGCGGCAGCGGGTTGGCTCCCACCACGGCAGCCAGTGCGGCACTGGGTGTCAAGGCCTTCATAAACGCTGCATTGGGCGTGCGCTTTTTGGCGGGCGCTTTCTTTGCAGCAGCCTTTTTGGCCGGAGCGGCCTTCTTGGCCGGCACTTTCTTTGCGGGTACTTTTTTAGCCGGAGCCGCCTTTTTGGCTGCCGCTTTCTTGGCGGGAGCCTTTTTGGCTGGGGCGGCCTTTTTAGCCGGAGCTTTGCTTGCAGTTGCCATGATTTATTTTCCTTCTAGAAGTTGATTAATCACCAGCGAAGAACTGCTTCTCCACTGGCAAGAGGGATGCTACTGGAGAATTCGCCTGTTTCCTAGTGAAGAAGTGACTATTTCACTCTTGCGTGTTGTTTTTTCACAGGGATTTGCATGACTTTTCCCTCTGACAAAGGAAACCCTACAATTTTCAGATACTGAGGACTTCATCCATGACCCCGTTATTTGCCACTTGTGACCTGTGTGATGCGCACAAAAACGATTCGTCCGGCGGTTTTCGGGTGCTGCCCCCGGTGTTTCGCGACTTCGGTGCGGTGCGTAAATTTTGTGGTCCGGTCGCGACCATCAAATGCTTTGAGGACAACTCGCTGCTCAAGGCGGCACTCGATTCGGACGGCTTTGAGGACACGCCCTCAGGACGGATTGCCAAGGTTCTGGTGGTCGATGGCGGCGCGTCCCTGCGGCGTGCCTTACTGGGAGGTAATCTGGGCTTGGCGGCAGTGCGAAACGGCTGGGCCGCTGTGGTCATCGATGGCTGCGTGCGCGATGTGGCCGAACTGGCCTTGTTGGGGGTGGGAATCCGTGCCCTGGCGAGCATGCCGCTGCCAACCGAGAAGCGCAACCAAGGTCAGCGCGATCTGGCAATCCAGTTGCAGGGCGTTTGGGTTCGTCCCGGAGACTGGCTCTACGCTGACGACGACGGCATGGTGCTCAGCGATCGTTGCCTGAGCTGACCCTGGCCGGGTCAATCAGAGTGCGCGTGGGCAGCGTTGCCAGCAGCAGCCCAAGCAGGGCAATTCCGAAGGCCAGCAATTGCCGGCCGCGCAGCGTCTCTCCGAGTGCCAGAACACCTACCAGGGCGGCAGAAACGGGTAGCATGACGGTAAAGACGCCGGCCCGGGAGGCCGGTACCGACTTCAGGCCTGTCATCCACAGCCAAACCGTCCCGACACTTGCGGCTAGCGCGTAAAACACCAGCAATAGCCAACTGCTCACGGCAATGCCGCCGAAATCGAATTGCAGCGCCAGGTACAGGCCCATCGGCGTCATCAACGCAAAACCCCACAAATTGATCAGCGCTGTGATGCGTTTGGCTGACAGTGCGCCGGTCAGCTTTTTGCCTATGACGGCATAAGCGGCTTCACAGACGACGGCGCCGAACACCAGTGCATTGCCCCACAGGCTTGAATCCCGAGCCGCCACCCGTTCACCAGCACTGGCAAACAGGCCGATACCGAAGGCGGCGCAGGCGATTGCCGCCCAGACGCGCAGACCGATGCGCTCGCGCAGGAACAGCCAGCTCATGAGGGCCACCACGGCGGGAATCGAGGCCAGAATGACGCCGGCAGAGACGGCACTTGTCATGCTGACGCCGTACAACATGCAGATGGAAAACAGGAAATTGCCAAGAAAGGATTCCAGAAAGACCAGCTTTTGGGTCGTTGGCGTCATTGGCGTCTCGCCCGGCGGCTTGCGCAGCCAGTGCGGCATGGCCAGAACGCCAATGCCAAAGCGCAGCCAGGCCAGCAACAGTACCGGCAGGGCCGCCACCAGGGCCTTCGACAAGGCAACGTAGCTGCCGACCAACGACATGCTCAGGGCGAGCAAGAGGTAGGCTGTCAGGCGCTGGCGTGTGGTGGGCATCGGCTGGTCAAACCAAGGGTGTTGCAAGCTCTTATCATGCCTCAGGTCGGCCGGGCGCAGGCAATGGTTCGTCGCCCAAGCGCCAAATTTGGCACCGGCCGGATCGGCTGAATTGCGCTACCGTCGGGTTTGACGTCAAAGTGGGACACTTAGTTATGGACATTGGTCAATTTGCATACGCCAACAACAGCAATCGCTTTCTTGCAGTGCCGGAGTTGGCCGGGCAACCGTATGCCGTGGTCGGCGTGCCGTTCGACGGCGCCGTCACGCATCGACCGGGAGCCCGCTTCGGGCCGCAGGAGATTCGCCGCGCCAGTCTGATGCTGTGCGATGGGCTGCATCCGCTGTTTGACGTCTCACCGATCGATTATCTTGGGGATGCGCTTGACATGCGTTTGCCCAACGCGTCATCGCTGACCGCCGTTCGCGAGCAGATTCAGGCGCAGGCCGCCGTGCTGATGGCGCAGCATCATTGTGTCTTTCTGGGCGGCGATCATTCGGTGACACTGGCGCTGCTGCGCGCTGCCCGGGCACAGCATGGCGAACTTGCCCTGCTGCATTTCGATGCCCATTGCGACACCTGGCAGGATCACTTTGGTGAGCCGTCCGGCCACGGCACCTGGACTCGTGAGGCCATTGGCGAGGGTTTGGTCAGCCCGTTGCACACGGTGCAGATCGGGCTGCGTTCCAGTGGCGAACGTGCCGCCCGCGAGTATGTGCAGGATCAGGGCGGGCTGATTTTTACTGCGCGGCAACTGCGCGGACTTGACGGTAATGCGCTGCAGCCGGTGATTGCCCGGATTCTTCAGCGTATTGGCCAGCGCCCTTGCTACCTGACGCTCGATATCGACTGTCTGGATCCAGCCTTCGCGCCCGGCACCGGGACGCCTGAGCCGGGCGGCTTGAGCAGTTCCCAGATGCTGACCTTGCTTGAGGAACTCGTGCCTCTGAACCTGATCGGCATGGACTGTGTCGAAGTAGCACCCGCCTACGACCACGCCGAACTCACGAGCAATGCAGCCGCGACGCTGGTCTGGACATACCTGTGTGGCCAGTTGGCCAAGCATTTGAAAGGCCGGCCTGACCATGCTGCTTGACTCGGACACCCAGCTGAATCAAAAAAGTTACTACGAAGCCAGTGTCGTGCGTCAGGCGCCGGAGCTGCCGCTGCAATGCGCGGTCAGCGCCGACGTTGTCGTCGTTGGTGGCGGCTTTGCTGGCCTGTCGGCAGCCATCGAACTGGCGCAAAAAGGATTCAGTGTGGTGGTGCTGGAGGCGGATCGTGTTTGCAGCGGTGCATCCGGGCGCAATGGCGGGCAGGTGATCGTCGGTTTTTCCAGCGGCCAGACGCCTATTGAGCAGCAACTCGGAGCAGGCCAGGCGCGCCTGGCCTGGGACATGACGATCGAATCCATCGCACTGATCGACCAGCGCATTGCCGAGTTCGGGATCGATTGCGACCGGGTCGCTGGTTATCTTCATGTCGCTGATTCCGCGCGCAAGGCACGCCTGTTGGAGACCGACATGAAAACCCTGCAGCGCGACTATGGATTTGCTTCTGAATTTGTCAGTGGTGACAATACCCAGCGTCTGATTGGCTCCAAACGTTATTGCGCCGCCGCCTTTGAGCCGGTATCGGGTCATCTGCATCCCTTGAAATACGGCCTGGCACTGGCCGATGCCGCGCGCAATCTGGGCGTGCGGATTTTCGAGCATTCGGCCGTGCGGGATATGCAGCGCGGCGCGACCCTGCGGGCGAGCACGGACGCTGGCGTGGTCAGTGCCAGGTTTGGCGTGCTGGCGGGCAATTGCACCTTGTGTGAGTACGGGCCACGAGTTGCGCCCGAGATTACGCCGCGCATCATGCCGGTGGGCACCTACATGGTGGCGACAGCACCGCTGGATCCAGCCTTGTGCCGGCGTCTGATTCCCAGCAATGCGTCAGCTTGCGACAACAACTTCATTCTGGACTACTTCCGTTTCAGTGCCGATCACCGTATGCTGTTCGGCGGCGGGGTAAGCTATAGCACGATGACACCGCGCCGGCTGGCGCAGACCATGGGCGCGCGCATGTGCCAGGTATTTCCGGAATTGAAACAGGTGCCGGTCGATTACGTTTGGGGTGGTTTTGTCGACATCAGTATGAACCGGGCACCGGATTTCGGACGACTCGGGCAAAACTTGTATTACCTCCAGGGCTTTAGCGGTCACGGCGTTGCTCTGACGGGTCTTGCGGGTCGACTGGTTGCGCAGGCCATCGAAGGGCAGGCCGGGCGTTTTGATCTCTTCGCCCGGCTGCAACATCGACCGTTTCCTGGCGGCGCCCTGTTCAGAACCCCCAGTCTGGTTCTGGGAACCCTTTATCACCGCTTGCGCGATGCGCTGTGAGATCATGCGGAGCAAGTGGTACCGTGGACTTGATTTAACTGGTTCCATCGCGCATCATTCGGTCCAACACAATGCAACCAATCACAAGGAGAAGTTCATGAATTCGCAAATGCTGAAAAACTGCCTGCGCCTGGCGACGACACTGACGCTATCAATAGCCTGCCTGCCGACCGCCGCCATTGCGCAAACCAAGCAACTCTTTCTTTACAGCTGGGCCAACTATGTGCCGCCCAACCTGATCAAGCGGTTCGAAACAGAGACCGGCATCAAGGTCAACCTTGATGTCTACGACAGCAATGAAACCATGCTGGCCAAACTGCAGGCCGGCGGTGGCGGCTATGACATCGTAATCCCGAGCGATTCGGTTCTCAGCACCATGATCAAGTCCGGCCTGCTGCTCAAGGTGGACGCGTCCAAGATGGCGAATTTCAAGAATGTGTTGGCACCCCACAACCGTCCAGCGGCGGATCCCAATGCCGATTATTCTGTTCCCTACACCTGGGGTTCGACCGGGTTCACATACGATTCGGCCAAAGTACCCGGTGGCAAGTTGACCGAGAGCTGGAAGGAGTTCTTCGAGCCTCGTCCCGAGCTTGCCGGCAAGATCGCAGCCATGTCCAATCAGGGCGAGATGTACACCGCGGCGGCCCATTACATCGGTGTAGACACCTGTACCGAGAGCCCCGCGGACGCACAGCGCATTCTGGATGTGCTGCTCAAGCAGAAGCCGAGTGTGAAGATCTATTCCTCGACCGGAACGATCGGGCGCATGGCGGCCAGCGAAGTGACGATGCACCATCAATGGAATGGCGCTTCCTACAAGTCGGGACAGAAGCTGGCGACAGCGGTGTTCGTCTACCCGGTCGAGGGTATGAACCTTTGGAGCGATTACTTCGTCGTCCCCAAGGGGGCATCCAATCCTGATAGCGCCAAGATTTTCATGAACTGGATGATGGACCCAAAGAATGCGGCGGAAGCATCTAACTTCAATGGCTACAACAACGCCATCAAGGACTCGGCGGCTTTCATGGACCCGGCACTGGCCGCCAGTCCCGCGATCAACCCGCCGGAAGCACTCAAGAGCCGCTTTCGCCCGGTCAAGGATTGCTCGGTCAAAGCGCGTGAATTGCGCGATGGGGTCTGGACGCGTCTGAATCGATGATCTGCGGATGAGCGAGATCGCAATCACCGTTGGAGGCGTTTACAAGAGCTTCCAGGGCGCCAGTCATCCTGCCTTGGACGGCGTCTCGCTCGACATTCTCAAGAACGAGTTTTTCACGCTGCTGGGCCCGTCGGGCTGCGGCAAGACGACGCTGCTGCGCATGATCGCTGGTTTTGAAAGTCCGGACCAGGGCAGCATCGAGCTCGACGGTATTGCCATGGGGCGCACACCACCAAATCTGCGGCCGGTCAACACCGTATTCCAGAGTTATGCGCTGTTTCCGCACATGACTGTGGCGCAAAACATCGCATTCGCGCTGGACATGTTGGGCCGCCCTCGGGTGGCAATCCGATCGCGTGTTGCCGAGGTGGTTCATCTGTTGCGTCTTGACGGACTGGATGAACGCCGCCCGGCGCAACTCTCCGGTGGTCAGCAGCAGCGCGTTGCGCTTGGTCGCGCGCTGGCACCCGAACCAAAAGTGCTGCTGCTGGACGAACCGCTTTCCGCGCTCGACCTGAAGTTGCGCAAGGAGATGCAGGTCGAGCTCAAACGCCTGCAGGCCGCCACCGGCATCACTTTTGTTTTTGTAACGCACGATCAGGAAGAAGCGCTGGGTATGTCGGACCGGATTGCCGTGATGCGCGACGGACAGATCATGCAGGTCGGACGGCCGGGCGACATCTACGAGCGCCCAGCCAATCTCTTTGTCGCGGAATTTGTCGGTGAGGCCAATTTCCTGCCGGCCTTGTGCGTCGAACGAATCGATCGCGCCGGGCGTTTCCAATTGACCTGCTGTGCGGCTGCAAGCGCGATACTGACCCTGGACGATGCCAATGGCATCTTGCCCGGTGGCAATGCGATTCTTGTGGTAAGGCCGGAGCGCGTGACGCTGGCACCGCCTGCCGGTGCGCTGCTGCGTGGTGAGGTGCCTGAAGCGATTTACAGCGGCAGCGATCTGATGCTTCACGCCAGGCTGACCGACGCAACACCCTTGCGTGTGCGTCTGAGCGGAGCTGCCGATCTGGCGCGGTTCGATGCGACGGGCGTGGGCTTCGACATTGAGGGTGCCGCACTTCGAGCGTTCCCGGCATGAATGCGGTACGCGCCAAAAATTTCGCGCTGACCGCGCCGGCGGCGCTCTATCTGGTGCTCTTCATGGTCCTTCCATTGCTGCTGATGCTCTACGTGTCGACGCTTGAGCGGGCTCCCTTTGGCGGCGTGCTGTGGGACAGTCACACCGGCGTCGCCTACGTGAAGCTTCTGTTCGAACGCGATCTGGCCGGTGCGATTGCCTTCAACAGCGATTACATCGCGATCTTTGCCCGGTCCTTTCGCCTGGCTGCTGTCACGACCGTCCTGACCTTCGTGATCAGTTTGCCGACGGCGCTCTACATGACCACGCTCAGCCGCGGGCGCGCAGCCCTGATCCTGTTCTTGGTGACGGTTCCGTTCTGGACCAATCTGCTGGTGCGCAATTTTGCCTGGATCCTGATCTTGCGCAACGGCGGCACGCTCGATCAAACCCTGCAATGGCTGGGTCTGATGGTTCAGTCGCTTGATATCCTTTACACGCCGCTGGCGACCGGCATCGGCTTGACCTACTCATTCCTGCCTTTCATGATCCTGCCGACCTATGTGGCGCTGGAGCGGATTGACAAACGCCTGATCGAAGCCGCCTTCGACCTTGGCGCCGATCGATGGCGAGTGCTCCGTCGGGTCGTCCTGCCGCTGGCGATGCCGGGAATTCTGGCCGGGGTCATTCTTGTGTTCGTGCCCTGCCTGGGTGCCTATGTCAGCCCCGAGTTGCTGGGCGGTGGCAAGTCGATGATGATCGGCAATCTTGTACAGGCCCAGTTTGGTGCTTCCCGCAACTGGCCGTTCGGCGCCGCGCTGGCATTGACACTGCTGCTGGTTCTTTTGCTGATGCTCGTGCTGTCCAGACTCATCAAACGGCGCATGGAGCGCTTCGCGTGACGAGCGAACGAAACCTGCTCAGCAGCCCAGGCAATGCCTGGATTGCTACGCTGGCGCTACTTTTTTTGTACCTGCCGATTGCGACGTTGGTGGTGCTGTCGTTCAATCAGAACGATCTGATGACGATCTGGAGTGGTTTCAGCATCAAGTGGTACCTTGCCGTTTTCGATAACACCAGCATCCTGCGGGCGGCTAAGAATTCGCTGATTGTGGCCAGCGTTGCAACGGCGCTGGCGGCCGTCGCCGCCACCGCCGCGGCGCTGGGCTTGGTCCGCACTGATGCGGTTCACCGCGGCGCTGTGGAAGGGGTGCTGAGCCTGCCCTTGCTGGTGCCGGAGATCGTCACGGCGGTTGCGTTGCTGATGCTGTTTGTGCTGTCGGGAATGCCGCTGGGCCTGCTATCGGTGATTCTGGCCCATACGGTCTTTTGTCTTCCTTTTGCCTACTATCCGATCCGGGCGCGGCTGGCCGGTCTGGATCCGGCTTTGATCGAGGCCGCCAGCGATCTCTACGCGGCACCCTGGCAGCGTTTTGTGCGCATTGAATTGCCCCTGCTGATGCCTGGAATAGTTGCCGGTGCCTTGCTGGCATTCATCAGCTCACTTGGAGATTTTGTGATCACCTATTTTGTGGCCGGGCCGGGATCGACAACGCTTCCGGTCTACATCTTCGGCATGATCCGGACCGGCATCACGCCCGAAGTCAACGCTTTGTCGACAGTATTCTTGCTGGTCTCTATTGTCTTCATCACGCTGGCCTTCCTGGTGCTGCGTCGGGTCAATGAATCGGCAAGACGGCAATGAACGTCTTCTACAGCCCCGACTATGCCGGGTCGGGGTACGCCTTCGAAACGACACGCAAAGCGAGTTGGGTTGCGGAATCGCTGGGCGTTGAACCGATCCACAATCTGAAGCTGTTGCCGCCAGATCCGTTGACCTGGGAACAATTGGAGCGGGTGCACGACGCCCGATACCTCATGGCGGTCCAGTCCGGATTGCCGCTCGAACTTGCCCAGTCACAGGGGTTCAGCTGGGACGCAGGTCTTTGGCCGATGGTGCTGGCTTCGAATGGTGGCATGGTGGCGGCGGCGCTGGATGCGCTGAGGCACGGTGTCGCGGGTTCGCTCTCAAGCGGTCTGCACCATGCACGGCGCAGTGCTGGCGCTGGCTATTGCACTTTCAACGGATTGGTGATTGCGGCGCAGCAGGCGCTGGAAGTCGGCGCCGGGTCGGTGCTCATTCTGGATCTTGATGCACATTGTGGCGGAGGCACGGCGTCACTGATCGGCGAAGATTCCCGCATTTGGCAGCTTGATATTTCGGTTGACGGTTATGACTGCTACGAGAGCGGCGATCGGGTCCAAATGCATCTTGTGCCCGACAGTGAGTCTTACCTTGACAGTATCCAGACCCGATTGGAGGAACTGTTGCGCAGCGGACCGGGCTTTGACCTGTGTCTGTACAACGCAGGCATGGATCCGTTTGAAGGAAGCTCTGACGGGGCACTGCGCGGCATCACCGGAGCCATGCTGGGCTCGCGCGAAAGACTTGTTTTCGACTGGTGTCGGCAACGGCGCTTGCCTGTGGCTTTTGCGCTTGCCGGGGGCTACATCGGTGAACATCTCGATGCGCCAGGTCTGGTTGCATTGCATCGACTGACCTTGTCTGCTGCGGCACAGTCTGAGCGTCTGTGGCGTGAAAGCCAAGGGCGCTCAGGCCCCAGAGCTTGAGGTGAGTTTCTGGTTGGCATCATTATTCGCTTCAGCGTCTGGGAAACGGCTGCGGCCAGTAGCGGGCCGCAGCGGCAGCGTGTCAAGCAGGTTCAGGCGTGAAATTTCAGGTAGCAGCAGTTCCGAGAGCATGAAGTGGCACCGTATACTTGATTGAACTGGTCTGCATTGTGAGCCAATTGTCCATGCACAATGAAGCTGGAGGCGCTGCGGATTGCAGCCAGGAGCAGCCTATGAATGACAAGAAGACGATGAACTTCAACGATCTGGAACAGTGGCTCAACGAGCGCCGGGTCACCGAGGTCGAGTGTCTGGTGCCCGACTTGACCGGTGTGGCGCGTGGCAAGATCCTGCCGCGCGCCAAGTTTACTGAAGACCGCGGCATGCGATTGCCGCAAGCGATCGTGGCGATGGGGGTGACCGGTGAATTTCCGGAAAGCGGTCCCTATTACGACGTTATCGACCCGACCGACAAGGACATGCAATTGCGTCCCGACCCGTCAACCGTGCGCATTGTCCCCTGGGCGACTGATCCGACGGCGCAGGTTATCCACGACTGTTTCGATCATCATGGCAGTCTGGTCCCGTTTGCGCCCCGCACCGTGCTGCGCCGCGTTTGCGACCTCTTTGCGGCCGAGGCACTGCAGCCGATTGTCGCGCCCGAAATCGAGTTCTACCTGACGGCGCGCAATACCGACCCCAACACTTTGCTGCGGCCGCCGGTCGGGCGCAGCGGGCGCGCCGAGACCTCGCGCCAAGCCTACAGCATCGACGCGGTCAACGAGTTCGACCCGTTGTTCGAAGAAATCTACGACTACTGCGACAAAATGGAGCTCAATGTCGATACCCTGATCCATGAGGTCGGTGCCGGCCAGATGGAGATCAATTTCTTCCATGCCGAGCCGCTCGGTCTGGCCGACGAAGTCTTCTTCTTCAAGCGCACCGTGCGGGAAGCAGCCTTGCGCCACGACATGTACGCGACGTTCATGGCCAAACCAATTGCCGTAGAACCCGGCAGCGCGATGCATGTGCACCAGAGCCTGCTCGATTTGGCCAGTGGCAGGAACGTGTTCAGCAACGAAGATGGCTCGCCTTCCGAGACCTTCATGCACTATATCGGGGGGTTGCAGCGCTACATACCGGCGGCCATGGTGCTGGTCGCACCTTACGTGAACAGCTACCGGCGCTTGTCGCGCAATACGGCCGCGCCGATCAATATCGAATGGGGCTACGACAACCGCACTGTGGGCATCCGTTCTCCCATTTCGGAACCAGCCGCGCGGCGCGTCGAGAACCGCGTGATCGGCGCTGACGCCAACCCCTACGTGGCGATGGCGATGACGCTGGCCTGCGGTTATCTGGGCATCAAGAACAAGATTAAACCAAAGGCTGAAATGCGCGGTGATGCCTACCTGGCGCCCCATTCGCTGCCGCGCAGTCTGGGTGAAGCGCTGGACTGGTTGCGCCGGGAGTCGGACTTGCACGAGGTTCTGGGCAAGGAGTTCATCACTGTCTATTCGGAAATCAAGGAGCTCGAATTCGATGAATTCATGAAGGTGATTTCACCCTGGGAGCGTGAACATCTGTTGCTTCATGTCTGACATTGTTGTCTTGTCGATTTGAAGGATGGAAAGCATGATCATGAAACCGATCGACACAGCACAAATCCAGGCGCTGGACAGTGCGCATTTTTTGCATCCGTTCACCGATTTCAGGGATCTGGCTTCGCGAGGGGCACGTGTGATGACCCGGGCCGAGGATATCTATGTCTGGGATTCCGAAGGAAACAGATTCCTTGATGCCATGAGTGGCTTGTGGTGCGTCAACGTCGGCTACGGACGCAAAGAGCTGGCCGATGCAGCTCATCATCAAATGATGACACTTGCCTACTACAACAGTTTTTTTCAAACCACCAATGTGCCGGCGGTGCAACTCGCCGCCAAGCTGGCAGAGCTTGCACCGAATGTTGGCGAGCGCAGCTTCCAGCATGTTTTCTACTCCTCCAGCGGCAGTGAGAGCAACGATTCCAATGTGCGCATGGCGCGTCGCTATTGGGATTTGCTTGGGCAACCGCAGCGCAAGGTGATCATCAGCCGACTCAATTCCTACCACGGCAGTACCATGGCTGGCGCATCTCTGGGTGGCATGAGCGGCATGCATGCCCAGGGCGATTTACCGATTCCCAACATCACTCATATCGGGCAGCCTTATTATTTTGAAAACGGCCTGCCCGGCGAAAGTGCGCTTGAGTTTGGCTCGCGCGCCGCTGGCTGGCTGGAAAGCAAAATTCTCCAAGTTGGTGCCGGGAATGTGGCGGCTTTCATCGCTGAGCCAATTCAGGGCGCCGGTGGCGTGATCATCCCCCCCGCCACTTATTGGCCGGAGATCCAGCGGATCGTTGACAAATATGGAATATTGCTGATCAGCGACGAGGTGATCTGCGCTTTCGGCCGACTAGGAAACTGGTTTGGATATGAAAAGTTTGGCTATAAACCCGATCTGGTGACTTTTGCCAAGGCCGTCACCAGCGGCTACATTCCGCTGGGCGGGGTGATGGTGGGAGACCGGGTGGCCAAAGTGCTGATCGAGAAAGGCGGCGAATTCAACCATGGCTATACCTACAGCGGGCATCCAGTGGCCTGTGCCGTTGCATTGGCCAATCTGGATATCATGGAACGCGAGCGGCTACCGCAACGGGTAGGTAACGAAGTGGGTCCCTATCTGGCACGGTGCTTCGAGGACATCAGCCGTCATCCGCTGGTCGGGTCGGCTGAGAGCTGCGGCTTCATGGCAGGGATCATTCTGCTTAGGAACAAGGAACGCAGCGAACCCTTTGCCGAGGGTCTGTCGGTGGGCATGATCTGCCGCGGGCATTGTTTGCGCAACGGTCTGATCATGCGTGCCGTGGGTGATCGTATGATCATCGCGCCGCCTCTCACCATGACGCACATCCAAATCGATGAAATGGTTTCCTTGATCCTCTACTGCCTTGACTTGACCTACCAAGATGTCAAGACCAAGGGTTGGCTGGCATAGGGGTTGCTAGGGGTTAAGGCCCGGACAAAAAGATTACCATTGTGTCTTCATTGAATGGTTCGGTTTTCAGGAGAAGGAAATTGCGTAACAGATGTCAAAAGTCTTTCTTGGTCAAATTGGTGGCCGGTTTGGCAGTCGTCGGCTTGATGGGCCTGGCGGCCAGTACCGCCCTGGCTCAGGAAGAAAAAGTACTCAATATCTACAACTGGTCGGACTACATCGGCGACGACACTATTGCCAACTTCCAGAAAGAGACCGGCATCAAGGTACGCTACGACACGTTTGACAGCAATGAAACGCTGCATGCCAAGTTGGTTGCTGGCAAGACAGGTTATGACATCGTGGTGCCATCCTCCAACTGGGCCAAGATCCAGATTGAGGGCGGCCTTTTCAGCAAGCTCGACAAGAGCAAGATCACGACTTACGGCCATCTGGACCCCTTTGTGATGAAGCAACTGGTGGGGATGGACCCGGGCAATCAGCATATCGTTCCATGGATGTGGGGCATTACCACGGTCGGTATCAACAGTGGCAAGCTCAAGACGGCACTTGGTGCGTTGCCGATGCCCGAGAACGCCTGGGATCTGGTGTTCAAGCCGGAATATGCCGCAAAGGCCAAATCCTGCGGCATTTCCGTACTCGATTCCGGCGATGAGTTATTCCCCGCGGCGCTGCGTTATCTGGGCAAGCCGCCGTACAGCAAGAACCCGGCGGACTATCAGGCCGCAGCCAAGATGCTGGAGAAGATCCGCCCGAATATCAGCCTGTTCTCGTCGTCCGGCTATATCAACGATCTGGCCAGCGGCTCGCTGTGCCTGGCGATCGGCTGGAACGGCGACATCAGTATTGCAGCGGCGCGGGCCCGTGAAGCCAAGAATGGCAACAATATTCAGGTGCTGCTACCCAAGACCGGCGCCGTCATGTTTTTCGACACGATGGCGATACCTGTCGATGCTCCGCACCCGGAGAATGCCTACAAGTTCATCAGCTACATCTACCGGCCCGAGGTCAACGCTGGATTGGTCAACAAAGTGTTTTACGCCAATCCGGTGCCCGCCGCCGCCAAGTTCATCCAACCCGAGGTGCTGGCCAACAAGACGGTGTTTATGAGCCCGCAGGATTTGGCTACGATGGTACCGCCAGAAGCGGTGAGCAGCGACATCCGCCGTCTGCGCACCCGCCTTTACACGACTTTCAAGACCGGGTTGTAGCCTACACCCTTTTGCCAGCACCCACACCGAACCCTGAGCGACCGGGATAAAGCATAACAACCGCGGGAAGAAGGTTGACCATGCCACAGACCAAGCAGGATACCGGCGACGCGGGCAGCGCGGGGTTCGTCAGCATTGAGCACCTTACCAAGCGGTTTGACGAGGTCGCTGCGGTTGACGATGTTTCGATTGATATCCGCAAGGGCGAGATCTTTGCTTTGCTCGGTTCCTCGGGCTGTGGCAAGTCCACCCTGTTGCGCATGCTTGCCGGTTTCGAGACAGCTACCGCCGGCAATATCTATCTGGATGGCGCTGAAATATCGAAGCTGCCGCCCTACGAGCGGACCATCAACATGATGTTCCAGTCGTACGCCTTGTTCCCCCATCTCACGGTGTTCGAGAACATCGCCTTTGGTTTGAAGCGGGACCGCATGCCGAAGGACCAAATTGCCGAGCGTGTCGATGCCATGCTCAACATTGTCCAGCTCAAGCCCTACGCAAAACGCAAGCCGCATCAACTGTCTGGGGGGCAGCAGCAGCGGGTTGCACTGGCACGCTGTCTGGCAAAGAGCCCCAAGCTACTGTTGCTGGACGAACCGCTTGGGGCACTGGATCGAAAACTGCGTGAACAGACTCAGTTTGAGTTGCACAACATCATCAAGAAGGTCGGAGTCACCTGCGTGCTGGTTACGCACGACCAGGAAGAAGCCATCACCATGGCGGACCGGATCGCTGTGATGAACAGCGGCTCGTTTCTTCAGGTCGGCCAACCACACGAGATCTACGAGACACCGAACTGCCGTTTTGTGGCCGATTTCATAGGCAACGTCAATCTGTTCGATGGCGTGCTGGTGGGCGATGAACCCGACCACTGCGTGGTCGAGACCGCCGAGGGAAACTTTTACGTGGGCCACGGCATCACCGGCAATCTGGGGATGGACGTGAGCGTCGCACTGCGCCCTGAAAAAATAGAGCTGCGACGTGAACCAGCGCTGGAGCGCAATTACAACTGCCTGGCAGGCCATATTGTGGACAGCGGTTACTTCGGTCGCTTCTCGCTCTACAAGGTTGCCTTGACCGGTGGCGGCAGGCTGCAGGTCGCCATCACGCATGGACAGCGTCATGGCCAGTTGTTCCAAGTAGGGGACGAGGTGTTTGCAAGTTGCCTGCCCGAATCACTGGTTGTGCTGACGCACTGAGACGGTCATGTATCTCTCCAGAGTTTTGAGCGACGCGTCCCACGCTGAGGCGAGCCGCAAATGGGGTGCACGCACTGTGATCGGTATTCCTTACCTGTTTCTGATTCTGCTGTTTACCGTGCCCTTTCTGGTGGTGCTGAAGATCAGCGTTTCAGAGACCGACGGCATCCGTTTCCATGACCTGATGGGTTATGCGGATGGTGTGATTCAGTTCAGGATCAAATTGTCGAACTTCATCTTTCTGAGCTCTGATCCGCTCTACGTCCAGACCTACTGGTCGTCGATCAAGTTCGCGAGTCTAAATACGCTGATTTGTCTTGTGATCGGCTATCCGTTTGCCTACTTTATGGTGCGATCACCGGCCAACGTCCGTCCGGCGCTGCTGATGCTGGTCTCGTTGCCGTTCTGGACCTCGTATCTGTTGCGCGTCTACGCCTGGAAGGGCCTGCTTGATGATCACGGCGTGTTCAACAACATTCTGATCTGGATGCACATGATCGAGGAGCCGATCAGGATGATGCACACACCATTTTCAATGACTGTCGGCATGGTCTACGCCTATTTGCCGTTCATGATCCTGCCACTCTACGCCAATCTGGTCAAGATGGATTTGCGCTTGATCGAGGCTGCCAAGGATCTGGGCGCCACGCCCTGGCAGACTTTCTGGCTGGTGACCGTGCCGCTGTCCAAGAGTGGCATCATCGCCGGCTCAATGCTGGTCTTCATTCCGAGTGTTGGCGAGTATGTCATTCCGGAACTGCTGGGTGGGCCGAGCACCCTGATGATCGGTCGCGTGCTGTGGGACGAGTTCTTCAGCAACAACGACTGGGCGATGGCGTCTGCGGTCGCGGTCACCATGGTCGGGTTGATCCTGGTGCCCCTGGCGATCTTTAACAAGTACCAGGCCGGCAGCGGCGGCGTCAGAGGGATCTAGACATGTCTTCCCGTCTTGGCAGGGCCTGGTTGCTTGCTGGCTATCTCTTTCTCTATATGCCGATCGTGACGTTGATCGTGTTCTCGTTCAACGATTCCAAGATGGTGACGCTGTGGGGTGGATTCACGTTTCGCTGGTACGCAGTCATAGCTCATGACACCGAAGTGGTTGATGCATTCATCCTGTCGCTCAAAGTGGCTCTGATGAGCGCATCGGCCTCGATTGTGCTGGGCACGCTGGCCGCATTTGCGATGGTGCGCTACAAGAAGTTTTGGGGTCGAACCGCTTTTGCGGCGCTCATCAATGCGCCGCTGGTGGTTCCGGAAGTGATCACTGGTTTGTCGCTGCTGCTGTTCTTTGTGCTCTGCGAGCGATTGTTCGGATGGCCTGATCGCGGCATTCTGACGATCTGGGCCGGTCACACGTCGGTCGGCATGGCCTACGCGGCGGTGGTGATCCAGTCGCGCCTGCTTGAGATGGACAAGTCGCTCGAAGAGGCCGCCATGGATCTGGGCAGCAAACCCTTTCAGGTCTTTTATCTGGTGACGCTGCCCATGATCGCGCAGTCCCTTCTTTCGGCCTGGTTGTTGACGTTCACGCTGTCCCTCGATGATGTGGTAGCGACGGCTTTTCTGTCCGGACCCGGTTCCACCACGCTGCCGATTGTCATCCTGTCTCGCGCCCGGCTTGGGTTGAATCCGACCGTGAATGCAATTGCCACGATCACGGTGGCTGTGGTTTCTGTCGGTGTCTTCGCGGGCAGCTTGTGGCTCTCACGACAGGAAACCAGGCGTGCTGCCGAACAGGCGGCGGCCTATCGCGAAGGGATGGGTCGGGCGCTTGTGTCCTAGCTTAATAGTATTGCTGCCGATGGTTGATCGGCACTTTTTTGGGGTGCTTGGATAACACCGGTCACCAAGTGAGTCGTAAAACAGGATCGGTTATGAAGAAGATCAATGAAATCGCGATCGCAGTCACGCTGGCGTTCCCGATGTTGGCCTTTGCCCAGAGCAACGCGGAATTGCAGAGACAGATAGAAGCTTTGAAGGCTGAGGTCAATCAACTCAAGGCCTTGATGACCCGCGGTGCCACTGCGCCCGTCTCCGCTCAAGTTCCTGTGCCTGTGGTGGATCCCGACGAGTTCAATCAAGTGAGGGTCAAGGTCGAGGCCATGCAGGACCAGCAAGCCACCGCTGGCTTCAGGGGCCTGCGCTTCAGCGGCGGCATTGATCCGGTCTATATGTACAACCGCGCCAAGGGCACCTCGTCGTTTGCCTTCATGAACAACCTTACCAATACCAACGGTAGCGGCGAGGTCTACTCCTACGACAACTCCTACTTTGGCATGGCCTATCTGGATATCCAAAAGGAGATCGACGACGGCGGCACCAAGTTCCGTCTGACCATAGCACCGAGCAAGAGCGCGGGCTCGGGCTACAACTTCAGCAACATTGTGCATGAGGCAACCGCCTCGATTCCGCTGTCGGATTCGCAGACGCGTTTGATCGTTGGGCAGATGCCTGATGTCTCCGGCTACGAGCCCTACCTGAACACCTTTGTTGGTGCCAACAGCCTGAGCTCCAACTTGCTTTATCCGAGTGCTGGGGAATACTTCATCACCAAAAACATGCTTTATGACTTCGCGGCGGCCACCATTTATACCGGTGTGGGCTTGGACATTACGCGCGGCCCATGGGAGACCAAACTGATACTGGCCAACTTCAACTCGGCCCGCAATGACTGCCCCGTGACACCGGTCGGCGCCGGCGGCTCGGCTTGCGGCACAGGAGCCACCAGGAGTCCTGCCCTCATCTACAACGTGACCTATGCTCATAACGAATTCTGGGGTTTTGAATTCACTGGCTACGAGGGCCAGGTGACCAACTGGGTCAATGGCGGTACCAGCCGCCTGGATCAATTCGAAATCGACGGCAACTACACCAAAGGCAACTTTAACGGCAACCTCCAGTTCACCGTCGGTCGTCAGGCCAACGCTGCTCTGAATGGAATCGGCGATGCGCAGTGGTGGGGGGTGTCGGCCTTGGTTTCGCAACGTGTGCTACCCAGACTGACATTGGCAGCCCGGGCCGATTACCTGAACAACGAGAAGAATGGTGGCGGCACCTTCAACATCGGTACAGATGATCGTATCAACGGCTTCGGCCGGGGTGATCCAAATGATCCCAACTATGACCCGAATGTCGGAGCGAACCGGTATTCACTGTCATTGGCGACGACCTATCGGATGACTACCAATGCCGCATTGCGGCTTGAGTATCGTCACGACCATGCCACCACTGCGGCGTTCTACTATTACGGTGACCAGACCTACCGCAAGAACAACGACGTCTTCGGTCTGCAGACCATCGTAAACTTCTGAGCATCCCGACCCCGCACGCGGGGCAGCTAATCTGGACCGCCTGGTTTCGAGTCGGCAGCCCGGTCTGAGTTCGACTAGGAGTGCGGTGTCGCGCTTGATCCTTAGTGCCCGGACGTAAGTGGGCGCGCCGAGTAATGCCATATAGTGAAAACGCTTTTCCATTGACAAAAAATGGAATGTTGCGTTGCGTCAAATCTTATCAAATCAGAGAAAATCATTTCAAAATGCGGAATTGTTTGTTTAACCGATTGATTTTAAACAGTTTAATTTATATCTTGTATAAGACATAAGATAAGACCAACTCTTATATAAGACCTAAAATAAAACCATCGGCACCCAATTCCGTGAGGGCGGGTGCAGACAGTTTCAATCAACCTTAGGAGTGAATTTCATGCCTCAAACCCTTACCGAACAAATGAGTCGCGAGCAGCAAATTGCTGCGCTGGAAAGAGATTGGGCCACCAATCCGCGCTGGAAAGGTATCAAGCGCGGCTACAGCGCCGCCGACGTGGTGCGTCTGCGCGGTTCCTTTCCGATTGAGTACACGCTGGCCCGTCGTGGTGCCGAAAAACTCTGGCATTCGGTGAACACAGAGCCTTATGTCAATTGCCTGGGCGCACTGACCGGAGGACAGGCCATGCAACAAGTCAAGGCCGGAGTGAAGGCGATTTACCTTTCGGGCTGGCAAGTCGCTGCCGACAACAACTCTTCGTTGTCCATGTACCCGGATCAATCCCTGTACTCGGTGGACTCGGTGCCGAAAGTTGTCGAGCGCATCAACAACACATTCCGTCGCGCCGATGAGATTCAGCATTCCAAAGGCATTGATGCTGGCGACGCTGGCTATATAGATAACTTTGCGCCGATTGTGGCTGACGCAGAGGCCGGTTTTGGCGGTGTGCTGAACGCGTTCGAGCTGATGAAGAACATGATCAAGGCCGGTGCCGCTGGCGTGCATTGGGAAGACCAGTTGGCGTCGGTCAAGAAATGTGGCCACATGGGCGGCAAGGTGCTGGTGCCTACCGCTGAAGCTTGTCAAAAACTGATTGCCGCGCGTATGGCGGCCGACGTTTGCGGCGTACCGACCCTGGTGATCGCTCGCACCGATGCGGAAGCAGCCGATCTGCTGACCAGCGACTACGACGCCATCGACAAGCCGTTCCTGACCGGTGAACGCACTGCTGAGGGCTTTTACAAAACCCGCAAGGGACTTGACCAGGCTGTTGCGCGCTCTGTCGCCTACGCCGATTACGCCGATCTGGTGTGGTGCGAGACCGGCACACCGGACCTCGAATTTGCGCGCAAGTTTGCCGACGGCGTGCATAAAGTTCATCCGGGCAAACTGCTGGCCTACAACTGCTCGCCCTCGTTCAACTGGAAGAAGAACCTGGATGACGCGACCATTGCAAAGTTTCAGCGGGAACTTGGCGCCATGGGTTACAAGTATCAGTTCATCACGCTGGCTGGCATTCACTCCATGTGGTTTCATATGTTCGACTTGGCGCAAGACTATGTGCAACGTGGCATGACAGCGTATGTGGAGAGGCTGCAGGAGCCCGAATTCGCGGCGCGCGATCGGGGCTACACCTTCGTCTCCCATCAGCAGGAAGTGGGCACCGGTTACTTTGACGAAGTCACAACGGCAATTCAGGGTGGCAAGTCCAGCGTCACTGCACTGACTGGCTCGACCGAGGAAGAGCAGTTTCACTGAGCGGTCCGGCAGGGTCGGTGCGGCGTAAAATCCGCCCGTACCGGCTCCCAGCTACCAAGGCGCGGCTTGTCCGCGCTTTTTTGTTTTGAAACCTTGTGGGACAGACGGCAGCTACGCGAAGCGAGCCAGTTCTGTCCTCAACCGATTATTTGCACCATGATCCAAATCACACTTCCTGACGGTTCCAATCGCGACTATCCAGGTCCGGTGAAAGTGGCCGAAGTGGCAGCATCCATCGGTGCCGGCCTGGCCAGGGCTGCACTGGCCGGCAAAGTTGACGGCAAGGTGGTCGATACGAGTTACCTGATCGAAGCTGACACTGCCTTGTCTATTGTCACAGCCAAGGATGCGACTGGATTGGAGCTTATTCGTCATTCCACCGCGCATTTGCTTGCCTACGCCGTCAAGGAGCTTTTTCCCGATGCACAGGTCACCATCGGCCCGGTCATCGAGCATGGCTTCTTCTACGACTTTTCCTACAAGCGTCCATTCACGCTGGACGATTTGGCGGCGATCGAGAACAAGATGGTCGAACTTGCGGCAAGAGATGAAACCGTGACGAGGCGGGTCTTAGCCAGGGATGAGGCGGTGGCCTTCTTCAAGGGCTTGGGAGAGCATTACAAAGCTGAAATCATCGCCAGTATTCCTGCGAACGAAGATGTATCTTTGTACCGCGAAGGCCGCTTTGAGGATCTTTGTCGGGGTCCGCATGTGCCTAGCACCGGCAAATTGAAGTTCTTCAAGTTGATGAAGTTGGCAGGCGCCTATTGGCGCGGCGATCATCGCAATGAAATGTTGCAGCGAATCTACGGTACCGCCTGGGCGACCAAGGATGAATTGCAGCAGCATTTGACGATGCTTGAAGAGGCCGAGAAACGGGACCATCGCAAACTTGGGCGTGAACTTGACCTGTTTCATATCGACGACCATGCTCCGGGCCTTGTGTTCTGGCACCCCAAAGGCTGGACCTTGTGGCAGAAAGTCGAGCAGTACATGCGCCAGGTCTACCGTGACAACGGCTATCTCGAAGTCAAAGGCCCTCAGATCATTGACAAGTCCTTGTGGGAAAAAACCGGTCATTGGGAAAAATACCGCGAGAACATGTTCACGACGGAGTCTGAAAAGCGTGAATATGCCTTGAAGCCTATGAACTGTCCGGGGCACATTCTGATCTTCAAGCAGGGCATCAAGAGTTACCGTGATCTGCCTCTGCGCTATGGCGAGTTTGGCCAGTGCCACCGCAACGAGCCGTCCGGTGGTTTGCACGGCATCATGCGCGTGCGCGGTTTCACGCAGGACGATGGCCACATCTTCTGTACCGAAGATCAGATCCTGCAGGAGTGCGCGAACTACACCGCTCTGTTGCAGAAAGTTTATGACGACTTCGGCTTCAAGCAGATCATTTACAAGATTGCGACCCGACCTGACAAGCGCATTGGGTCCGAGGAGAGTTGGGACAAGGCTGAGCACGCGTTGATGGAGAGTCTGCGCCTGTCCGGTTGCGAATTTGAAATCACACCCGGCGAGGGTGCCTTCTACGGGCCGAAGATTGAATACACGCTGAAGGATGCGCTGGGCCGTCAATGGCAGTGCGGCACGATGCAGGTCGACTTCTTCATGACGGAACGGCTGGACGCCGAGTATGTGGGTGAGGATGGTGCGCGCTATAGACCCGTTATGTTGCACCGTGCCATTGTTGGGAGCCTGGAGCGTTTCATCGGAATTTTGATTGAGGAAAGCGCCGGCGCACTGCCGACCTGGTTGGCACCGGTGCAATTGGCAGTGCTCAATATCACCGATGCGCATGGGGATTACTGTCGTGAAATTGTCGAAAAATTGAAGAATGCACTGCCAAATCAAGAGCTTAGGGCGGTGACGGACCTCAGAAACGAGAAAATTACGTATAAAATACGAGAGCATTCAATGCAGAAGTTGCCCTATATCCTGGTCGTTGGCGATAAGGAGAAGGCGGCAGGTACCGTTGCAGTGCGCGCCCGGGGTGGTCAAGACCTCGGTGTGATGTCCCTCGATGCATTCGTGCAAATAATCGCCGCCGATATCACTAACAAGTCTGTTGTCTGAGCCGATTTATTGGCCGGATTGCAAATAGTTTGCGTGTGCAGTGGGTTTGTGGCTACGTTTTTCGTAGCAGAATTTGTAAAGGATTGAGCCATCGCTACTGAATTTCGTGACCGCCGTCACCGTGAAGAACGCAAACATCGCCTGAACCGGGAAATCATGGCCCCGGAAGTTCGACTGTCCGGAGTCGAAAATGAACCGCTTGGAGTGGTTAGCCTGATGGAAGCCTTGCGAATGGCTGGCGACCTCGATGTGGATCTGGTTGAAATTTCTGCTACAGCAGTGCCCCCGGTTTGTCGTTTGATGGATTACGGCAAGTTCAAGTACCAGGAGCAAAAGAAGGCGGCGGAAGCAAAGGCAAAGCAGACGGTCATTGAAATCAAGGAAATCAAGTTCCGCCCCGGAACCGATGACGGCGACTACAACATCAAGATGCGCAATATCAAGCGCTTTTTGGCAGAAGGTGACAAGTGCAAGATCACCCTGAGATTCAGGGGTCGCGAAATTACGCATCAGGAACTTGGAATGGCCCTGCTGAATCGGATTCGCACAGAGTTGGGAGATATGATTTTGATAGAGCAGTTTCCCAAGCTCGAAGGACGGCAGATGATCATGATGATCGCGCCAGGGAAGAAGAAGATCGCGGCCAAGCCGGCCGCCGACATTGCGCCAGTGGCAGTGTCATAGGGTTTTGCCGTGTGCGGGCTGATTCAGCTGGCGCGCTGCAGATGAGGAGGACAGGGTTGACCTGTCGTCTCTAAAAGTGGCTCGGGGCCAACAAGGCTGCAAATAGTTTGCAGACGCCTCGCGAGCACAATGAAGAAGGAGCATGAATATGCCCAAAATGAAGACCAAGAGCGCGGCGAAGAAACGCTTTCGCGTTCGTCCGGGTGGTACCGTTAAACGCGGCCAAGCCTTCAAACGTCACATCCTGACCAAGAAGACCACCAAAAATAAACGTCATCTGCGTGGTGCGACAGCTGTTCATGAGACCGATATGGGTCGCATGGCACAGATGCTGCCAGGCCGTGGTATTTAATTTAACGACGAACAAGGAGAAATCACATGCCTCGCGTCAAACGTGGTGTAACGGCTCACGCCCGCCATAAAAATGTTTTAGCCCTTGCAAAAGGTTTCCGTGGCCGTCGCGGCAACGTCTACCGGATCGCCAAAGAAGCGGTGATGAAGGCAGGGCAATACGCTTACCGTGACCGTCGTACCAAGAAACGTGTTTTCCGTCAGCTTTGGATTGCGCGTATCAACGCCGCAGCTCGTCAGTGTGGCCTGACCTACAGCCAGTTCGCCAATGGCCTGAAGAAAGCCAATATCGAGATTGACCGCAAGGTACTGTCAGATATCGCAGTGCACGATATGGCCGCTTTTATCGGTATCGTAGAACAAGTCAAGGCCAAGCTGGCTGCTTGAATTCACACCGGTTCGCTGTTGGTCAATGGCGATCCATGTATCAATGACGGGGGCTAGCGCTTGAAACGGCACTAGCCCTTTTTCCATGATGACAAAAGAGTCTATGAATGAGTTGAATATACTTGTTGCTGCCGCAAAGACCGACTTCGGGCAAGCCGCAACGCCTGCCGATCTGGAGAATGCGAAGGCCTTGTTTCTTGGTAAGTCGGGTCGCATCACCGAAATGATGAAGGGATTGTCGGCCCTGTCGGTGGAGGAAAAGAAATCGCGCGGCGCAGCCATCAACCAGGCCAAGCAGGCGATCGAATCCGCCCTGAATCTTCGCCGGGAGGCTCTGGCCGATACCGAATTGCAGGCTCAACTTCAGGCTGAGGCACTTGACGTGACGCTGCCAGGTCGCCAGCGCGGCGCTGGGGGGCTGCACCCTGTCTCGCTGACGCTGGAGCGCATCGAAGCGATCTTCAGTTCGATGGGTTTCGAGGTTGCGCAAGGCCCCGAAATCGAAACCGACTGGTTCAACTTCACAGCATTGAACACGCCGGAAGATCACCCGGCGCGATCGATGCACGATACTTTTTATGTCGAAGGTGGGTCTGCCACAGCGCCCAATCTGCTGCGCACCCACACCAGCCCGATGCAAGTCCGTCATGCGGTGCAGCATGTGAAGAAACATCGCGCCGCCACTGGCGCCGACACCGCTGGCGAGGGTCTGTTTTCCGGTGCGATGCCGGAGATTCGCGTCATCGCACCCGGGCGTACCTATCGCGTCGACAGCGATGCCACCCACTCTCCGATGTTCCACCAGTGCGAGGGCCTGTGGATCGGTGAGAACGTCAGTTTCAAGGACCTGAAGTTCGTCTTTACGGATTTTTGTCGTACCTTTTTTGAGTCCGATGATTTGGTGCTGCGATTTCGTCCCAGTTTCTTCCCGTTTACCGAGCCCAGCGCTGAAATCGATATCCAGTTCCAAGGTGGACCACTGGCCGGAAAATGGCTCGAAGTGGCGGGCTCAGGTCAAGTGCATCCGAACGTGGTGCGCAACATGGGTCTGGATTCCGAAAAATATATCGGTTTTGCGTTTGGCATGGGTCCGGATCGGCTCACCATGTTGCGATATGGTGTCAATGATCTGCGTTTGTTTTTTGACGGCGATATCCGCTTTCTATCCCAGTTCCAATAACAATACACCGACAAAGCATCATGCAATTTCCTGAATCCTGGCTGCGCGAATTTTGCAACCCACCGCTGTCGACCGAGCAACTCGCCGAGACACTTACGATGGCCGGTCTCGAAGTGGAAGAACTGCGACCGGTTGCTCCGCCATTCAGCAAGGTTGTGGTCGGTGAAATCAGGGAAGCGATTGCGCATCCAAACGCCGATCGCCTGCGCTTGTGCAAGGTTGACGTCGGCCAAGCGGTGCTGCTCGATATTGTGTGCGGCGCTCCGAATGCGCGGGTCGGCATCAAGGTGCCGGTGGCCTTGGTTGGCGCCGAGTTGCCTACGGGCGATGACGGAAAGCCGTTTCTGATCAAGGTCGGCAAACTGCGCGGCGTCGAAAGCCAGGGCATGTTGTGTTCGGCGCGTGAATTGAAGCTCTCGAACGACCATGCTGGTCTGCTTGAACTGGCAGATGATGCCCCTCTGGGCCAGGACCTTCGACAGCATTTGAAACTTGACGACATCCTGTTCACCTTGAAGCTGACGCCCAATCTGGCGCATTGCCTTAGTGTCTTCGGCGTGGCGCGCGAAGTCTCGGCGTTGACCGGGACGCCTCTGAAAGAACCGATATTCGCTCCGACCCCAATCGGCAGCTCCGACCGATTGCCCGTGCAGATCAGTGCGCCAGATCTGTGCGGTCGCTTTTCCGGTCGGGTCATACGCAACGTGAACACCAAGGCCGAGACACCGAAGTGGATGGCTGAGCGCCTGGAGCGCTGTGGTCAGCGCAGTGTGACAGCGCTGGTCGATATTTCCAATTATGTGATGTTCGAGTTTGGCCGCCCGTCCCATGTTTTTGATCTGGAAAAAATTCATGGTGGCCTCGATGTGCGCTGGGGCAAACCGGGCGAACAGCTCAAACTGCTTAACGGCAACAGCGTGACTGTGGATGAGAAGGTGGGTGTGATTGCCGATGAGCATCAGGTAGAGTCCCTTGCCGGCATCATGGGAGGTGACGCTACCGCAGTGTCGGACGATACACGGCACATCTATCTGGAGGCTGCTTTCTGGTGGCCCAAAGCCGTCGCCGGGCGCTCACGCCGGTTCAATTTCTCGACCGACGCCGGGCACCGCTTCGAGCGCGGCGTCGATCCGAGCCAAACCGTGCAGCACATCGAGCGCATTTCGCAGTTGATCGTTGATATTTGCGGGTTTGGCGATACGGTCTGTGGTCCGATCGATGACCTGCAGGTGAATATGCCAGCATCGACTTCGGTCACCCTGCGCGTGGCGCGCGCATGCAAAGTCATCGGCATGCCATTGACCCAAACACAGTGCGCCGACGCCCTAAGGCGTCTGCATTTGCCCACAACTGAGGGTGATGGCACGATTACCGTCATGCCACCGGCCTACCGTTTTGATTTACAAATTGAAGAAGATTTGATCGAAGAGGTCATTCGGATGGTCGGCTATGACCGCCTGCCCCAGACACCTCCGCTGGCGCCCATTACCGCCAAGACTCGACCCGAGGCGCAGCGCAGTCCCTTTACCGTGCGGCGTTCAATGGCGGCCATGTCGTATCAGGAAACCATTAACTTCAGTTTCGTGGAAGAGCGTTGGGAGCAAGAGCTGTGCGGCAATTCGAATTCCATCAAATTGCTCAATCCGATTGCCAGCCAGATGAGCGTGATGCGCACCTCTTTGTTGGGGTCCCTGCTGCAGGTTCTCAAATTCAATCTAGACCGCAAGGCGCAACGTGTGCGCGTCTTTGAAATCGGTCGTGTCTTTCTGCGTGACGGTGCGGTCAAAAATACGGATACTACGGTTGAAGGCTTTAATCAACCCATGCGTCTGGCGGGCATGGCGTGCGGCAGTGCGGACGCTGCGCAGTGGGGGCGCCAGGAACATGGCGTCGATTTCTTTGATGCCAAAGGCGACGTCGAGGCCCTGCTGGCACCACGCAAAGCGGTTTTTGTACCGGCCGCGCATCCAGC
Organism: uncultured beta proteobacterium; assembly: GCA_903906695.1. Lineage (GTDB taxonomy): Bacteria > Pseudomonadota > Gammaproteobacteria > Burkholderiales > Burkholderiaceae_C > Rhodoferax. Next base: position 2,400 of record CAIVLG010000266.1, on the reverse strand, counting down.
CATGCATCCTGGGCGTTGCGCCAGCATCGTGCTCAATGGAGTGGCGATTGGCTTCGTCGGCGAACTGCATCCAAAATGGCGGCAGTCCTACGAACTGGCGGTCGCGCCCGTGATGTTTGAATTGGACCTTGACCACGTTTTGGAGCGCGACTTGCCGGCCTTCAAGCCGGTGGCGAAGTTTCAGGCGGTCGAACGCGACATTGCAGTATTGCTGCCGGAAACGGTCGATCACGACGCCTTGATGCAGGCCGTCTGGGCCGCACCAACAGCTGGTATCTTGCGCGATGCTGTCCTGTTTGACGTCTACCGTCCCAAGCAGAGCCAAGAGACCCCTGCCACGGCACACGCAGTGCCGGAGAAAAGCATGGCGGTGCGACTGACGCTGAACAGTGACATCGCCACGTTGGCAGACGATCAGATCGACAGCGCTGTTCAAGCTGTACTGACTTCGCTGAAAAAATCGCTGGGTGCCCGGCAACGTGCGTAAACCGTTACCATCTGCGCAAACAGAAAACGAGGACTGAATGGACATCTCGGTTGAAAGTCTGGAAACCCCAACGCTGACCAAGGCGCAACTGGCGGAGCTTCTCTTTGAACAGATTGGTTTGAACAAGCGCGAGTCCAAAGACATGATAGACGCGTTCTTTGATTTGATCTCCGAGAGTCTGGTGGAGGGTCGTGACGTCAAGATTTCAGGCTTTGGCAATTTTCAAATTCGTACCAAGGCGCCACGCCCAGGGCGCAACCCGCGAACCGGCGAGGCGATCCCGATCCAGGCCCGCCGCGTCGTCACCTTTCACGCCAGCCACAAACTCAAAGAGCAAATCCAGGACGCCGGGCGCAGGGGCTGATTGCTTGGACGTTTTATTTTTATTTGTGCGCAAGCTGCGCTTGCCACTTTACATTCCGGGCCGACCTAGAGTAACCTCACAGCTTAATCTCCCAGAGAATTGATGTAGATGGAGAAAGCTCTTCCCCCCATTCCTGCCAAACGCTATTTCACGATTGGTGAAGTCGGCGATTTGTGTGGTGTAAAACCGCATGTGCTCCGTTATTGGGAGCAGGAATTCACGCAACTTCGGCCCATGAAGCGGCGCGGCAATCGGCGCTACTACCAGCACCATGAGGTACTGATGATCCGCCGCATTCGCGACCTGCTCTACGATCAGGGCTTCACCATCAGTGGTGCCCGCAACAAGATGCAGGAGATTTTGCAACTTGAGCGTGAAAAAAGGCGCAATGGGGAAGTCCTGCTGGACGGCGTCGAGGTGATAGACACAGCTGATTTCGAACTCAATGAAGGTGACCAAGTACAGCCTGCTGCATCAGTCAACAGTATTTCAGACCGCTTGCTGTATCTGCGACGCGAGTTGTTCGAGATTCGCAATCTGCTCTCACCGGCACACTGAATTGCAGGGATTCGACCGACTATAATCGCGCACTTAGATCGGTGTGTGGCGCAGCCTGGTAGCGCACTTGCATGGGGTGCAAGGGGTCGAAGGTTCGAATCCTTTCACACCGACCAGGACATTGTACAAAGGCCTTTAAGGAGCGATTCTTAAAGGCCTTTTTCATTGGTAAATCAGGCACTTACGCTGCAACGGCGTACAAAGGCGTCTATTGACTGCCAGATCAAAGCGGGGGTATAAACGGGGGGAGAAATTGAGATTTTCAGGAGAAAAGCGGGTTTCCCCCCCACTTCCCAATGAAAACCATTGTTTTGCACCCCCACCTTTGAAGCGGAGCGTACCCCCATGCTGACCGATGCCCAATGCAGAAACGCAGTTTGCCCACCGGGCAAGAAACAAGCCCGCTTCTCTGATTCCGGGGGGATGTACTTACAAGTCAGTCCGGCGGGATCGAAGCGCTGGTTTCTGAAATACCGGATCGGCGGCAAGGAAAAACAATTGGCGCTGGGCAGTTATCCAGACATGAGTCTGACAGCGGCGCGAAAAGCCCGTGAAGCCGCAAAGCTCAATAAATCGGAGGGGCGGGATCCCATTCAACTGCGCAAGGTAGAAAAGCTCAGGGCCACAACACCGGACGCCGACACCTTCAAAGTCACGGCGCTGGAATGGTACGACATGAAATTGTCAGGTTGGAGCAGTCACTACGCCATCAGGGAAAAGCGCAATCTCGAAAAAGACCTATTCCCCCACTTCGCAACCCGGCGAATTGGTGACATTCAACCCATAGAGCTATTGGCGGCAGTCCGGGCGGTAGAGGAGCGCGGCGCTTTGGACGTTGCACACCGGGTACTGACAACGGCGGGGCAAGTCTGGCGCTATGCGGTGGCAACCGGACGGGCAACGCGGGACGTGAGCGCAGATATAAAAGGCGCATTGACGCCACACCACGGCAAACACTTTGCGGCCATCACGGACCCGGTAAAGCTGGGTG
>CAIVLG010000265.1 GCA_903906695.1 uncultured beta proteobacterium | reverse complement strand
TCCAGAAACTCCTTGTTGATGCGGAAGATGATCTCGAGGTGCCGCGGTAGCACGTGCTGCATCAGACTCACCGGCCAGGTCTCCAGCGCCTCGGGCATCAGGGTGTGGTTGGTGTAGGAGAAGGTCTTGCCACACAGACGCCAGGCTTGGTCCCAGGCCATGCAGTGTTCATCGCACAGGATCCGCATCAGCTCGGCAACACCGATGGCCGGGTGCGTGTCGTTGAGGTGGATCGCCACTTGCTCGGCCAGATTGTCCAGCGACGGATGCTCTGCAAGATGCCGGTGCAGCAGATCCTGGATCGACGCAGCGACGAAGAAATATTCCTGCTTGAGCCGCAGCTCGCGCCCGGCCGGGGTGCTGTCGTTCGGGTACAGCACCCAGGAGATATTCTCGAATTCGTTCTTGGTGCTGGCGGCCCTGGCGTAGTCGCCGGTATTGAAGGCACCCAGGTCAAAATGCGCCGGCGCGGCCGCCTTCCACAGACGCAGGGTACTTACTTTTTCGGTGCTGTGACCGGGCACCACCATATCATAGGCCTTGGCCGCCACTTCACCGGCATGGCGCCAGGTGGCGACTCCGTCGACATGCTCGACCCAGCCGCCAAAGCGCACCGGGTAATGAAGGCCGGTGCGCGGAAACTCCCACGGCGTGCCGTCCAGCAGCCACGGGTCTGGGTACTCGATTTGCTCGCCGCCCGCAATCTCTTGCGCAAACATGCCGTACTCATAGCGAATGCCGTAGCCGAAGGAGGGCAGTCCCAGCGTTGCCATGGAATCCAGAAAGCAGGCCGCCAGACGGCCGAGGCCGCCATTGCCCAGGGCGGCGTCGAGCTCCTCTTGGACCACATCCTCCAGCTTGTGCGCGTGCTGTGCCAGTCCCCGGGCCACACCCTCGGTCAGGTCAAGTGCGGCCAACGCGTTGGAAAGCGTGCGCCCCATGAGGAATTCCATCGACAGATAGACGACACGGCGTGCCTTGGTCTCACGCTCGCGCTGCTGCGTTTGCACCCAGCGCCGAGAGAGTTCCTGGCGCGCCACTTGCGCCACGGCCTGCATCATGTCGCTTGCTGTCGCATCGGAGGCGGCGACACCGATGGTGTGCAGCAAATGCCCGTCGATCTGGGACAAGAGGTCCGGACTGGGTGGCGTCGAACGGTCGGTCAAGGGGTATTCCTTTACAGCAGTTCAGGCGATTATGATTTATAAAACCCTCTCGGATGCCGAGCACAGCCTTCCCCCTATAATGGCCGCCTTCCGAGGAGCGTTGCAGTTCACATTTGTTGAACGAGGCTCGGACTGTATCAACCGCGCTCACCCACTGCTCTGTGAGGTGAACCTTCCCCCCCCCGAGAGTTTGCGCGCAGGCAGTGGTTTTTCAAATTCAACTTTGGAGAAAGCCATGAGCGTCCTGAAATCCGTTACCACCCAAGACCACAAAATTGCCGATCTGAGTCTGGCCGCCTGGGGCCGCAAGGAAATTAATATTGCCCAGACCGAAATGCCGGGTCTGATGGCGATTCGCGATGAATTTGCCAAGGCGCAGCCGCTCAAAGGTGCCCGCATCACCGGTTCCTTGCACATGACGATCCAGACCGCCGTATTGGTCGAAACCCTGCAAGCCCTCGGCGCCCAAGTGCGTTGGGCCTCATGCAACATCTTTTCCACGCAGGACCATGCGGCGGCGGCCCTGGCGGCGACCGGCACCCCAGTCTTCGCTTACAAGGGCGAGACCCTGGCCGACTACTGGGACTACACGCACCGCATCTTCGAGTTCGGCGCCAAGGGTTCCAAGACCGAAGGCCCGAACATGATTCTGGACGACGGCGGCGACGCCACGCTGCTGATGCATCTGGGTGCCCGGGCCGAGAAAGACCTCACATTGCTGGCCAAACCCGGCAGCGAGGAGGAGACTTGCCTGTTCAGCGCGATCAAGGCCAAGCTCAAGGTCGATCCGACCTGGTACAGCCGGCGCCTGAAGCACATCATCGGCGTCACCGAAGAAACCACCACCGGCGTGCACCGCCTCAATGAAATGTCGGCCAAGGGCAGTCTGAAGCTGCGCGCCATCAACGTCAACGACTCGGTGACCAAGAGCAAGTTTGACAACCTGTACGGCTGCCGCGAGTCGCTGGTGGACGCCATCAAGCGCGCCACTGACGTGATGATCGCCGGCAAGGTGGCCTGCGTTGCCGGCTACGGCGATGTTGGCAAGGGCTCGGCCCAGGCGCTGCGTGCGCTGTCAGCCCAGGTCTGGGTGACCGAAATCGACCCGATCAATGCCTTGCAGGCCGCGATGGAGGGCTACAAGGTCGTGACCATGGAATACGCCGCCGACAAGTGCGACATTTTCGTGACCTGCACCGGCAACAAGAACGTCATCACCTACAAGCACATGGCGGCCATGAAAGACCAGGCCATCGT
>CAIVLG010000264.1 GCA_903906695.1 uncultured beta proteobacterium | reverse complement strand
TGAATTTCAAAATGGGCGCCATGCGTTTGGCTCAAGGGCAGTCTGCTTGCCGGTCCGCTGCCGGTGCCGCGCAGTGCGACGCCAAACAGCCTGGGACCTTTGACCGCGAGGTGCTCCCGCAGCGCGAGCGGAAACCCCTGGCCGTCGGGCCAGGCGGGACTCAGCAACACCAGCGTGGTCGAGCCCAGGCTGAGCGCGCCATAGCGCATACCCAGCGCCGGCAACGCGACGGGGCCGGCTTGCTGCAAGGCTTGCGGACCCAGCAAGGCACTGTAGCGCGCCAGGCTGGCCTCCAGGTCCGGCACTGCCAGGGTGATCGAAGCAATGCCGAGCACGCCATTGGCATGGCGGCGCACCTCGCCCTCAGGCACCCGCAGGGACCGTGCGGTGAGGTCACCACAGAGAAAAGGTAATTCGGCGGACGGCGGTGTACCGATCTGCCACGCCAGGCGTTCGCCGTCGGGACGCAAACGCCCGCCATCGATCGGACCCTGGTAGTTCAGCCCGCGATCGAACGCCGCCGCTATCGTTGCGCCCACACTTTGTGGCAGCAGGGCGAAATCAATGAAGCCTTGGCGTCCGCTTTGCGCTGCGCCGTGCCAGCGATGTCGCGGCGCAGGTTTCAGGAAGGCAATCAATTCCAGGTAGCTGCCGTCGGCGAAACCGACCAGTGCGTTGTGCGTTGCGCCGTCGGCATGAACGCCACCGCGCTGCACGGTAAAGCCAAGTTCTGTGTAATGGCTTATTGCCTGCTCAAGCTCGTGCACCAGGATAACCAGATGGTCCAGGGAAAGTGACATAAAAGTTCCTTTGGGTTCAAGCGGCCAGCGCCTCGCCGCCAAGGTAGGCGTCTCGGATTCGCGGGTCGCGCAACAGAGTGTCGGCGGCACCGGCGAGCACGATGCGGCCATTTTGAAGTACATAGGCCCGGTGCGCAATCTGCAGCGCCAGGCTGGCATTTTGTTCGACCATGAAAACCGAGACGCCGGTCTTGTTCAGTTCGGCGATCAGCTCCAGCACACGATCCACATAGAGCGGCGACAGACCCATGGTCGGCTCGTCCATGCAGATGAGTTTGGGGCGCGACATCAGCGCGCGCGCCATGGCCACCATTTGTTGTTCACCACCGGACAAGGTGCCAGCCAGTGCATCAATGCGTTCCTTGACCCGCGGAAACAGGTCGAGCAACTTTTCATAGTCCTGCGCAATGGCCGTTTTGTCGCTGCGCGTGAAGGCGCCCATCAAGAGGTTCTCGCGCACCGTCATGGCGCCAAACAAGCGGCGCGCCTCCGGCACGCTGGCGATGCCACGTCGGATGATCTGCGGTGTGCTACGTCCCAGCGTGGATTGCCCATCAAAGACGACGTCACCGCTTTGCGGCTTGAGCAGACCCAGCACAACCTTCATGGTGGTGGATTTGCCGCTGGCGTTGCCACCAAGCAGACTGACAATCTCGCCGCGCCGCACTTCAAGCTCAAGATCAAAGTGCACCTGTACCGGCCCGTAGAAGGTGTTGACATGGGCCAGATGCAATAGCGGCGCCTTGCTGGCCAGTGTGATGTGGGTCATGCGGGTGTCCTCACG
>CAIVLG010000263.1 GCA_903906695.1 uncultured beta proteobacterium | reverse complement strand
TGTTCTTGGGTAGACCAAGAGAGAGCGTGTAACCCATTGGGGTTAAAGGCATTTTGCCTACGGTGAAATTATCGCTGGGATGATTTTGACACATCTGAATTCTTCGCAGGAAATGAGACGACTGAACTTGTTAGTGACTAAAAGGACTGTTCAGGCCTTCAAGGCCGATATAGTGGGCAGCACCGTTGTCGCTGGTGAAGATGATCAGCGTGTCGTCGTCCAGGCCTTGATCCTTCAAGGTTTGCAGTACCCGCCCGACATTGCGATCAAGGGACCGGATCATGGCGGCGTAGACGCGCTCGGTGTGGTCCTTGATCTGCGGCAGTGCATCGTAATCTTCTTTGGTCGCCTGCAGCGGCGTGTGCGGCGCGGTGTAGGCCAGGTACATGAAGAAGGGCTGGTTCTTGTTGGCTGCAATCGCCTTGACAGCTTCATCAGTCAGATAGTCGGTGACGTAATTCCTGGGCTTGAAGACATTGCCGTCGTTGTAGCGAATTCCAAAGCTTCCCGCGGCCCACTGAAAGCGGTCGATCATGTCGTAGTCCTGCTTGGCGTTCACGGCCTTGGGGTCGTTTTCCGGCAGGTACATGGAACTGCCATGCATGAAGGACAGTGCTTCATCAAATCCGTGCGCATAGGACCGGAACTGCGGGCTCTCACCCAAATGCCATTTGCCAATATGCATGGTGTGATAGCCCGCACCCTTCATCAGTCGGGCCAACGTGATCTCGCTCACTGGCAGACCCTGGTCTTCATAGGGGATGTTTAGCGACTCGCGGTCCGGGTGGGAAATGGCAAAGCGAATGTCACCTTTTGGCTTGTAGTCGCCCAGCATCTTCATGAAAAGAGCTGGCGCCGGTGTGAACTCATATCCGGAGCGGGTCGGGTAGCGCCCGGTCATGATGGCCGCGCGCGACGGCGCACAGGTCGCATTGCTGGCGTAGCTGGTCTGAAAATTGACGCCCTCCTGGGCCAGGCGGTTGATGTTCGGTGTTGGCACAGCGCCATGCCCAACGCCGCCACCGCTCAGGGTGATGTCGTTGTAACCCAGGTCGTCAGCGACGATCAGGATGACATTGGGTTTCTTCTTGCGATCCGTCGCCACCGGTTTGTCGGGCCCCTGTATCCAGGCGATTTCACGTGTTGGTGCGTACTCCTTGCGCATCCCGTATTTGACGAACAGCAGCATGGCTTCGAGTTTTCCGCCGACCGCGTAGACCGACAAAACCGCCAGCAAGGCAAGCGCCAGCAGGCCAATGACAATGCGTTTGATCATGAGCATGTTGATGTCTCCGGTGGTTTGGCCTAGGCCCAAATCTCGATATGGTCGCGCCGCTCGACCCTGCGCGTCGCCCGCAGCGTCAACAAGTCCTGCAAGTCCGCTTCAGAAAAGTATTGATGAATCTTCGATTGCTGCTCGGAGTCGAGCTTTTCATAAGCGTCGGTGACGCGCTGCAGCATGTAAAGGCTGTAGGGCCAGACCAGGGTTTCGAGCTCCACGCCACGCAGGTGGAAGCGACCCTGGCCGATGTTGCGCACCTTGGGCTTTCCGCCGACAGGTGTGCCAGACGCAATATCGCCTTGCTGAGCCAGCCAGGCATCGGTGTAGGCCACGGCCATCTTCAACTCGGGCAGGTAGTCCTGCGCCATCAGGCGCAGCACCGGGACCAGCGTGGCGGGCACCTCGTCCGCCTCGGGCAGCGCGAAGGCGCAGTTCGGAAACTCGGGCGTGTCCGGGTCATTGGCCATCATGCGCTCGGTCCAGCGAAAGACGCTGGGCCCCTTGCGCTTCATCATGTCCGCCGGGTAGGGGTCGCGCCCCAGGTGGGCAAACAGGTTGGCGATCAGACCGAAGTCGGCCACCGTGGGCCGACCGCCCAGCAGGTAAGGCTGCACGCGGAAGTGTGCGTCCAGCGCTGCCAGCAAGTCGCCGTAGGCAGCTTCCACTGCGGGTGTGCTGGTTGCGGTGATTCCCAGCTTGGGCAAGTAGGCGTTGAGGTAGCTCATGAAGCCATCGAGTTGCTGGTCGATGGCGGCCTGCGGCAGGCCCACCGCCCGGAAGGCCAGTCCGAATTCGTGACGCAAAAAGGTGTCGTTGTAGTCGCGATAGCTCCAGCGGTAATGCATGGCTGCGCGCACCTGCCCTTCGCCGCCGAACAGGTCCAGCGCCAGCGCCACGATGCGCTGAAGTGGCTGCTGCGGATAGACGCTGAAGCGGGCGTAGCCCTTGCGCTCCAGATAGTCGATGATGTCGGCCGTGTCCTGCACCAGCGTGCCGTCGGCAAAGCGGATCACCGGGTTGATGAAGCGCTTGACGGCGGGCATGACTTCGCCCTGGAACACCGGGTCGGAGGGCAAGCGTTCAACAAAAGGAATGCCCTGCTTGCGCAGGTAGCTGCGGATCTTGCCGGTCCACAGACCAACCGGGGCGCCGAACAGGGTCAGGGGAGGGCTGGCAGCGGCCGTAGTCTGGGTAAGGTCGTTCATGGAATTTTCCGGGTGATTTGTGGATCAGGCGTGTCCGGGCAGTGCCAGCAACAGGAACAGCACACCAAAAGGCAGCATGACCAGACTGGCGTAATGCTCCGGGGGCCGATGCCCTGCGCCGCGATCCCGAACCCACCAGCGCAGCACGAGCAGGCTGCGCTCCAGCAGGATCAGCAGCAAGAGCAAGGGCGCCAGCATCTGGTAGTGGAGGGCGACGGCCAGCATCAGCAGGCCCCAGGAAATCTGCGTCGCACCCAGCCAGCCAAAGACGCCAATCACCAGTTCGCGCTGCTCGCCCAGCGTCAACCCGGCGATCGATTCGGCGCCGCCGTCGCGCAAGAAGTGATGGATCAGCCCGGGCGTCACGGTCAGCACGCCGCACAAGCCCAGGAAGACGAGCGACGACACATGGCCCGAGTAGCTGGCCTGAAGGAAGGCGGCCAACAGACCGCTCACGGCTTCACCTCCAGGAAGCGCGTGATGCGCTCCACCAGCCACTGCGGCTCGTCTTCCTGGATGAAGTGCTTGGCCGTTGGCATCACCTCATGGGCTTGGCCCGCAGCACCCGGAATGTGGCGCTGCATCCGCTTGTCGGCGCCACGCGCCACCGGATCCCTGGCGCCGAAGAGTGTGAGGAAGGGTTTGTCGAAAGTCTTCAGTCTGGCCCAGGCGGCCCGGTTCAGCGGCACGCCAGGATTGTTCGGCGACACGGCGATCAGAACCGGGAACTTGGCCGGTCCCTTCTCATAGGCGGCCGTGGGGTAGGGCGCTCTGTAGGCATGGTAGACGGCATCGCTGATGGGTCTGGCAAAGCCCGGCTTGAACATGAACCACGGGAAGCGCCACGCCATACCCATCAGACTGGTCCACAGTTTCAGGAACCAGTTGGACCGGTCGCCCAGCGGCATGCCACTGTTGGAGATAACGACGCGGTCAAAGCGCTCAGGGAAGGCTGCTACCAGGTGCAGCCCGAGGGTGCCGCCCCAGTCCTGGCAATACAGGGTGGTGTGCTGCAGGTCCATGGCGACCAGCCACTTGGACATCCAGTCGATGTGGCGTGCCAGCGTGTAGTCGTCTTTTGACGCCGGCTTGTCGGAGCGGCCGTGGCCGACCAGGTCGACCGCAATGACGCGCCGACCGGTGGCGGCCAGCGGGCCCATCATATTGCGGTGCAGGTAGGACCAGCTCGGATTGCCGTGCATCAGCAGGATCGGTTCGCCCTCACTCGGGCCCTGCTCGGCATGGGCGATGCGGATGGCTGTGCCGTCGTCGGCCGTGATGGTGGTGTAGTGCGGCGCGAATGACCAGCCGTCCAGGCCGTCGAACTGCGAATCCGGCGTGCGCAGAATCTTCATGCGACTCAAATCAGCAAGGAAGCCAGATGAGCGAGTGCCGCCACAAGCGTCAGGACCAGTGCCACGATGCCGCGCGGTCTCAGCACCATCTCTGAAATCACTTGGGTCGGAAAGGAAAAGGTCTGCTCGATGGCGGCAATCTTGAACGGATACCCGCCCTGGAAGCGCTTGTCAAACGTCAAACGCATGGCGTCACGGCGACTGCGGTAGCGCATCATTCCGACCGCCGTCCAGCCAGGGTCGGGCGGCGTGTTCCAGGAGTCCACATAGCCCGCCACCTTGCGGGATGTGAGCATAGGGTGACCACCGCTCAGCAACAAGGTCAACAGGAAGGGACGAAAGTATTGCTGTATCAGCGACATGGACGTTGTCATTTCGCCGCTTACCGGATGTGCAATCGCTTGTGCATGGAGTTTGATCAGATTGCACATGACAAATTCCTTGCCATCGTCCTTTTCCAGAAAGGCGCGCAGGACCTCTGTGTCAGTGTGGTCCCTGCTCGGCGATGACTGCGCAAGGCGCATGAAGTGCTCGACTTCGTCCTTGCTCAAGGGGCCGCGCCAGTTGTCGTACCAAAGTCGAAATACGATATACAGGCCAGCCGCCACCAGCCAGACCCACCAGGCGCCGTGTATTGCCGAGGTACTCATAAGTCGATCACCAGTTTGCCCAGGTTTTCACCGTTGAAAAGCATTTGAAAGGCCTTTGGAAAGGAGTCGATGCCGTGCAGCACATGTTCACGCACCTTGAGCTTTCCGGTACTTTGCCATGTCATCAGCGACATGAAAGCCTCGGGTATGCGCGTCAGATAGTCCCGCATCGTGAAGCCCTGCATGGTGGCGCTCTGCGCAATGATCTGCAGGTAGTTGGCCGGGCCGCGTGCATGCTCGATGTCGGTGTACTGCGAGATTGCACCGCACACCACGATGCGTGCGTGGCGATTGATCTGCATCAGCACCGCGTCCAGAATGTCACCGCCCACATTGTCGAAATAGATGTCCACGCCTTCCGGTGCGGCCACTTTCAACGCTTGAGCGACCGACTCGTGCTTGTAATCAATGGCAGAGTCGACCCCGAGTTCATCGCGCAGGTAGCTGCACTTCTCAGCGCCACCGGCGATGCCGATGACCTTGCAACCCTGAATCTTGGCGATCTGGCAAACGACGGTGCCAACCGCGCCAGCAGCGGCCGAGACCACCACCGTTTGTCCCGCTTGGGGCTTGCCTACATCCAGCAGTCCAAAGTAGGCGGTGAACGCCGTCATGCCAACGCTCGTCAGGTAGTTGCGAGCCGGCGCAAACGACAGATCCACCTTGCGCAGCTGCCGTCCATCCAGCACGGCCTCGGTCTGCACGCCGGTAAATCCGGTCACGTGGTCACCGACCTGGAAATACTTGCTGGCCGTCTCAAGCACTTCACCCACGCCAAAGGCCCGCATCGCCTCACCGGGTTGTACCGGCGCGATGTAGCTGCGCTTGGGCGTGATCCAGCCGCGCATGCCAGGGTCTACCGAGAGGTGCTTGATCCGGACCCGGATCTCGCCAGGTTGCAGAGCCGGCAGCGGATCGTGGCTCATCAGCCAGGTGTCATCGGTGACTGCGCCGGCCGGGTAGCCGCGCAGGCGAATCTGGGTGGGTGCAAGGCTAGGTGAAGTATTCATTTCTTTAGCTCAAAAATCCTTAACAAAGCGCAGCTGCCAGAAGTTTGCGAATTGCGCGTTGTGGCCATCCAGATTCTGGGAGAAGCTCAGATTGAAGCCGGCGTCCTTGCCAGGGATCTTGAACGAGACAAAGGGGCCGATGCCGCTGACCCGATAGCGAAGCGCAGGGTTGGTTCCCAGGCCGGTTCCGCTGTCGTCTGTGACCTGCTGAACACGGTACAGGTTGGCGCCGAAAGCCCAGCGTCCGCCTTCGAGCACCTTGACGATGGCCAGCTCCGCGTTGACCAGATTGCCGGTGCGGTAATCGGTGTCGGTGTTGGTGCCGTTAATCATGTAGCCCACGCGGCCTGCCACGGTGACACCCCGGTCCCAGTCCTGGCTGGTATGGTTCGGGTTGAGCGAATAGGTCACGGCTACCCCCGGTCGCACTGAATAGAACTTGCCATAACCCGGGTTCGGACCCCGATTGGCGTCGTAGGAACCGGTCGGAACAAAGAGTGAAACGCCTGCTGCCACTTTCATCCGGTCTTGATGACGGATCCAGACCACGGAAAGCTCCGTATCGCCAAAGCCCTCCAGGCTCATGTTCTGGGTTGCCAGTTTCGCCGCCAGCTGCGCTGTGATCTGGGCTTGCGTCGCTGCCGCCACGGCATTGACCACCGGAGCCTGTGCGGGGGGTGGGGTTGGTGTTACGCCGAACGTTATGGGGATATCCATCGTGCGGTCCATCTTGCTATAGGACGTCTGGAACGAAAATGAAACATGGCCGTCGGCATAGGTGCTTTCTGTCAGGTAGCCGCCCAAAAAGGTCACCACACTCTGGTTATGCAGGAAGTTCACCGGACCCATACCATTGAGGGTGTAGGTCCCGTTGGGAATGGCTCCCTTGGAAGGTGTTGCGGTTTGCAGCGGCACCGAAGACGGTATGGGGGACTTGCCGAGTGGTGTGGTGGCCGAAGTGATGTCATTTCCGGCATCGTCCTTGACGGAATAAACATGCGCATAGGTCAATAGGGCGCTGCCGAAAAAACCCGGTGAGTCAAGCGGCGCCGCGATCTCACCACCAAAACTTCCCATTGGTGATTGACGCGACCTTGAGTTCTCGGCGGCAACGGCATTGGTTGCGATGGCAATCAATGCCAGGCAACTGGCAGTCTTGAGTACCCGTATCACGGGCCGATTCCATGCTTCGCGTCTGTTCATGGTGTTGTCTCCTTCATAGTGAATGTAATGGCAGCCATATCAATGACGTACATGTTTGCCAAGAGCTGATTCACAGGCGTCTGCACCCGTCATGCATGTATCGACATCATAAGTGTCACTATGTTCAAACCGGTTGAATAGCGGGGAAAACCCTAGGTGATAGATCAATGTAGACTTGAAACCGTTCCAACACAGACATCTACTTGCACATGGACCTTGAAACCAATGCCCCGGATGCTTCAAGTGAGGCCGTCGTTCACGACGGCCGACGTGCTCGCGGATTGGAAAACCGCAAACGCATCGTCAAGGCGCTGATCGAGTTGATCAGGGAAGGACAGGTTGCCCCAACCGCCGAAGATGTATCGGTGCGCGCCAAGGTCGGCCTGCGTACCGTTTTTCGTCACTTCGACGACATGGAGACCTTGTATCGCGAAATCAACAACGAATTGCAGGGCACCGTCGAGTCGATGGTGCACATGGAATTCGAGTCTGCCAACTGGCAGGAGCGATTGCTCGAAGGCATCAGAGTGCGCGCACGCCTCTATGAAAGCATCACCCCGTTTTTTCGCAGTGCCCAGGTTCACCGCCATCAGTCGACCGTGATTGACGCCAACATCCGGCACGGCGTCGGACTCGAACGTGCCATCCTGAAGAAGTTGTTGCCCAAAGAGATTGTTGCGGACCGGCCGCGCTTCGAAGCCCTGATCATGGTG
>CAIVLG010000262.1 GCA_903906695.1 uncultured beta proteobacterium | reverse complement strand
GTCGCCGTGATAATCTACTGACCCTGTGCCCACCATCATTCATAACCTGATCAGGAGACTTTGAACATGAGCCATACAAGCAACCTTAGCCGACGCGGCTTTATCCAGGGCACAGCTGCCGCAGGCGCCCTTGCGACCATTGGCCAGCCGGTGTTCGCGCAGGCCGCCGAGTTCAGCCTCAAATGGGCCAACAACATTCCGGCCACGCATCCCTCGACGATTCGGGTGCGCGAGGCTGCCGACGCCATTCGCAAGGAAACCAACGGCCGCGTCGACATCCAGGTGTTCCCGAACAACCAGCTCGGCGGTGACACCGACATGCTGTCGCAGGTACGCTCTGGCGCGATCGACATCTTCCCGCTGTCCGGGCTGATCCTGCAAACCCTGGTGCCGCTGGCCGGCATCAACGGTCTGGCCTTTGCGTTCAAGGACTACCCCGCGGTCTGGGCGGCGATGGACGGCGAACTCGGCGCGCACATCCGCGAAGCCATCGCCAAGGTCAACCTGCACATCTTCGACCGCTGCCTGGACAACGGTTTTCGCAATATCACGAGCTCGTCGCGTCCGATCAACGTCGCCGCCGACCTCAAAGGTTTCAAGATCCGGGTGCCGGTCAGTCCGCTCTGGACCTCGATGTTCAAGGCCTTCGGTTCGGCGCCCGCGGCCATCAACTTCAGCGAGGTCTATTCCGCCTTGCAGACCAAGGTGGTCGAGGGCCAGGAGAACCCGCTGGCCATCATCGATATTGCCAAGCTTTATGAAGTGCAGAAGTACTGTTCGATGACCGGTCACATGTGGGACGGCCAATGGATACTGGCCAATGGCAAGCGCTGGGATGCCCTGCCCAAGGACGTGCAGGCGGTCGTCAACAAGCACGTCAATGACGCCGTCACCAAGCAGCGCGACGACATTCGCCGCCTCAACAACGGTCTGGAAGCACAGCTCAAGGCCAAGGGCCTGATCTTCAACTACCCCGAAGTCGGCTCCTTCCGCGAGGCCCTGTCGAAAGCGGGCTTCTACAAGGAGTGGCGCGGCAAGTTCGGCGATGTGGCGATGGCCAAACTGGAGAAGTATTCTGGCAAACTGGTCTGAGCGGAACGCGCCGCCTCAAGTTCCCGTAGCCTGACATGCACGCTCCCAGCGATACGCCGAGTCGTCGCTCCGGCGTTGCCGCTTTCGAGCGCGGCATCGGTCTGATCACGGAGCTGCCAGCAGCCGTGCTGGTGCTGCTGGAGACCGTGATTCTGCTGGCAGGCGTGATTTCGCGCTACGTCTTCAACGAGCCGCTGACCTGGTCGGACGAGCTGGCGTCGATCCTGTTCCTGTGGCTTGCCATGCTGGGCGCCGTGATCGCGTTGCGCCGCGGCGAACACATGCGGCTCACGACCTTCGTCAACATGATGCCGCCACGCCGGCGCGTCTGGGTCGAGACGCTGTGCACCTGCACCGTGATCCTGTTCGTTGGCTTGCTGCTGCTGCCGGCCTATGATCATTTCGACGACCAATGGGTGGTGACGACGCCGGCGCTCGAATGGCACGATGGCATCCGGGTGGCGGCGATCGGTGTCGGCGCGATCTTGATGCTACTGATCTCGCTGCTGCGATTGTTCGAGCGCTCCAGCCTGAAAGACATCGCTTCCTGCCTGGCCTTTCTGACCGTGATTTCGGTCGGCCTGTGGTTCATGAAGCCGACGCTGACCCATCTTGGCAATCTGAATCTGCTGATATTTTTTGTTGGCTTAGTGGGCGTCAGCGTGGCTCTGGGTTTGCCGATTGCCTTTGCCTTTGGTTTGTCGACGCTGGCCTATCTGGCCCTGACGACCAGTGCGCCCTTGACGATTGTGGTCAGTCGCATGGACGAAGGCATGTCGCACATCATTCTGCTGTCGGTGCCGCTGTTTGTGTTTCTGGGCGCGCTGATTGCCATGACCGGCCTGGCGCGTGCGATGGTCGACTTTCTGGCGGCGTTGATCGGCCATGTGCGCGGCGGTCTGCAGTATGTGCTGTTGGCGGCGATGTACCTGGTGTCGGGCATCTCGGGATCGAAGGCGGCTGACATGGCCGCGGTGGCGCCGGCGCTGTTCCCGGAGATGAAGAAGCGCGGCGCTCAGGGTGGCGATCTGGTGGCGCTGCTGTCGGCCTCGGGCGCCATGAGCGAAACCATTCCGCCGAGTCTGGTGTTGATCACGATTGGCGCCGTGACCGGGGTTTCGATCTCGGCTCTCTTCACCGGCGGCCTACTGCCGGCGGTGGTCGGTCTGCTGGCGCTGTGTGTGGTGGTGTTCTATCAGACGCGCCACGAAGACATGAGCGCAGTCGCCAAGGCCAGCGCGGCGCAGGTGCGGCGCAGCTTGCTGATTGCGTTGCCGGCGCTGGCGCTGCCGTTCGTGATTCGCACCGTGGTGGTCGAGGGCGTGGCAACCGCTACCGAAGTGTCCACCGTCGGCATCGCCTACACGGTGCTGGCCGGCCTGCTGATTTACCGCCAGTTCGACTGGAAGCGCGTCTATCCGATGCTGGTGGATACCGCCTGCCTGTCGGGCGCGATTCTGCTGATCATTGGCTGCGCCACCGCGATGGCCTGGGCGCTGACGCAGTCGGGTTTCTCCAACTCGCTGGTGGCCTTGATGGCAGATGTGCCTGGCGGCAAGCTCGGCTTCATGGTGGTCTCCTTGCTGGCCTTTGTCGTGCTGGGCAGCGTGCTCGAAGGCATTCCGGCCATTGTGCTGTTCGGCCCGCTGCTGTTTCCGGTGGCGCGGGCGATCGGTGTGCACGAGGTGCATTACGCGATGGTGGTGATCTTTGCGATGGGTCTGGGCCTGTTTGCCCCGCCCTTCGGCGTCGGCTTCTACGCCGCCTGTGCGATTGGCAAGGTGCCGCCGGACCAGGCCTTTTCGCGCGTCTGGCCGCACCTGGGGGCCTTGTTTGTGGCGCTGCTGGTGATCGCCGCGGTGCCGTGGATCTCGATCGGTTTTCTCTGAGGCCGCCCGGTCTCTTGCGCCATGAAGGCTACCGGCGCAGCGTTGGCAGGCCGACACCGGCGGCATCGAAACCGCCGTCCACCGCCAGCACCTGGCCGTTGACAAAGCTGGCCTCCTTGCTGCACAAGAAATAGGCGGCCGAGGCAATCTCGTCGGTCGTGCCGTAGCGGTTGAGCGGAATCGCGTCGTAGTAGTCGGAGCGGATCGCCACGCTGTGAACCAGTTTCGACATCTCGGTATCGACCGGTCCGGGCGCGATGACGTTGACACGGATGCCGACGTTGCCCAGTTCGACCGCCTGTTGTTTGGTCAGATGAATCAGCGCGGCCTTGCTGGTGCCATAGGCGACGCGCAAAGTGCTGGCGCGCAGGCCCGAGATCGAAGCGATGTTGACGATGCTGCCGCCGCCGGTCTTGCGCAACACCGGCGCGCAGGCCTGGGTGCAGATAAAGGCGCCATCGAGGTTGGTGTCGAGCACGTAACGCCACTCCTCGAACGAGGTTTCCAGAATCGGCTTGAAGACCGCAACGCCGGCGTTGTTGATCAGCACATCGATGCGGCCGAAGGTCGCCACGACATCGGCCACCGCCGCTTCGACCTGCTGCGGTTTGGAGACGTCGCAGTGAATCGAAAGCACGTGATCGGCGTCGCTCAGCATGACGGTGGTCCGGCTCAGTGTTTCGCCGTCGATGTCGAGCAGCGCGACGCGATGTCCCTCGGCCAGGAAGCGCTGGGCGATGGCCAGACCGATGCCGCGTGCGCCGCCGGTCACGACGGCTACTGGTTTTGATGAAGCTTTGGATGTCATGGGGTTTCGTTGGCGTGGAGTGAGTGGGTCCGCTATTGTGTACCGGCTGGGCGGATCGTCAATCGCCGAGCAGCTTGTGCAGGCGCCGCTGCACCAGCATGGAAACGACGGCCCGGCCAATCAAGTCCGATTGAGCCAACAGTCGTGTGCCCTCCTGTTCGCAACGGCCTTGAAGCTCTGCCAGGGCGTCCTCCGACAGCGCCTTCTGGGCTTGCATGGCGGCGTCCTTCAAGGCCTGAGCATGTGCCTCGTCGCGCTCCCCCTGCAAATAGGCATGGCCGATGAATGCCGCTCCAGCATCCAGCGTGGCAATCAGCAGTGGGCGCAGTTCCGACTGTCCGCCTCTGACCTTTTTGGCCATCTTGTCGGACTTGACCTCAAGGGCGGCGACACAATCAGCGCTTTGCAGTTCGCGCGCTCTGGCCTCTGCCGGGTTGGCGACCGAGTACGGCGTGGCGAACAGCAGCGCGGCCAGGCCGCTGGCGCGAAGAATGCAGTCATTTTGAGTCATGAAAATCAACTGTTGGCGCGTTACGCCCGATAATTGCCCGCGGTGCAACCGGTATATTGAAGGAAGCATTTTATGAATGCATTGGCAAGGGTATTGACGGTCATGGTGGCATTGCTGTGCAGCGGCTGTGCGGTGGTGGCCGTTGCGGACGCGGCGGTCACGGTGGCGGCGACGGTTGTCAGCACTGGCGTCAAGGCAACCGGGGCGGTGATCAACGCGGTGATTCCGGATTCGAAGAAGGCGGCTTCACCCTAACCCTGCCGCGTCCGTCGCATCAATCACGCAATGCCGACAGAAATTGCTGCAGTTCGGGCGTTTGGGGGCGGTTGAATATTTCATCCGGCGTGCCTGCTTCGTGGATCAGCCCCTGATGCATGAAGACCACCCGGTCGCTCACCTTGCGCGCAAAAGCCATTTCATGGGTGACAACGATCAGTGTCATGCCCTCATGGGCCAGCATCTCCACCACCTGGAGCACTTCGCCCACCAGTTCGGGATCAAGTGCCGACGTGATCTCATCACACAGCAGCACTGCAGGCGCCATGGCAAGGGCTCGGGCGATGGCCACCCGCTGCTGCTGCCCGCCGGAGAGCTGGTCTGGCAGGCGGTCGAACATGCTGCCCAAGCCGACGCGTTCGAGCAGAGTCTGCGCCCGTGTCCGCGCTTCTTCTTTCGGCAGTCCCTTGACCAGTGATGGGGCCAGCATGACGTTGCGCCCGGCGCTGAGGTGGGGAAAGAGATTGAAACTTTGAAAGATCATGCCCACTTGCTGACGCAAGGCGCGCATCGCTTCACGGTTGCTGTGTTGCAGCGGCTGTCCGTCGATGCTCAGACTGCCGCTGTCGAAGGTCTCCAGTCCGTTAATGCAGCGCAGCAGCGTGCTTTTGCCAGAGCCGCTTTTGCCGATGATGCACACCACTTCCTTGCGTCGGACCTGCAAATCGATCCCTTTGAGCACCTCGGTCGACCCGAAACGCTTGTGCAGGCGCTGGATGTCGACCAGGGCAAAATTGGCGGCGAGTGAATTGCTCATGATCTTGTGCGGTGTTCCAGCCTCTGACTCCATCGCGACAATGGATAGCACAGGGCAAAGTACAAAAGTCCCACAAAGGAATAGGACAGGAAGGGCTGGTAGGTAGCGTTCGAAATCATTTGCCCGGCCTTGGTCAATTCGACAAAGCCGATGACTGAAGCCAGGGCCGTTCCCTTGATGATCTGGACCAGAAAGCCCACCGTCGGCGCGATCGCCACGCGCCACGCCTGTGGCAGGATGACGTGGACCATCTGCTGCGTATAGCCCAGAGCCAAACTGGTCGACGCTTCCCATTGGCCACGCGGTACGGCGTTGACGCAGCCGCGCCAGATTTCGGTCAGGTAGGCGCTGGCATACAAGGTAAGGCAAACCGCCGCAGAGACCAGCGGAGAGGTGTCCATGCCCAGCAGCGCCAGGCCAAAATAGACCAGAAAAAGTTGCATCAGCAGCGGTGTGCCCTGGAAAATCTGAACGTACCAGGCCACCAGCGGGCCGACACCGCGCAGTTTCGTGAAGCGCAGCAATAGCAGGCCTACGCCCACCAGTCCACCGCCGACGAAAGCAATCAGTGACAGCAGCACGGTCCAGCGCGCAGCCCCCAGCATAAAGGTAAAAACATCCCAGAGCGAAAATTGAACCACGGCGGACTTAACTGCTTCGCGTTGCAAAGATGAAGCGTGGACCGAGCCAGTAGAGCACCTGGCGCAGGCCCATGGCAAGCGCAAGGTAAGCGACGGTGACGACGATGTACGACTCGAAGCTGCGGTAGGTTCTGCTGGAAATCAGATTGGCGGCCTGCGACAGTTCTTCAGCTGAGATCTGACCGCACACTGCCGAGCCCAGCATGACGATGATGATCTGGCTCACCAGTGCCGGCCAGATGCGCGCCAGCGCCGGCGGCAGCACCACGCGTGAAAAAGTTTGCCACTGCGTCAGCGCCAGACTCATGGCGGCTTCCAGCTGACCTTTTGGAGTGGCCTGCAAGCCAGCGCGCACGATCTCACAGGCATAGGCTCCCAGATTGAGCACCATGGCGAGCACGCAGGCGACCTCGACCGACAGTCTTAGACCCAGCGACGGCAGTCCGAAAAAAATGAAAAACAGCTGGATGATGAAGGGCGTGTTACGCACCAGTTCCACATAGCTGCCGACCACCCGCTTCAAGGCCTTGCCGCCATTCATCCGCGCCCAGGCACAGGCCACTCCGAGCAGCCCGCCCAATAGTGCCGAGGCCACTGTCAGCACCAGGGTCAGGGCCATGCCGTGCAGCAACATGCGCCACTGTGCCAACACCACGGCAAAGTCGAAATCGATCACTGCGGTCCGACGTGGCCGTGCGAGGGGATTGGCTTTTGTTCGCGCCAGTGTTTAGTCAGGTAGCACGCCGGTGCCGCGGCCGAGCCACTTTTGCGAGTACTGCTCCAGCGTGCCATCGGCCTTGGCGGCGCGCAGGATTTCATTCACCTTGGCCAGCAGGGCGGCATCGCCCTTGCGCACGCCGATGAAGTTGGGCGAGTCTTTCAGCAGCAGCTTGTACTCAGCCTGAACCTGCGGATTTTTCTGAACGGCGGCGGCGGCCACAGCGGCACCAGTGGCCAGTAACTGCGTTTGTTGCGAGATGAAGGCGGCCACGGTGGTGGCATCGTCTTCGAAGCGCATGATCTTCAAGGTGGCGGGTGCCATCTGCTGCAGCACATCGTCCTGAATCGTGCCACGTGTGACGGCAATCGTCTTGCCGGCAAGGTCGGCAAAGCTCTTGATGCTCAGCGCCTTGGGGCCGAAAACGGCCTGAAAGAACGGCGCGTAAGCGACCGTGAAGTCGATCACCTTCTCACGCTCTGCATTTTTGCCCAATGCGGAGACGATGAGGTCGATCTTCTTGGTCTGCAGATAGGGGATGCGGTTGGGCGTGCTCACCGGCACAAATTCAGCCTTCACGCCCAGCTTGTCGGCGATCAGCTGAGCCGTTGCCACATCGACGCCAGTCAGTTTGAAATCGGGACCGAGGTAGCCGTAGGGCGGGAAGTCGGATGCAACACCCAGAGCAATCGACTTCTTGGCCATGATTGAGGTGAGGGAATCATCGGCGTGAGCCGGCGAAGCAAAAAGCAGGACGGTGCTGGCAAACAGACCGGCCAAAGTGGAGAGCACATTAAATCTCATGGAGTTTCCTGTCGATAAAGAATGGGGTACAGCGCACTCTGGCGCAAGATGCATGCCACTTGAAGCCACTGGCGTTGCATTTGCAAAGAGAGGTTGGAGTATATGAAATGCCCGTTGCTAGATCGAACTGTCTATGACATTGGTGTTTCGCAATGGTGCGCGCGCCGCACTGTTTTGGGTGAGAGAGCGCTACAAATCCTCGCTGCCGTTGCCTGCACTCGCGTCCGTTTTGCGGAACACCACTTCGCCCGTAGGCACGTGCACCACGCGGATTTCGTGACCGGCCGGGAAAGTCCTGCTTTTTGCCGCCAGCACAACCGCCAGAGCACGGTCGAACAGCAAATGAAATCGGGCCGCGCCGAGACCGAACCACAGGGGGCTGATGATCGGGTGGGCGCTTTCAACGCGGTACGTTGCGGACATGATGAACTCTCGTTTGCATTGTCTTGTTGCCTGGTTGGTTCGAGCATATTGGCAGCTTGTTACCCGAGTGTGAACAGGTGTAAAGAAAGGCCGAATCAATCACGTTCGCTTACAAAATAGTGTCTTTTTGAATGTCACAGGCCTTTCACACTGGGGCGCCATCATGCGTCTTGATTCAACTTCACTGACAAATCCGCCGCCCAATGCCCCGCGCTTTCTTTCTGGTTCTCGCGGTGCAATCTATCTCGACGCTGGCTGATCATGCTTTTCTGATTGTTGCCATTGCGCGTGTCATCGAACTCGCCGGTGGCGGCTGGCTGATACCCCTGCTGAAGATCAGCTTCACGCTGTTCTATGTGCTGCTGGCGCCGTTTGTCGGTCCGCTGGCCGATGCGTTCCCCAAGGGGCGTGTGATGCTGCTTTCCAATGCGCTCAAGGTCGCTGCGATGTTCTTTTTGCTGGGCGGGCTCGATCCGGTCTTCGCGATTGGCATTGCCGGACTTGGGGCAGCCATGTACGCGCCGGCCAAGTACGGCCTGATTACAGAACTCCTGCCGAGCGAGGATCTGGTCAGGGCGAACGGGTTTTTTGAGGGCGCTACGGTCTGCGCAGTCATCTTTGGGACGGTGGCCGGAGGCGTTCTGGTCAGTCCGATGCTGCGGGGTTACCGGTTGCCCTTCGAGTTTGTCCTGACCAGTGCGCCACCCACCGCGTTGACCGCCGGCATGCTGATCCTGATGTTGATGCATCTGCTGGCGACCTTGTTGAGCGTGGGTGTGGCTGACAGCGGGGCGCGCTATGACAGGCACTCGATTCATCCGGTCGAGTTGGTCAGGCGTTTCCTGAAGGAGAACCTGATCCTCTGGCGCGACCCGCTGGGGGGTCTGTCGATGACGGTGACGACTCTGCTCTGGGGTGTCGGAGCGACCCTGCAACTGATTGTCTTGCGCTGGTCCCACCACGCGCTGGGCCTGCGCCTTGAGCAGGCGGCCTATCTTCAGGGTGTGACGGCCCTGGGCGTCATTGGCGGCGCGATGCTGGCCAGCCGTATTGTTGCGCTGGGATCGGCGGCGCGACTGCTGCCTCTGGGCATGCTGGTCGGTGCTTTGATTCCGGTTCTGTTGCTGGTCCACAGCGTTTACTGGGCCGCCGCGCTGCTGGTTCTGGTCGGCGCATTGGCAGGTTTCTTTGTCGTTCCGATGAATGCACTGCTGCAGCATCGTGGCTGCACCCTGCTGACTGCCGGGCGCTCGATTGCGGTGCAAGGATTCAATGAAAACGCAGGAATGCTGCTGATGCTCGCGGTTTATGCGGTGGCGATTGGATTTGAGGTACCGCTGTCAGCCCTGATCATGGGTTTCGGCGTCATTGTCGCGGTCGGCATGGCAGTGATCTTCATGGCACAACCGCATTCGCTGTCGATCACGGAAAGCTCGATTCGGGTCACCGTGGAGTAAAGAGGACCGTATTCAAACTGTCAAAAAACCATCACGAAGCTGTTATTTTTGGCCCTTAGTCTTGAGTTCATGAAAACCTCAGACGAACTTCTGGTCGAGTCCTTCGCATCAAAGCCCTCAAGTTTGAGGATCGCGATTGTGACGGAAACTTTCCCGCCCGAAGTCAACGGCGTTGCGATGACGCTGGGGCGCATCGTGGACGGGCTTCTGGAGCGCGGGCATGCGGTGCAGGTGGTGCGTCCACGCCAGGCACGTGAGAGCATGGTTTCGGCGCGCGAAGGTCTGGATGAGGTGTTGTCGCGTGGCGTGCCGCTGCCTGCCTACGGTGACCTGCAATTCGGCCTGCCGTCCCGACTGCGTCTGACCCGGCTCTGGACCGAGAAGCGCCCTGACATTGTTCATGTGGTCACGGAAGGCCCTCTGGGATGGTCGGCGGTGGCTGCGGCACGCAAGCTCCAGTTGCCAATCACCAGTTCATTTCACACCAACTTTCAGAGCTATTCACCCTACTACGGCGTGGCTTTGCTCAAAGCGCCGATCGAGGCCTACCTGCGCAAACTGCATAACCGCACCCAGGTGACGATGGTGCCGACGCGCGCCATGATGCAGGAACTGCAGGCGCGAGCCTACGACAACGTCATGCTGCTGTCGCGCGGTGTGGCACACGATCTCTTCAGCCCGACCAAACGTTCGCCTGCCTTGCGCGAGAGCTGGGGGGTCAAGCCCGAGGACTGCGTGGTAATGTTGGTAGGCCGGCTTGCCAAAGAAAAAAATGTCGGCCTGGTGGTGTCCGCGTTTCGAGCCATCCAGGCGCGCATGCCCGCTGCCAAGCTGGTCTTTGTCGGTGACGGGCCGCTGCGCAAGCCGCTTGAACAGTCCTGCCCACAGGCCCACTTTGCCGGTGTGCGCAAGCATGAGGATCTCGCAGCGCACTATGCATCGGGTGATTTGTTTCTTTTCCCGAGTCTGACGGAGACCTTTGGCAACGTCGTGCCTGAGGCATTGGCCAGTGGTCTGGCTGTTGTTTCCTATGCCAGTGCTGCGGCCAAGGAACTGATTGTCTGCGGCGAGAACGGCGTGCTGGTGGAAGCCGGAGATGAACTGGGCTTTGTCAATGCGTCGGTGACGCTCGCGACGGATCTGAAGAAGCAGTCCGAACTGCGTGCTGCAGCCCGTCAAAGTGTCGCGCACCTGGCATGGGAAGCCGTCTTCGAAACCTTTGTCGGTATTTTGTCGAACGTGCTGGAACGTCATGGAAGACAGTTCACGCAAGTGAACGCAATGGTGTCGAAAGCTGCGCTAGGCGCTCCATCGCAAGAGCGCTTGTCCCATACGCACATCAGTCCCTTCCTCTAGTCCGTGACACAAGGAGAAGCCGCTGGGGGCCAGAACAATGACGGTCGATCCATGCTCGAACCAGCCCATCTCCTGCCCTTTCGTGAAGCTGGCATCGCAGGTTATGGTCTTGGCTCCGGTGTACTTCAGGTGAAAGAGAACATCCAGAAAATGCAGCCGGATGCTGGCCACCAGAATCGCCGCCACCGGAACCAGGGCGATGCGCTTGTTCGTCGGCGCCGAGTCGCCACTCAGGCGAGTGCTGAGAAAAGCATGTTCGTTCTTGCAGAACAGCTTTGCCACACGCCGCAAAGCAATCGGGTTGACGTTCCAGGTATCGCCCGAAAAGTAGCGCACCTTCTCGACCGTGCAATCGTAAGGCGCGTGGAAGCGGTGGTACATGCTGGAACTCAGGCGCAGGGTGACGAAATAGCCGTCGCGCCAGTCTTCCAGACCCTCGTCGCTGCCAAGCAGGTCTTCCAGCGAGTAGGGGAAGCCCTTGGCCTGGAACACCCGGGTGCCTTTGATCGCTCCGCAGGCACCGATGATGGCGTCAACCGGGCTGATCAGAGCGCTGCTGTCAGGATCGATGCGACGCGCGCCATCCTTGAGTTCGCGCGTAAAACAGTCGTGCATGCTCTTGAATTCGCGCTTCTTCGCTTCACTCAGGTCAAGGTTGCTGAAGAACTTCCAGGTCGCGATCGAAAGGTCGCGGATCAACGGCTGTTCGATCTTGCTGAACCAGCCCATGAAGCGGGTCGAAAGTTGCCTGGGTATGCGGTTGGTCAGAAGAAAGTTCAGGTCTTCCTGGCTCAGGATGTTCTGGATCTGCCGGCGGATGTTCATCTCGCTATCTTCCGTAACTTGTTTGGCATGAAAGGCCTAATCACGTGTATGAAACCCCCGGTCTGACGACGCTCGCCCTGTATGCCATGGGCGGCGCCGGGCTTCTGGCTGCCCTTGGCAAAGCCAGATCCCGCGTCCAGCTCTCCCTGGCAAAGCATCGTTCCCTGGCTGGACATCCGCGCATGGCACGCCGCCTTGCAGCGCTGTTGCCGAGCTATCGCTACGATGCAAGGCACGTGTTTGGTGTCGATGGCGCGCCAGGCGAGATTGTGGCCAGGCGCAGCGCCGCATTTGACCTGCTTGTCGCCCAAAGCCAGCGGCGCTATGCGAAGGGCCTGCAGGCCACGGCGGATGTCGCCGATGGCCTGTCCGATCTGCAGTTTGTCGGCGCCTACCGCCTGCCGTTCCAGTTTCGCGAACTCGCCGAGCGGGGCCTCAAGCTCGCATCCTTTGTGCAATCGACGTCGGGAGTCACGGTAACCGATCTCGACGGCAATATCTTCTACGATCTGACCGGCTCCTACGGTGTCAATCTTTTTGGCAATGACTTCTACAAACAATGCATAGACCAGGGCGCCGACACGGTGCGTGAGCTGGGTCCGGTGCTGGGCTCTTACCACCCCGTGGTGGCAGACAATGTGCAGCGGCTCAAGCGCGTTTCGGGGATGGACGAAATTTCTTTCCACATGTCCGGTACCGAAGCGGTGATGCAGGCCGTGCGTCTGGCGCGCTATCACACCGCTCGCGACAAGCTGGTGCGATTTTGCGGCTCTTACCACGGGTGGTGGGGTGATGTTCAACCCGGCATCGGCAACCCGATTGCCGCGCGTGATACCTTGACGCTGTCCGAAATGAGTGAAGCCACCTTGCGTGTGCTGCGCCGGCGAAAAGACATTGCCTGTATTCTGATCAATCCGCTGCAGGCGCTGCACCCCAATGCAGCGGCACCCAGCGACGGTGCCCTGCTGGACAGTTCGCGCAAGGCCCATTTCTCGAAACCCACCTACACCGCCTGGTTGCAACAGCTTCGCAAAATTTGTGACGAGCGCGGCATTGCACTGATCTTCGATGAAGTGTTTGTCGGATTCCGTCTTGCGCCAGGCGGCGCTCAGGAATACTTTGGCGTGCGCTCCGACATGGTGACCTACGGCAAGACGCTCGGTGGCGGCCTGCCGATTGGTGTGGTCTGCGGCAAGCGTGAGTGGATGAAACGCTTTCGTGATGACGCGCCGGCGGACATCTGCTTCGCCCGCGGCACCTTCAACTCGCACCCTTACGTCATGGGTGCCATGAACAGCTTCCTCAGGCGCCTTGAAGACCGGGACATCGGCGAACTCTACGTCGATCTCGATGTGACTTGGAACCGACGCGCACAGACACTGAATCAGGCTTTGTCGCAAGCGGGTGTACCGGTTCAAGTGGCCAACCTGTCCTCGATCTGGACCGTTCTCTACACGCAGCCTGCCTGCTACAACTTCTTGTTCCAGCACTACCTACGCCTTGAAGGGCTGGCGCTAAGTTGGGTCGGCACCGGGCGCATTATTTTCAGCTTGAACTACAGTGATGCGGACTTCGAGCAGGTCAGCGCGCGCTTCGTGCGGGCGGCATTGGCCATGCACTGCGACGGCTGGTGGTGGCTCGATGCCGCTGCCAGCAACAAATCCATCAAGCGCAGAATCCTGCGCGAAATGCTGGCCGCAAAGTTCCAGTCCCGGCAGCCGGCACTTTGATGCCTCAGGCAGCATGCTCCAAAGCTCGTCGCTGCTCCAGTCGTTCGCCGCGCAACAGCGCCACCGGCGCCTTGTAATAGAGCAGGATGTCATGAAACGGGTCGGTCAGAATCTTTGTCATCCAGACCAGACCTGACATCACATCCCGCAGAAAGAACAGCTGAACGGTTCTGAAGATCAAACCACCCGCGCCGAGAAACAGCCAGAGCGTGCCGGTATGGCGGGCAAAGCCTTCAAACGAGGCAGCGGGCTCAAAGTAGCCCAGCATGCCCGGGTCGATCAGCAGCAACAATGGCGCGGCGGCCCAGATCGACAGCAGGACAATCTTGCGCCGCAGGTTGTAGCCCACCTTGACCTCCTCCTTGTATTCCTGCGTCGCCTGGTTGACTTCGTCATAGCCCTTGGGTTCAAAGAAGAAATGACCTGCCTGGCGCGTTGTCATCGACACCAACCATGCGAGCAGTGCCGCCAGTGCAGGGTCCTTCAACAATAGACCGTAGGCCATCAGAAAACTGATCGCGCTGATCAGGTGCAGCGTCTGATTGATTCGGCTGTGGTGATAGTAGCGGTGGTCGTCCCAGCGCTGGATCCTGAGTTGCCTGAAAAATTCATTCATGAGCACGGTCTCCAATAAAAGTGGCGCCATGCTAAAAGCAATTGATGGCAATACGGTGACAGTGATTGTGATGCTATTGTGAAAGTCGTCAACGTCCGATCGCGAAGTACTCGATGCCCATGCCGCGCACCAGCTGAGGGTCATAGAGGTTGCGGCCGTCAAAGATCACCGGGTTCTTCAATGTGCTCTTGATGTGGTCGAAATCGGGACTGCGAAACTCCTTCCATTCGGTCACGATGATCAGCGCATCGGCATTCTGCAGGGCAGCCGTCTGGGAGTCCGCGAATTCAATGCCATCAGAGTGCTGCAACGCGCGCTTCGCCGATTCAATCGCCACCGGATCGTAAGCCGCAACGGTGGCTCCGGCGCTCAGAAGGTCATCGATGACAGTCAGACTGCTGGCCTGGCGCATGTCGTCCGTGTTGGCCTTGAATGCCAGACCCCAGAGTGCAAAATGCAGGCCTTCGAGATTGGCGCCGAAGCGAGCCTTGACCTTGGCACCGATCACGTGCTTCTGCTGCTGGTTTGCGGCCTCCACCGCGTTCAGTACTTTGAGTTCGATGCCGCCATCCTGCGCCGCCGACTTGATCAGCGCCTTGACGTCCTTTGGAAAACAGGAGCCGCCGTAGCCGGCACCCGCATAGAGAAAGTCATAGCCAATTCGCGGATCGCTGCCAATGCCCTTTCGAACCTGCTCGATATCGGCGCCCAGCTTCTCAGCCAGGTTGGCGAGCTCATTCATGAAGCTGATGCGGGTGGCGAGCATCGCATTGGCCGCGTATTTGGTCAGCTCGGCACTGCGGATGTCCATCAGGATCAAACGCTCGTGATGGCGCTGAAACGGCGCGTAGAGGGCGCGCATATTCAAGGCCGCGCG
>CAIVLG010000261.1 GCA_903906695.1 uncultured beta proteobacterium | reverse complement strand
GTGGTCGGCTCATCGGCAACGATCAGCTTGGGCTCGGCGGCAAGCGCCAGGGCAATCACCACGCGTTGGCGCATGCCCCCCGAGAACTGGTGCGGATAGTGGTCAATGCGTTGCTCGGCTGCCGAGATGCCAGTGTCTTTCAGCAAAGAGACCGCGCGTTCGCGAGCCTCTTTTTCGCTCAAAGGCAGGTGCGTGCGCAGGGTTTCAATCAGTTGCTGACCGATGGTTTGCAAGGGATTGAGTGAGGTCAGCGGGTCCTGAAAAATCGCTCCTATGCGCTTGCCCCGGATATGGCGCATCTGCTCGTAACCAAGTTGGTCGATGCGCTCGCCCTCCAGCAGAATCTGGCCGCCGGCAATGCGACCCGGCGGCTCCAGCAGACCGATGATGGCGGCGCCGGTAATCGATTTGCCGGCACCCGATTCACCAACGACACCCAGGATTTCGCCCGGCGCAATATCAAACGAAATATCATCCAGCGCCCGCAGCGTGCCGCGCCGGTGCGGAAATTCGACGACCAGATTCTTGACTTGCAAGAGACTCATGTCTGTATCAGCGTAACCGCGGATTGAGGGCGTCGCGCAGCCAGTCGCCAAGCAGATTCACGCTGAGTGAAATCAGGATCAGCATGACGCCGGGGAATACGGTGATCCACCATTCACCTGAAAAAAGATAGTTGTTGCCAACCCGAATCAATGTGCCCAGGGACGGCGATGTCGGGGGTGCGCCAACGCCCAAAAATGACAGCGTCGCTTCGATGATGATGGCAGAAGCGACCTGAATTGTGGCCAACACCAGCACCGGCCCCAGCACATTGGGCAAGACATGGCGGCGCATGATGCGCAAGCTCGGCACCCCCGTGACACGGGCCGCCTGCACGTATTCCTTGTTACGTTCAACTAAGGTCGAGCCGCGCACGGTGCGGGCATACTGGACCCAACCCGTCAACGTGATCGAGATGATCAAAACAAAGAAGGCCAAGGAGTCCTGTGCATTGGGAAACAAGGCACGTCCGACGCCGGCAATCAGCAGCGCCACCAGAATCGCCGGGAACGACAGCATCACATCGCAAAGGCGCATCAGCAAAGCATCAATCCAACCGCCCAGAAATCCAGACAGCAATCCCAGCGTGACACCAATCAACACTGACAAGGCGACGGAGGCAAAGCCCACTGCCAGGGAGATGCGGGCACCAAACATAAGGGCCGAGAGAATGTCGCGCCCCTGATCATCGGTGCCCAGCAGGTATTTGCGACTGCCAAGTGCCTCCCAGGCTGGCGGCAACCGCGCGTCACTCAGCTCCAGCGTCGTCAGGTCGAACGGGTTGTGCGGCGCCACACCATTGGCAAACAGCGAGCAGAAGATGCAAACGAAGGCAACTGTTGCTGCTGCCATCGCCACCGGTGAATTGCGAAAGCTGTAGCCAATATCACTGTCGCCCAGGCGAAACAACCATTTCTTCATCTGGGCAAGTTGGCGAAGTTCAGGGATTGATCTTGATGAACTTCCATGGCATCTCATTGCCCGGCAACTGAACAACGTCAATGTTCTTTTTCAGACCCCAGTTCAGCGCCTGCTGATGCAGCGGAAGATGCCCAATCTCATCCTGATGGATCTTCAGGGCTTCATGAATCATCTCGCCGCGCTTCTTCAGATCGGTCTCGGAACCGATCTTCTGCGTCAATTCATCGACCCGGGCATTGCTATAGGAACCCAGATTGAACTGGCCACGACCACCTTCGCCCGGTGACGACATGATGGGGTACAAGACGTTGTGCACATCGACCGTACTGGCGACCCAGCCCAGCATATAGAAGCTGGTATTGCGGCTCAGGATCTTCGGAAAGTATGTACCCTTGGTTTCGGCTTCGAGGTTGATCTTGACGCCGATCTTCGACAGATTCGCGGCCACCGTCTGGCAGATTCGCTCGTCGTTCACGTAGCGGTCATTCGGGCAATTCATCTTGACCTCGAAGCCGCTCGGATAACCCGCTTCCACCATCAGTTTCTTGGCGCCCTCTACGTCATACGGCAGGCGTTTGGCCAACGTCGGATCGAAACCGTTGACTTGCGGCGGCAGCATCAAGGCGACCGGAGTCGACGCACCGCGCATCACCGTCTTCTGGATGCCGTCGACGTCGATCGCCTGGTAGAAGGCCTGGCGCACGCGCTTGTCCTTGAATGGATTCTTGCCCTTCACGTTGGAGAACAACAGCTCGTCGCGCTTCTGGTCCATGCCCAGGAATACCACACGCAACTCGGGGCCTTGCAGCACCTTGAGTTTGGCGTTGCCCTTGATGCGATCCACGTCCTGCACCGGCACCGGCTCCATGACATCGATCTCACCGGACAAGAGTGCCGCAACCCGCGTGGCGTCATTGCCGATCGGAGTGAAGATCACTTCATCGACGTTGCCATCAATCTTGCCCCAGTAGTTGCCATTGCGCACAAAGCTGGAGCGCACGCCCGGCTGACGTTCGCGCAGACGATAAGGGCCGGTACCGTTGGCACGGAACGAGGCGGCGTTCTCGATGCCCTTGCGTCGATCCACCGGTTTGGTCGCCTGATTCGTTTCGCACCATTTTTTGCTCATGATCAGCCAACCGGTGAACAGTTCCGGCAGGATCGGGAACGGCCCGGACAGGATGAAATCGACGGCATGGTCGTTGATCTTCTTGACCTCCTTGATCTGCCCCACGTAGCTCTTCATATCGGAGCCATCGTCCTTGGCGCGCTCATAGCTGAAGATCACGTCGTCCGCCGTGAACGGAGTGCCATCATGAAATTGCACGCCCTTGCGCAAGTTAAAACGCCAGACCGTGGGCGCTGTCTGCTTCCAGTCGGTGGCCAAACCCGGGGCCAGCTTGTAGTCACGCCCCCGCGTTACAAGTGCCTCGAACACATTGCCGGTCACCGTCAGTTGCAGGGACTCGTTGAGCGAATGCGGGTCCATCGACAGCGCATCGCCCTGATTGGCCACTCGCAAGGTCACCGCAGATGCTGCCAAACTCATGGTTGCCAGCGCGATAGCGACGGGCGTCAAAACTGTTCCAAATCTCATACGTATCTCCGGTTAAAAATACAAATCGCCTCGCGCCTTCACACCGGGTCAAGCGGCATCGCCTGCTCGACCAGACTGGCATGCAAGGCCGCCCCCAAAGGAAGTATCTCGTCGTTAAAGTCGTAGCTGCTATTGTGCAGGAAACAACTGCCGACGCCACCCTCGGAGCCCTGGCCGATGCGCATGTAGGCACCGGGCTTGACCTGAAGCATAAAGGAAAAGTCTTCCGCTCCCATGCTCGGCTCCAGATCCCGCACCACGTGCTCCGCGCCAACCAGGCTTTGTGCCACATCGCCAGCAAAGACGGCCTCGGCCGTCGTATTGATGGTGGCCGGATAAGAACGCTCGTAATCCACTGTAGCGGTGGCACCAAAAGCCTGCGCCACGGCACCGCACAACTCACTCAGGCGCCGCTCGATCAAGGCCTGCACTTGCGGCCTGAAGGTGCGCACGGTACCGACCAGAGTCGCGCTGCCTGGTATCACGCTCATGGCGCCGATTTCGCCGGCGCGCATGGCGCACAGACTGATCACCGCACTGTCGATCGGCCTCACGTTGCGCGACACAATACTCTGCACTGCCGTGATGATGTGCGCCGCCACCAGC
>CAIVLG010000260.1 GCA_903906695.1 uncultured beta proteobacterium | reverse complement strand
TTTGCCACTCAGGTCCTGAAGCTCCGTGTGCTCACGCACTGGAACTCGCTCAAGGGCTACGAGCCCGACACGCCTTCGCGTTAATGCGGCGCTAGCGCAGGCCAACTGTGCCAGGATCTTTGCCGCACCGGGGAAGCCCCCGGCGCGTGCGCCATCGGTTCGTCGCACCTTTTGCACGGCCCAATTCAGACCTGCTTCGACCGGTGTGGTGGTGGCATCAATATCGTTGCCATAGAGCGGCAGGCCGGCTTCGAGCCGCAGCGAGTTACGCGCCCCCAGACCGATCGGTTTGACCTCAGGCTGAGAGAGAAGGGCGCGCGCCAGCGTCTCGGCCTGCGACTCATGGACCGAGATCTCAAAGCCATCCTCGCCGGTGTAGCCGCTGCGCGTCAGAAACACCTCTATGCTTTCAACGCCGGCCTGGACCTTGAAGTGGCCGCCGGTCATGAACACCAATTTCTCCACGCCCGGTGCCAGTCGCGACAAAGCGGTGACGGCTTGCGGACCCTGCAACGCCAGCAGCGCCCGCTCCGGTATGGGAATGACCTCGCAGCGAGTGCCGATCCGGCTCTGGATATGAGCGATGTCGCCGACCTTGCAGGCACCGTTGACGATGACGAAGATATCTGCTTCGCGCTTGAAGAACATCAAGTCGT
Organism: uncultured beta proteobacterium; assembly: GCA_903906695.1. GTDB lineage: Bacteria > Pseudomonadota > Gammaproteobacteria > Burkholderiales > Burkholderiaceae_C > Rhodoferax. The sequence continues at coordinate 67,821 of CAIVLG010000260.1, read as the reverse complement.
CGATGATGCCGCCGTCCTCATTGAGGAGCAGGCCATAGCGTTGTTTGCCCACCGGCAGATCGATCACGTCGACCGGAATCAGGCTTTCGAAAGCGGCCGCAGCATCGGCTCCGACGAGGCGCAATTGGCCCATGTGAGACACGTCAAAAAGGCCGGCGGCGCTGCGGGTGTGGCGGTGCTCGGCCATCAAACCAGCCGGATATTGCACCGGCATGGAATATCCTGCGAAGGGCACCATGCGGGCGCCAAGCGAGATATGTAGCGAATCAAGTGGTGTCTTCAGCAGAGGGGCGGGCGTGTCGTTCATCAGCGGACTCCGGTACAGGCAAGGGGTCTAACAAATTCCACGGCAAAAGCCATGGGCTAGCCCCGCTGTCCGCTCTACCTGAGAGATTCGCCTGGCGATGCAGGTTTGCTCCTTCGGTGGACCGCATCGAATGCGGTCTCTCTCCAGTGGGTACATCTTTTATAAGACGTTTGTCAGTCCTTTTGCCTGAGCGTTCACAGCCTGCATCAGCAGTCTCCTGCGCCTTCGGCGGCACCTGCTAGCAGGTGCTCTCTCCTGACCGGGCAGATTCTAACTGCAGCCGTGGTAGGCCGTTCTACATGCCCGCGTAATTCGGTCCGCCACCGCCCTCGGGCGTGACCCAGACGATGTTCTGCGTCGGGTCCTTGATGTCGCAGGTCTTGCAGTGCACGCAGTTGGCAGCGTTGATCTGCAGTCGGTCGGTGCCGTCATCGTTCTTCATGAACTCATAAACGCCAGCCGGGCAGTAGCGCTCCTCCGGACCGGCATACTTCTTGAGGTTGATCGTCACCGGCACGCTGGCGTCTTTCAGCGTCAGGTGCGCGGGCTGGTTCTCTTCATGGTTGGCGCTGCTGATGTAGACACTCGAGAGCCGGTCAAAGGTCAGTTTGCCATCGGGTTTGGGGTAGACGATCGGCGTGCATTCCGAGGCCGGCTTGAGGTAGGCGTAATCGGGTTTGTCGCGGCGGATCGTCCAGGGCATGTGTCCGCCCAGACCAAACTGCTCGAAGCCATTCATCAGCGAGCCTACCGTCAGGCCATATTTGAACCAGGCCTTGAAATTGCGTGACTTGTTGAGTTCGACATAAAGCCAGCTCTGCTCGAATGCCTCGGGATAGGCCGCCAGTTCGTCGTGTTGACGCCCCGCCGCAACCGCGTCATAGGCCGCTTGTGCTGCCAGCATGCCCGATTTCATGGCCGTGTGGCTGCCTTTGATGCGGCTCACGTTCAGGAAACCGGCATCGCAACCGACCAGCGCGCCGCCAGGAAACACCGTCTTTGGCAATGACATCATGCCGCCCGCGGTGATGGCGCGCGCGCCGTAGGCCAGGCGTTTGGCGGGTTTGAGTCCCTTGTCCTCGCCTTCGAGGTAATAGCGGATGTTGGGGTGCGTCTTCCAGCGCTGGAACTCCTCGAACGGGCTCAGATAGGGGTTGGCGTAATTCAGTCCGGTGATGAAGCCCAGGGCGATTTTGTTGTCTTCCATGTGGTACAGGAAGGAGCCGCCGTAGGTGCTGTCGTTCATCGGCCAGCCCGCGGTGTGGACAACCAGACCCGGCTCATGCCGCGCTGGGTCGACTTCCCACAATTCCTTGATGCCGATGCCATAGGACTGCGGGTCGCAGCCTTCGTCAAGCTTGTAGCGCTCGATCAATTGGCGGCCCAGATGACCGCGTGAACCTTCGGCAAAAACCGTGTACTTGGCCAGCAACTCCATGCCGATCTGGAAGTTCTCGCCCGGTTCACCGTCCTTGCCGACGCCGAGGTTGCCGGTGGCGACACCGCGCACCGCGCCGGACTCGTTGTAAAGAATTTCGGCGGCGGCGAAACCAGGGAAGATTTCAACACCGAGACTCTCCGCCTGCGTTGCCAGCCAGCGTGTCAAGGCGCCCAGGCTGATGATGTAGTTGCCATGGTTCTGGCTGCACTTGGGCAGCAGAAAGTTGGGTGTGCGATAGCCGCTTGTCTCACTGAGAAAAAGCATGGCTTCGTCGGTCACCGGTTGATTGAGCGGGGCACCGAGTGCTTTCCAGTCGGGGAACAGTTCGTTCAGCGCAATCGGGTCGAGCACCGCGCCCGACAAGATATGCGCGCCGGGTTCAGCTCCTTTTTCAAGCACCACGACCGAGATGTCTTTGCCTTTTTCAGCGGCCAATTGCTTCAGCCGGATTGCGCAGGACAGGCCAGCCGGGCCGGCCCCGACCACGACCACGTCGTACTCCATCGCTTCGCGCGGGCCGAACTGGTTCAAAATTTCCTGGTTTGTCATGGCTTAACTCGTCTGATAATGGCAGCGTGGTCTGAAACAGGGCCACGGCCATGGGTTGTCGAACTCGGAACTGATTTTATGCGTTGAATCGACATCATCGGATGGCCGTTCTTTCTATTCATGGAGCTCTTGATATGTCTTACAGCATCGATCTTTCCGGCCGTGTGGCCCTCATCACCGGCGCGTCCAGCGGGCTGGGTGCCCAGTTTGCGCGCACGCTGTCAAAGGCGGGAGCTGCGGTGGTGCTGGCCAGTCGCCGCCTCGACAAGCTCAAGGAGTTGCGGGCACAAATCGAAGGCGAGGGCGGTGACGCCCATGTGGTCGAGCTCGACGTGACCGACCTGGATTCCATCAAGTCGGCGGTGGCACACGCTGAAACTGAGGTCGGCTCGATCGACATCCTGATCAACAACTCGGGCGTCAGCACCACGCAGCGGATACAGGATGTCTCAGAAGAAGACTTTGACTTCATGTTCAACACCAATGTCAAGGGTGCTTTTTTTGTCGCGCAGGAAGTGGGAAAGCGCATGCTGGCGCGTGCCAGAGGGGCCGCACCAGGTACTTTCACCGGCGGCCGGATTGTCAACATTGCTTCCATGGCGGGCCTGCGCGTCTTGCCACAGATTTCGGTCTACTGCATGAGCAAGGCGGCGGTGGTGCAAATGACCAAAGCGATGGCGCTGGAATGGGGCAAGTTTGGCATCAATGTCAATGCCATCTGCCCCGGCTACATCGATACCGAAATGAACCATCGTCATTGGCAGACCGAACAGGGCCGCAAACTGATGCAGATGCTGCCGCGCAAGCGCGTCGGACACGCCAAGGATCTGGATGCCGTATTGGTCATGCTGTGTTCCAACGAAAGCCACTTCATCAACGGCGCCGTAATTTCGGCAGACGATGGCTTTGGTGCGTGAGCAGAAGTCTGGCCCAGCGCTTGGCTAATGCGCCAGCCGAAAGCGGGTGCCCCGAAAATTGAAGATCGAACTCTTGGCACCGATCTCTTCCAGCGTCACTTCAGGCGCGGCCTGGCCACCCTGATTCAGCACCAGGTTGTTGACCAGTAACAAGCGCTGGCCTGGGTTCTCGGAGTAGACGGCGCCACTGATATTTAACGCAGGAATTTGGCGCCGAAGTTCGTCGGACAGATCGGCGAGCAATGGCAGTGTGGGCGCCGTCGCAACACTTGCGGGTGACTTGCTGGCCGAGGGTGCTGAAGGTAGGCGCACTGTCCTCGCCGGCACGACGCTAACCGCCGGACTTGGCGCGGCAGCAACTGGCGGCGCAACCGGAACAGGCGTGTGCTGTGCAACGGTCACTTGCGGCGCCGCTGTCGATGCTGGCGCTGGTATGGGTGCCGTGATTTTGGGAAGCGGCGTTGCCGGCAAGACCTCGCGGGCAGGTTCTTTTGACGAGGGCCACAGCGTCACACCGATTCCCATGCCGCCAAGCGTCAATGCGCCTGCAAGAGCCAGCCAGATCGGCCTGCGCACCACTTTGGCGGAACTCCCGGTGGGCGTCGTCACCTGTCGCGCATACAGCCCCGGTACCACGCCACGTTCGCGTTCGGCATCGGCTCGTTTCAGTGCATCAAGGATGTAGGACATGGGCTTAGCGCGGCTCGGTTTGCAGGCGGGGCTCGCTTTGGCCATTGGCACGTTCAAGCTGCATGAACGTCAACGGACCCGGCTGCCCGTCCGGCTTGAGTCCCTGCGCCCGCTGGAAGGCACGTACGCGGCCCCGCAGGGTCGGATCGAGGACTTGAGGCGGGGCGCCTGCTGGCCGCGCTGGCGTTCCATCAAGCAAATCCAGTTGTTGCACAAGATGGGTAACCGCTGCTCCCGCGCTGCCGTCACGCAGGTCGGGAACGTAGTCGGGTGGTGCTCGCCAATAGGTCGCGAAATCGCCGCGCCACAGTCGGCCGAGCGAGAGCAGCGTCACCTGATGCAGGCCATCGGGCAGGCGCAGCGTGGCGTGTTGCTCGGACAGATCGACCAGCAAGGCGTAGAAAGGCGGGCTTTTTTCAAGCTGCAGGGTCAGGATGCCGGGACGGCCGAGTTGGCGCAACAGCGGCACGCTCAAATTGCCGGTTCGGTAGCACTGCAAGCCCTGAGCAGAGGCCCCGCGGCAGGGATCGCCGTCCATTGGCGGCAACTTCCAGACCAGCGCCAAGTCGTGCCAGGCGAGATTGATGTCCTGCGGCAGTTTTGGCAGCAGCGCCTCGATCTCTTCAGGAGGGCGGGGGGCTGCCGCGCTGGGAGTCGATGCCGCTCGTTCGGGTACGGGCACCACCAGAGTTGGGGCGGATGGGGGCGTCGGCACCAGCGGCGATGCGATAGGGGTTTGGGGTAGCGCTTGCTTGGCACGCTGCACCGGCCAGAACAGGAAAGCGGTCGCGCCGGCGAGCACCACTAACACCAGACCCGCCGTCCAATAGATTTTTGAATTCTTTCCCGCGCCGAGGCTTCTAACGCCTTCTGTGCCGAATACTTCTGCCGCGGCTTTGTCGACCACCTTTCGGTCAACCCGGTGCAGTCCATTGGCCCAGGCTCCGAGCAGGGCGCGACCACACAGCAGGTTGATGCGGCGCGGCACGCCGCGCGTCAGACGGTGGATATGCTGCAGCGAGCGCTTGTCGAACGGCAAGGGATTGTTCAGACCGGCCACTGCCAAGCGGTGCGCGATGTACTGCGTGCTCTCGGTCGCGGTCAAGGCGTCAAGGTGAAACCGTGCGATGACGCGTTGCGCCAGTTGCTCGAGTTCGGGACGATCCAGCATGCTGCGCAATTCGGGCTGCCCGATCAGCACGATCTGCAAAAGCTTGCGCTCGCTGGTTTCCAGATTGGTGAGCAGTCGCAACTGCTCCAGCACGTCGGGCTTGAGGTTCTGCGCCTCGTCGATGATCAGCACGCTGCTTTGCCCGGCCGCATGAGCTTCAAGCAGGAAAACATTGAGCGCGTCGATGTAATCCTTAACAGTCGGTGGGATCGCCGCCGTGTTTGCCACCTTGATATGAAATTCTTCGCAGATCGACTGCAGCAATTCGCTGACAGTCAGCTTGGGGTTGAAGATGTAAGCCACATGACAACCGGCGGGGATCTGCTCCAGAAAGCAGCGACAGATGGTGGTTTTCCCGGTGCCGATGTCGCCCGTCAGCAGGACAAAGCCACCGCCGGTGCCACGGGCCGAACCGTTGGTACCGGCGACACCGAACAACAGGTGCGCCAAGGCCTCGCGGTGCCGTTCGCTCATGAACAGGTAACGCGGGTCGGGGGCGATCGAAAACGGGTCTTGCGTCAGGCCAAAATGGTGCGAATACATCTACTTCGGTTTGGCAACCCGACCCATCAGATAAAACTCGGGGTTGGGCTGCATGTTGCTGAACGATGCCATGCGGTTGGATAGCCCGAAAAACGCCGTGATGGCAGCGATGTCCCAAACATCTTCGTCGCTGAATCCGTGGGCTTGCAGCGGCTCGAAGTCGGCGTCAGATATTTCATCGGACTTCAGGCAGACCTTCATCGCAAAGTCCAACATGGCGCGCTGGCGCGGCGTGATGTCGGCCTTGCGGTAGTTGACTGCGACCTGGTCAGCGACCAGCGGTTTCTTTTCGTAGATGCGCAGGATGGCACCATGCGCAACCACGCAATAAAGGCATTTGTTGGCGGCGCTGGTGGCAGTGACGATCATCTCGCGATCGCCCTTGCTGAGGCCGGACTCTTTGAGCATCAGGGCATCGTGATAAGCGAAGAAGGCCCGCCATTCGTCGGGTCGACGCGCCAGCGCCAGGAAGACGTTAGGCACAAAGCCGGCCTTTTCCTGCACCTCCAGCACCCTCACTCGGATGTCGTCGGGCAGGTCCCTGAGTTCAGGGGCGGGGTAGCGGTTCATCTAAACCGATGATCTCAGGCCTTCTTCGCCCAGCCGCTGCACCAGCCTTTGGCCGATACCTGCTTGCCAGCAAAAAGTGGGCAGGGACCGGATGCGTCTGCCGCCTTGCCTTGATACAGCGCACAGTTGCTGCATTTCTGGTCAGCTGCATATTTCGGGAATTTTGCTTTGTCAGCCTTGCTTGCGTCGGCCTTGTAGCCAAGGGCTGCTGCCTGGGCATCGGTCTCGACCACCAAGGCGCCCTGGGCAAAGGCGCTGCCAGCGGCCAGCATGCCACTACCCAGACTGAATTGAACGATAAATTCGCGACGGTTGCTCATAAAGTTACTCCGGTTTGGTTGGAAATGGGTTGAACGGCGTTGCAAGCCCGTTGAACTTGTCGGAAGTGTAATTCACCCCGCCATCAATCGATGTACCAGGTCGCCGGTGTTGGAGGCCTTGTATTTGCGCATCAGCCGGGCCCGGTAGATTTCAACCGTGCGGTGGCTGATGCACAGAGCTTTTCCGATTTCCTTGGACGTCAGACCATCCAACAGATGCGCCGCCACTTCGCGTTCACGGGCAGTCAGGTCGGCCTTGACGGGACGGTGTGAACTCAAGTCCTCAAAGCTCCAGATGCCTGCCTCGTGCGGCGCGCTGGGGTTCAAAGCCCTTCCGGTGACGTGGCACCAGAAAGTCTCGCCATTGGCTCGCTTCATAATGCGGTCATCGGCGTAGGTGCCGCTACGATTCAGAATCGGTGCAATGCGGGACCCGGTGCGTTCGAACTCAATGGCACTGGGATACAAGACTTGAAACGAGGCGCCGGCTAGCAACTCCCGTGACACACCAAACATCTCGCAGACGTGCCGGTTACAGTCCACAATGACGCGGTTGCGTGACAGAATCAGCCCGACGGGGGCAAGATCGAAGGCGATGCGGTAATCAACATCCATAATGGTTAGAGTCACCCACCGAGGGTTTGTATTTTACGAAATACTACGTAGTGGACTAGGTAGTATCGTACGACAGGTGTCAGGGCTCGCTCTGTCCGGCAAGGTTTTATCAAGGAGATCATGAAGTGAACAAAATTTACCCAAGTGCGGCCAAGGCGTTGGAAGGCATTGTCCGTGACGGTCAGCTCATGGCTGTCGGCGGCTTTGGTCTTTGCGGCATTCCGGAAGCCCTGATCGACGCCCTGTGCGCCAGCGGAGTCAAAGACCTGACGGTGATCTCGAACAACGCCGGCGTCGACGGTTTTGGCTTGGGCAAATTGCTGGCGACGCGGCAGATCAGCAAGATGATTTCGAGCTACGTGGGCGAGAACAAGGAGTTCGAGCGGCAATTTCTCGCTGGCGAACTGCAACTGGAATTCACGCCGCAAGGCACACTGGCCGAGAAGCTGCGCGCCGGTGGTGCCGGTATCCCGGCGTTCTATGTGCGCACCGGTGTCGGCACTTTGATCGCCGAAGGCAAGGAAACACGCGAATTCGACGGCCATGTCTACGTGATGGAGCGCTCGCTCGTGCCTGAGGTCTCGCTGGTCAAGGCCTGGAAGGCGGACAAGAGCGGAAACCTGATCTTCCGGCGCACCGCGCGCAACTTCAACCCGGCAGTGGCGATGGCGGGACGGCTCACAGTGGTCGAGGTCGAGGAGATTGTCGAGACCGGCAGCTTTGATCCGGACGCCGTGCATTTACCCGGCATCTACGTGCAACGCATCGTGCTCAACGCGCATCCCGAGAAGCGCATTGAACAAAGAACAGTCAGATAGTTTTGTGGGACGGACCGCAGTTACGCGAAGCGAATAAGCTCGGTCCTCAACTGATTAAGAAAAGGAGTTTGATCATGGCTTGGACACGCGACCAAATGGCGGCCATTGCGGCCAAGGAATTGCAGGACGGCTTCTACGTCAACTTGGGGATCGGTTTGCCCACACTGGTAGCCAACTATGTGCCAGCTGGTATGGAAGTCTGGCTGCAAAGCGAGAACGGCATGCTGGGTATCGGCCCGTTTCCGACCGAGGACGAGGTCGATGCCGATTTGATCAACGCCGGCAAGCAAACCGTGACCACGATTCCCGGCTCCAGCATTTTTGGCAGCCATGACAGTTTTGCCATGATCCGCGGCGGCAAGGTAAACCTGAGCATTCTGGGTGCCATGCAGGTCAGCGAGAAAGGCGATCTGGCCAACTGGATGATCCCCGGCAAGATGGTCAAAGGCATGGGTGGTGCGATGGATCTGGTGGGTGGCGTCAAGTGCGTCGTGGTTCTGATGGAACACGTCGCGAAGAAGAAGGACGGCTCTATTGATCTGAAGATACTGCCGACTTGTACGCTGCCGCTCACCGGCGTCGGAGTCGTGGACCGCATCATCACGGATCTGGCAGTGCTGGATGTGACGCCGCGCGGTTTGAAAGTGGTGGAGATGGCTCCGGGCGTAACGCTTGAAGAGCTGCAATCGAAGACTGGTGTGCCCTTGCACTGACAGCGGCGACGGGTGAGCGCGACTTCGCGCGTTCGCTGGTGTTGACCATGCAGCTTGTAAACATGAGATGAGGAATATCTTGGGCGTCTTCGTGCGAGTCGCTCTGATGCTGGCTGGTCTGGTCTTTCTGACGAGTTTACTGCTTGCGGCGCTGGTCATGCTGGCGCTGTGGTTGCTGCGGGCTCTCTGGTCGCGCTTGAATGGCCGACCGGTGCGTCGTTGGACTTTTCAGATTGATCGGCAGGCAGTTTGGAACCGCTTCTATCGCGCACCCGGTCAACGCCCGGCAAACCAGCGCGATGATGCCGACGTGATTGACGTGGAAGCCAAGGAAAAGCCGCGCTAGGGCTACTCGGCACTGAATCGGCGTCAGTGGGACAGACGTCGGGCGCTCTCACCTGAACTTACTCTCCCGCACAGTGCTTGTCGGCGGGTGAATTAGCCAGTTCATATCGCAAACCTTTGATCTGGCGCAATGCGTTATCCCACTGGAAGTTCATTATTCGCGCTAGGCGATTGCCTCACGCTCTGCGTGCCCTGAGGGGACTGACCCGGCCTTAGTTGCCGGGTTTCTACTTTCTGCGGGCAGCTCGGCCCCGCAGTTCCCGATTACTGTCGAACAAGATTGCAATCTATCAGCTTCAAAGCAGACATCCACACGCATTTGGCGCCATATGAGGGCGATGTAGAGGTACTTGTCCGGCTAACGGTTAGTCAGGGCTTGAGCGTCGCCAGGTAAGCCGACAGTGCCAGCATGTCTTGGCCGGACAGGGATGCAACCACCGGCTTCATGGCCTGCGCGCTCACTCCAGTGCGCGCGCCAACCTTGATATCCCACAGCTGGCGAACGACATAAGTGGGTGAGAGCCCAGCGATCGACGGGATCAGGCCAATGCCTCGAAAATCCGCACCGTGGCAACCGGCACAGGCAAGCGAAGAATTGCCGCCAGGCGCGCGCGTCAAGGCTATCCCCTTGGCTACGCTACCTGGCGGAACGTAGACAAGGAATTGCACCCGATCATCGTGCAGCACCTCGAAGCGTTGCAAGTCTTCTGGCACTTCAACGATCCGGTCGCCCAGCTCTTCCTGTAAACCATCTGCGCTGGCTGCAAAGAATTGGCCGCGGTTAACGGTTTTTGGCGCAGTCGCGGATTCCTTGACTACTAAGGTATGACGCGGTTTAAGGCGCGAAAAATAATTCGCCGCCTCATGCATCTCGTCCTCGGTGAGCTCATTGACGAACGATTGTTTGAGCACTTGGGGCACTCGCTTGGGCATGACGGTGGAACGCTCGCCGCTTGCCATGTCCTTTAGTTGCTGCACGATATAGTCAGCCGGCAGACCAGCGATGCGGGCATTTTCCGGGCCCCCCGAGCCGTTTGGGCGATGACAGCGGGCGCATGCCCAAACCGTCGGTTTGCGACCGATTGCAACCACCTTGGGCATTGCCGGATGGTCATCTGGATGCCAATCCGAAGCCACGAAGGGCCCACGCGTTTGATCGCGCGTGAAAGCCGCTTCGCTGCCCGGCACCTTGAAGAGGGTGCCATCGTCTGGAATACTGGGCTCAGGAGCAAGCGTGTTCATGACATAGGCCCATGAAGGGAAGCCTGGCGGAGCCGCTTGCGCTTGCGCCTGACTGGCGGAAAGACACAAACCGACGAGGAATAAATAGATACGAACCACCGGTATCCCCCAGCAGAAGATTGTCAAATCAATTGACCACCACATCGCGGTCGACGTAAATCCTACCAAAAATAAAGTAGCTTTGGACACGGGCATACGCCTTTACTTGCCTGCACGTTGTCAGTGTCAGTGCGATAGCGCACAGACCCGATACCTGTGCCATGGGAAATTACCGCATCATGAAGTATGAGGACTATTACGCCACGCTTGGCGTAGCACGCAATGCTGACCTGGATCAGATGCTGAAAGTCAATCTGCACTGCATCGAAACCCCGCAGGCACAGCTGTGCTCGCTCCAGTCCCGGCAGGACTGAATTGGAAACTCTTGAAACTAATGAACCTATCCCGACCCACTCCGCTGCCATTGGCAACATCGACCGCCAGTCCCGCTGGCGCAGTCGCTCCCTTGGATGCGGGGCCGAATGCCTTGCACTGGCCCGTGCCGCACCATATGCGCTTGGTTTGTGAAGACCTTGACTCCAAGCCGGAACGCGGCATAGCCACTCTGAGCGACGGTGAAAAAATTGTCGGTGAGGTCAGCAGGATTGACTTCGAAGCAGGGACTTTGGACATTGCGTCCAGCCTGGGTTCATCTCGTCACGTGCTGTTCGAGACCCTGCGCAGCCTGTATCTATGCCGGAACGTTGAACTCGAAGCGATCCCGATGGCGGTGCCACCGGGTGCTCTTGAAGCGCGCGCCAGTACCACCCGACGTCAGTGTGTAGTGACCTTCAAGGACGCATCGACCGTCCAGTACGCACTCATGTCGATCGTGATCCGCAAGGAAGGACTGTTTCTGTTTGTGATCGATTCGGCCGATGAGATCGTGCGCTGCTTTGTTCCAACAGCAGCATTCTCGAGCTACAACGTTGGCGATCGGGTCGGACAGACCTTGCATGATCAATATGCAGTTTCAACGGAGGCCCTGCAAGTGGGACTGCAAATCCAGCATGAATTGCGCGATCGCAAGATAGGTGCCTACTTCGCCGATCAGGATCTGGTCACGCGCGAGCAACTTGAAATGGCTCTGGCGCGCCAGCGGACGATGGCGCACATCAAGCTCGGCGACGTGCTGGTCCAGGAAGGGATCATCAGCATGGTGCAACGCGATGCGGCATTGGCAAAACAAGGTCGTGACCGGAGCAAACCGATCGGCGCCATATTGGTGGAAATGGGCGTGGTGACGCGCGAAGTGGTGCGCAAGGTTCTTGTCGAACAGCTCGGTTTTCCGTGCGTCAACCTGTCGCGCTTTCAGTACGATCCGAACGCCATCAAGGCGGTGTCGGCCGAACTCGCCCGCAAGCATCACGTCATGCCTATGTACCGTACCGATGGAAGAATCGTGGTGAGCATGGAAGATCCATTGTCATTGCAGGCGCTGCATGAAATTGAATTCTTCACCGGTTTGAAAGTCGATCCGGTGATTGCCGAGCACGAGGATCTTTTGTCGGCCATCGCACAGTTCTACGGTGCGGACGCAGACAACGGGCACATCGGTGAGATCATCGCAGAGCTTGGAGTAGAGGACAAGTTCACCGAACGCGCACAGGCCGAAGTGGTGACCGAGTCCGACAACACGCTGGTGCGCCTGGTCAACAAGATGATTACGGATGCCTTTGACCAGGGGGCATCCGACATCCACATCGAATCCAGGATCGGCAAGAAACCGAGTCGGGTGCGCTTTCGCATCGACGGTGTTTTGTCATCCTATATCGATGTTCCGCCCAACTTTCGCGCAGCCCTGGTATCACGTCTGAAGATCATGAGCTCGCTCGACATCTCGGAGCATCGCAGGCCCCAGGATGGCAGGATCCGGTTCCGCGATTTCGGTCCCCGACGCATCGAGTTGCGAGTCGTGATCATGCCCACAGCGGGCGGTATGGAAGACGTTGTCATGCGCATCCTGTCTGCGCCACGCACCCTGTCCCTGGAACAACTCGGTTTTTCGCCACGCGTCCTGGCCGATTTCAAATCGATGGCGCTTCGTTCCTTTGGACTGATCTTCGTCTGCGGTCCTACCGGTTCCGGCAAGACCACGACACTGCACTCCTTGCTTAACCATATCAATACGGCAGAGCGCAAGATTTGGACGGTGGAAGACCCGATCGAGATCAGCCAGGACGGTTTGTGCCAGGTTCAGGTCAACGAGAAGCTCGGCTTGTCTTTTCCCAGCGTGTTGCGCAGCTTTCTGCGCGCTGATCCTGATGTGATCATGGTCGGTGAGACCCGAGACCCGGAGACTGCCCACACGGTGATTGCGGCGTCCCTTACAGGTCACCTGGTGCTGTCCACCATGCACACCAATAGTGCTGTCGAAAGTATCATTCGCTTGCTCGACTTTGGACTGGACCCGTTCAATTTCTCGGACGCCTTGATCGGCATTCTGGGTCAGCGACTGGTGCGTCGGCTCTGCCCTTCATGCAGCCAACCCTACCAGGCATCGCCCCAGGATCTGGAGGGACTCGCGCGCGAGTATTGCCATGACCTTGATCTGGACCCGGTCGCGATCGTTGCCAGCTGGCGTTCGCTCTATGGCGACAAGGAGGGCGCGATCACACTGCACGCGCCGGTGGGTTGCCCCATGTGTGAACTCAGCGGCTACAAAGGGCGTTTGGGCGTCTATGAACTGCTGGTCGCCTCGGCTTCCATCAAGGCGATGATCCAGGCCAGGGTGAACTCGACCAAGATACTGCAGGAAGCCGTCGCCACCGGCATGGTGACATTTGAGCAGCACGCCATCGAGAAAGTTCTGCGTGGCGAACTCGATCTCAAGCAGGTGCTTGTGAGCTGCCGTTAGCTTCTGGTGAGCCACATGAATGAGTCATGAAGAGGATCCCAACCATGCCAAGAGCAAAGCCGCACTTGAAACAAGAGAAAAGACCGCCATTTCCGAAGGCGCCCACCGGCATCCAGGGTCTCGATGAAATCACCGGTGGCGGCTTGCCACAGGGACGGCCGACGCTGGTCTGCGGCCCCAGCGGCTGCGGCAAGACGGTGTTGGCGATGGAGTTTTTGGTGAACGGCGCGCGGCAGTTCGACGAGCCCGGTGTCTTTGTGACCTTTGAGGAAACGGCGCAGGAGCTGACGACCAACGTGGCCTCGCTGGGCTTTGACCTGAAAGACCTGGTTCGGAAGAAGAAGTTGCTGGTTGACTTTGTCTATATCGAGCGCAGCGAGATCGAGGCCACCGGCGAATACGATCTGCAAGGGCTCTTCATCCGTCTGGGCCAAGCGATTGAAGAGATTGGCGCCAAGCGCGTGGTGCTTGATACCATCGAATCGCTGTTTGCCGGTTTGCCAAATCAGCTCATCCTGCGCGCTGAACTGCGCCGCCTGTTTCGCTGGCTGAAAGAAAAAGGCGTGACCGCCATCATCACCGGTGAGCGTGGCGAGATGACCCTGACGCGCCAGGGGCTGGAAGAATATGTGTCGGACTGCGTGATCGTGCTCGATCACCGCGTCAGCGAGCAAACCTCGTCGCGACGTCTGCGCATCGTCAAGTATCGGGGCTCGACCCACGGCACCAACGAGTATCCGTTCCTGATTGACGAAGACGGCATCTCGGTGCTGCCCATCACCTCGCTGGGCTTGCAGCATCCGGTCAGCAATGCGCACATCTCTACCGGCGTTGCGCGTCTGGATACCATGCTCAGCGGCAATGGCTATTACCGTGGCAGCAGCGTACTGGTCTCGGGCACGGCCGGCACAGGCAAAACCAGTCTGGCGGCACACTTTATCGACGCCGCCTGCCGGCGCGGTGAGCGCGCGCTGTATTTTGCCTTTGAGGAGTCACCCAGCCAGATCATGCGCAATATGCGTTCCATCGGCATCGATCTGGCACCGTGGGTGAAGATGGGTTTGCTGCAGTTCCAGGCAAATCGACCCAGCTTCAGCGGGCTGGAGATGCACCTGACGACGATGCACAAGGCGATCAATGCCTTCGATCCGCAGGCGGTCGCCATCGATCCCCTGAGCAGTTTCGTCGTCGGCGGAAATGCCACGGAAGTCAAGGCCATGTGCATGAGACTGGTGGACTTCCTCAAGATCAGGCAAATCACCGGCTTGTTCACCAATCTAACAGCCGGCGGCTCGGCGCTTGAGCAAACCGACATCGCTGTCTCGTCGCTGATCGATACCTGGCTCATTCTGCGCGACATCGAACTTGGTGGCGAACGCAACCGCAGTTTGAACATCCTGAAGTCACGCGGAATGGAGCACTCTAACCAGATCCGCGAGTTCCTGCTCACCAGTCACGGCGTCGAATTGCGTGATGTGTACGTCGGCGCCAGCGGTGTGTTGACGGGCTCGGCGCGACTGGCGCGGGAGGCGCAGGAAAAGGCGGAAGCCTTGTTGCGCGCACAGGGAGTTGAACGCCAGCAGCGTGGCGTGGAGCGAAAACTTGGCGCGCTGGAGGCGCAAATTACAGCGCTGCGCGCCGAGTTCGAGGCACAGGCAACCGAGACCATGAGCCTGATCGGGCAGGAGCAGACGCAGGCGCTGCAGCTGACACGGGAACGTGGCCAAATGGGCCTGAGCCGGCAGGCTGATACTGCGCTGGACAAGAAATGAAAACACCGGTTGTGAAATCCGGGGATGCGTCAAGTGGCGCAAGAGAAGACCGCTACGTACTGCGTTTGTACGTCGCCGGACAGACCACCAATTCAGTCCGCGCCATCGGCAATATCAGGAGAATCTGCGAGGAGCATCTCAAAGGACGCTATGCGCTGGTGGTGATTGACCTCTATCAGCAGCCGCAACTGGCCAAGGGAGAACAGATTGTTGCGGTGCCGACCCTGATCAAGAAACTGCCGCCGCCGCTGCGCCGGCTCGTTGGCGATATGTCGGACACCGCGCGTGTTCTGGTCGGTCTGGATATTCGGCCTCTCGCATGATGACGAAATCAGCCACCACGGAAGAACGACTGCGAGCCGAGAACAAGACCTTGCGCGCGCGCCTGAGCCAGGCCGAGGATCTCGTGCGCGCGCTGCACGGTGGCGAGGTCGATGCGCTGCTGGTCACCAGCGCGGCTGGCGAGCAACTGGTTGCGCTCCAAGGCGCCGATGAGGTCTATCGCAAGCTGGTCGAGGAAATGTTTGAAGGCGCTCTGTTGCTGACGGCGCATGGCATCACGCTTTATGCCAACCGCAGCTTTGCCGAGATGCTCAAGACGCCGCTGGAGCAGGTGATTGGCGGCTCGATCGAGCGCTGGCTGGCGCCGGATCAGCAGCGCATTCTGGCGTCCATGCTCGCGGCCGATGGCGACGCGGCACGGCGCTGCGAGTTACGACTGAGTGCGCCGGACGGCACTGAACTTCCGATCTATATTTCCGTCACGCGCATGGTCGGGGGCTTAGAGCCTGACTTGTTCTGTCTGGTAGCAACCGACCTGAGGGAGCAGAAGGAAAACGCGGCCAAAATTGCTGGCGAGCAATTGGCGCAGGAGTTGCTGGTGGCATCCGAGCAGTCACGTCAGCTGCTGCAACGCGTGGTCGATGACAAGACGCGCGCTGAAGTGAAGACCGAGCACGTGAACCGCGCCCTGGCCAATCTGGTCGCCGTGAACCGGGAACTGGTCCACGTCAGGAATGAAGATGAACTGCTGCAACACATTTGTCAGGCCATCGTCGGGCAGCAGGCTTATGTCATGTCCTGGGTCGGCTATGTCCAACACGATGAGCAGCAATCGATCAAGGTGATGGCGTCTGCGGGTCATGATGAGGGCTATCTGGATGCGGTGTGCAATGTCTGGGGGGCGGGCGAGCGCGGCATGGGGCCGAGTGGGCGTGCGGTGCGCAGCGCGACGACACAACTCTGTCAGGAGATTGCCAGCGATCCACTCTTTCTGCCCTGCCGCGAGGCCGCGCTGCAACGCGGTTACCTCGCCTGCATTGCCTTGCCATTGCTGGACGCCCAGGCAGCCGTGTTTGGCGTGCTGCACGTCTATGCCGCCGAAGTCAATGCCTTTGTTCCGGCTGAAGTCATGCTGCTCGAAGAGATGAGCGCTGATCTGACTTTCGGCGTGGAGGCCGTGCACATCCGGCTGGAGCGCGATCTGGCGTGGAAGAAGAACGAACAGCACGTGACGCAGCTCGAGAAGAACCTGGAAGACACGGTGCGGGCGATTGCGATCATTGTCGAAATGCGGGACCCCTATACCTCCGGCCACCAGGTGCGGGTTGCCGCACTGGCAGCAGCCATCGCCGGTGAGATGGGATTGCCGGCGCAGGAAGTGCATGCGATTCACCTTGCGGGTTTGCTGCACGATGTGGGCAAGACCCAGGTGCCAGCCGAGATACTGAGCAAGCCGGGCAAGATCAGCGCGATTGAGTACAGCCTGATCAAGGTTCATTCGCAAGCTGGTTACGACATCCTCAAAGGCATTGAGTTTCCCTGGCCGATTGCGCAGATGGTTCTGCAACACCATGAACTGATGGACGGATCGGGTTATCCGCAGGGACTCCGGGGCGAGCAGATACTGCTCGGTGCGCGCATCCTGTGCGTCGCCGACGTGGTTGAGGCGATGAGTTCTCATCGTCCCTATCGGAGCGCACTCGGCATCGACGCCGCGCTGGAAGAAATTACCCGCTTGCACCCAAGCCATTTTGACGGACGAGTGGCGGACGCCTGCCTGACGCTGTTTCGCCAGCGTGGCTATGTGTTGCCGGCGTAAAGCTGGACCCGGTTGCGCCCCGCCTGCTTGGCCTGGTACATGGCGGCGTCAGCCCATTTCAGGAGCTGTTGCGGGTCGTGGCTAGCGGTGTTGAACATCACCACGCCGATGCTGGCGCTGCAGTGATGCTCAATGGCAACGGGGCCGCTGTTACTGCTCGGCGATGAAAACACATAGGGCAAGGCCAGACTGCTGCGGAATGCCTCGGCAATACGCCGGGCCTGTGCGGTGGATTCCAATTTGTTCGTGCTCAGGCTGCCCAGCAGTACCACAAATTCATCACCGCCCAAGCGCGCCACCGTGTCAACGGCACGCACGCCCTCATTGAGGCGACGGGACGCCTCGATTAGGAGTAGGTCACCAGCAGCATGCCCGTGCTGGTCGTTGAGCGGTTTGAAGTTGTCCAGATCCAGGAAGATCAAGGCGCCGTAGCAGCCGCTTCGTTTGGACGCGCTGATGGCTTGGCTCATCCGGTCCATCAGCAGACGGCGATTGGGTAGTGCGGTCAGCGCGTCGAAGAAAGCGAATTGTCGAACCTGCTCTTCCATTCGCTTGCGCTCACTGATGTCCTCGACGATGCACAGATGGCGCCGCTCGGCGTTATTGTTGGTCAGCTCCAGGGCGGCGATGGTCATATTGATCCAGACTGGCTCGCCACCCGGTCTCAGATAGCGCTTCTCGACCCGGAATCCGGTGATTCTCCCGGTCTTCAATAAGGCCATTTTGTCCATATCCTCTTGCAGGTCGTCCGGATGCGTGATGCTCATCCAGTCAATCCGGGATATTTCTTCGACGCTGCGGCCCACGATTCTGGCAAACATCGGATTGACAACCTGAATATGGCCAGTGGCGCTGTCGGTCAAGGCGATGCCCAGCGGCGCTTCGTTGAAGATGAGCTTGAAAAGCGCTTCGCTTGTGCTCAGCGCCGCCTGCATCCGCTTGCGTTCGTTGATGTCAATAAATGACCAGATCGATTCCTGGCTGCCCGGCTTGAGCAGGCAGGCACTGACTTCGGCCCAGAACGGTCCACCGTCCTTGCGCATGAATCGTTGTTCGGCGTGAAACAGGTGTCCGCTGGCTATGACTGGGTAAGCGGCTCTTGCCAAAGCCAGCGCTTCTTCCTCGCTGGCATAGAAAATACTGCTTGGCTGACCGATCAGTTCGTCCGGCGCGTAACCCAGCAGACGAGCAAACAGGCCATTGACCCAGACGAATTTTCGGTCCTTGAGCCGGATGATGCCAACAATGTCGCTGTTGAGAATGGCGGCCTGCTCCGCGCTCACCTCCTCCAGTTGCCTGGTGGTTCTGCGTTGCTCAGTGATGTCGCTCAGAACGATGCGCAGCACGACTTCATCGTTCTTGCCTGGCATTGCGGTGGCCATCAGTCTGGTCCAGAACGGCTGGCCACTCTTGGACGCCATTTGTAACTCGCAAGTTTGCGCCATGCGGCTTGCCAGCAGTTGCTTGCAAAATTGGTAGTAGATGGTCGTGCTGTCGTCGCCATGCAGATAGTGACTGAGCCGATGCTGGACCAAGTGAACGCGCGCCACACCCAGCATGGTGGCGAGGCTAAGGTTGGCTTCGAGTATCAACCCCGCTGCGCTGATGGTGCAATAGCCTACTGGCGCCAGATCGTAGAGGTCGAAGTAGCGCTCGCGCTCCGCATCCAGCTTGTGCTGTATCTGGCGCAACTCCTCGTTTTGCATTTGCAGCTCAACTTGATGCACGCGCAAAGCTTCAAGCGCCTTTTGCGTCATTTCGGCTGTCAGGCCTATTTTTGCCGTCGTTCCTTCACTGAACGTCATGGAGAGTCTTAGTGATCAAATTGTGCAGTTCCGACGATTTGACCAAAGCGGCTGGTCGGACTCTGTGCGCCAGCCAACACAAAGCGTTATTCGGGAACCAGCCAGTTCAGCACGCCCGCCTGTCGCGTCCTTCATTGACACCCAGCAATCCATTGGCGCCAAGCAAAGCAACGGCACCGAACGCACCGATGGCGAGGCTGAAGTGGCTGATGTCGCCATCAAAAGCCGCCTTCATCAGCAAGGGACCAAACAGCACCAGATGTGCCCACAGCAGACCTGTGATGAACATGGTCTTCAGGCGTCAGGGTTTTCGGGGAGCGTCGGTTCGGCTTGACTGGTCAAGAACTTCAGTAAGTCAGGCAAGGACATGGGCTCGGCGTAGAAGTAGCCCTGGATGAACTGGCAGCCCAAGGCCTGCAAGCGGTCGCGCTGATGTTGGGTTTCAACACCCTTGGCGATCACGGCCAGGCCCAGTTGCTGGCTCAGCAGGAGAATGGTTTTGACGAAGCGTTCGTCACCTGTTTCGATCAGATCGACAAATGATTTATCGATTTTCAGGGTCGACACAGGCAAGCCCTGCAAGCGATGCAGCGAGGATTGACCGGTGCCGAAATCATCGAGGTGCAGCGAGAAGCCGGCCCGCACGTAGAGATTGAGGTGTTCTTCGAGCAGCAGAAAGTCTTTTGCAACATCGCTTTCGGTCACTTCAAAGTGCACACTGTCGCGTGGCAGTTGCTGCGCATCCACCAGCTCACAGAGCAGCGCCAGTGTCTGCTTGTTTCGCAGCTGCCGCACCGAGAGGTTGACGCCCATCGTGATGTATGGATGTGCTTCGCGAATCACAGCCAGTGCGGCTACCGATTTTTTCGCGATCATCAGGCCCAAAGAGTGGATCAAGTCGGATTCTTCAGCGATCCCAATGAACTGACTGGGCGGGCAATAGCCATCCGCACGGAGCCAGCGGGCCAGTGCTTCGAGCGCCATCACGCGCCCGGTCGTGAGCTCGACGACAGGTTGAAACCAGACCTCCAGACTCTCGTCGGCTACGGCCTGGCGCAGTGCCTGCTCCATCGTCATGCGTTCCTGCACCCGCTGGTACATCTGGTTTGTAAAAAACACGCACTGGTTCTTACCCGCTGCCTTGGCTGCGTATTTCGCGATGTCGGCGTGGCGCGGCAACACGACTGACAATCGTCAACTGAATTGGACGTGCCAATCGCAATGACAAGCCCGGGGGCCATACCTTTTAGCAAAATATCAGTGCCAACCAGGCTGGGTCGTCAACGAAGTTGATCAGCAGGTAAGTGCCAGCGCGGTAAAACCATACCTTGACCTGAACCAGGTTTGCTGAATCCATGTCAGACAATGTCAACGGCATGAAAGTTGAACTGACCGGCCGCGCGGTCCCGAAAGTAGTGCAGCAGTGTTTCCCTGACGGTTCGGAAGGCAATCTGGTCCCAGGGGATTTCTTCTTCGGCAAACAGACGCGCCTCGATGGTTTCGAAACCGGGATTGAAGCGATCATTCAACAAGCGGGCGCGGTAGAACATGTGGACCTGACCGACATGAGCCACGTTGAGCAGCGAAAAGAACTCTTCCAATTCGAATTGCGCACCCGATTCTTCCAAGGTCTCGCGCGCAGCGCCCTCGGCAACGGTTTCGGCCAGTTCCATGAAGCCGGCCGGCAATGTCCATTTGCCCCAGCGTGGCTCGATATTTCGTTTGCACAGCAGCACTTTGTTGTGCCAATAGGGAATGGTTCCCACCACAATCAAAGGATTCTCATAGTGAACCGTATGACAGGCCGGGCAGACCGCACGTTCTTTCGTGTCCCCATCATCCGGAATGCGGTAGACCGCGGCAGCGCCGCAGTCCTTGCAGTGTTTGATGGGCTTGCGAAGCATGGCAGCGGTGTGGAGTACGGCGCTATCCGACCTTGACCGTAATGGCCTGCAATCCGGCCACGCCGCCGGTCATGGTGTCGCCAGCGACGACCGCGGCAACGCCCTCCGGCGTGCCGGTGTAGATCAGGTCGCCGGCCTTCAGTTCCCAGGCGGCCGACAGATGTTCAATGGTCTCTGCGATGTTCCAGATCAGTTTGGAGATCTGACTGCGCTGGCGATCCTGGCCATTGACTTGCAAGTAAATCTCGGCGCTGCCGATGTCACCCGCTGCGGCGACGGACGTGATCGGACCGATCGGTGCCGAATGGTCAAAGCCTTTGCCAATGCACCAGGGACGACCCTGCTTTTTCATTTCGTTTTGCAGATCGCGGCGTGTCATGTCCAGGCCCACTGCGTAACCGAAGATGTGCTTGTGCGCGTCAACCGCTTTGATATTCTTGCCACCGCTGCCGATGGCGACGACCAGTTCGATTTCATGGTGCAGGTTTTTGGTCAGGGTGGGGTAGGGCATGCTGCCCGTCTCACCGGCGTTGACCACGATCACAGCGTCGGCTGGTTTCATGAAGAAGAAGGGCGGCTCGCGGCCGCTGAAGCCCATCTCTTTGGCGTGTTCCTCGTAATTGCGTCCTACGCAGTAGATCCGGTGCACCGGAAAGCGCAACTCGCTGCCCAGTACCGGGACCGAGACGACGGGAGCGGGGTTGAAAACAAAGTTCATGGCGTTCTTCTTTCTTCAAGCTGATTTGCTAACGAGTTCGAAATGCTCGACCACCGGAGGGCCGGCGAAGAATGGACCGACGATGGCGCGCCAGGCGGTGAAGGCGCTCGACTGCCGAAAACCGACAGTGTGGTCTTCCAGCGTGTCCCAGAAGATCTGGAGAACGTAGCGCTGCGGATTCTCAATGCCGCGGTTGACCTTGTGACCCTGAAACCCCTTGACCTCCTGACTGACGCCTTGCAAGCCGCGTGCAATGGCTTCTTCAAAGGCAGCGTTCTGACCAGGGTGGATGCGGATGTCGGCGAGTTCAAGAATCATGGAAGTCTCCGGTAGAAATAGTGCGAAGGGCTGGCCCCCGAGTTTACCGTCAGCGACATGTGCGACATTCGTGCGGTATGCTGGCATCCATGCATACCGAAAATTTCATCCCGGGCAAGGACGCCTCGCTCGAATCCACCATCAATACCCTGCAGGCCCGCTTGCAAGGTTTGGGCTTTCACATCGAGGAGCACAGCTGGCTCAATCCGGTGGAGGGCATCTGGTCAGTGCATATCCGTGATCGCGATTGCCCGCTGCTGTTCACCAATGGCAAAGGTGGCAGCCGGCTGGCCTGTCTGGCCAGCGCCCTGGGCGAGTTTTTTGAGCGCCTCTCGACCAATTATTTCTGGACCCACTATTACCTCGGGTCGGTTATCGCCGATCGACCCTACGTCCACTATCCGCAGGAGCGCTGGTTTGAACCTGGCCAGGACGGCAACTGGCCTTCGGACGTCCTCAATGTCGAACTGCATAAGTTCTACAACCCCGAGGGCAGTGTGGACGCCAGCAGCCTGGTCGAATTCAATTCCGGCAACGGGGAGCGCGGCATTTGCGCAATTCCCTATGAGCGTCAGCGCGATGGTGTTGTAACCTGGTTTCCGGTCAATATCATCGGCAACCTTTACGTGAGCAATGGCATGTCGGCGGGCAACACCCAGTTTGAGGCGCGCACCCAGGCACTGTCCGAAATTTTCGAGCGTCACATCAAGTTCCGGATCATCAGCGAAGGCATTTGCCTGCCCGACGTGCCCGAGACGGTGATCGGACGCTATCCGCGCATTGCAGCGGGCATCGATGCCTTGCGCTCTGCCGGCTTCGGCATTCTGGTCAAGGACGCTTCGCTGGGCGGCCAGTACCCGGTGATGAACGTGACGCTGCTGCACCCCGGCGACCAGGGCTGCTTTGCCAGCTTCGGCGCCCATCCGCGCTTCGAAATTGCCCTTGAGCGCGCCCTGACCGAACTGTTGCAGGGGCGGGCGCTCGACGCGCTGGCCGGCTTTCCGGTGCCCGGTTTTGATCTGGAAGAAGTCGCGAGTTCGACCAATATTGAAATTCATTTCGTCGATTCCAGTGGTGTCGTTCACTGGAAATTTCTCGGCGACCAGCCTGATCATGAGTTTTGCGACTGGAATTTCAGCAACAGCACTGCGGAAGACTATGCTTGGGCGGTGGATCGAATTCACCGGGACGGGCGCGACATCTACATCGCCGACTTCACCCACTTGGGTGTCTACGCCTGTCGCGTTCTGGTGCCGGGCATGTCGGAGATCTACCCGGTGGATGACCTGGAGTTCGAGAACAACTGTGTCGGCAATTCCATCCGCGAGCCGATCCTGAACCTGACGGATCTGGACGACGAGGAATGCGCCGATTTGCTGGACACGCTCAACGAATCGGCGTTGGCCGACCAGCGCCTGGTGGCAGCGGTCATCGGTCTGGCCGCCGATGCCGATTCGTTCTGGAGTGACCTGCGCATCGGTGAGCTCAAGACTTTGCTGGCATTGGCAAGCGGTGACGAAGCGGCAACGCTGGAGGGATGCGACTGGATCCGGCATTTTGATCAGATCAATCCGCAGCGGCGCAGTGTCTACGCCTGCATCGAGTGTCTGATCAACCTCGCCGACATGGGCGACAGTGGTCCCTACCTGGACGCCCTGCGCCAGCTTTACGGTGCCGGTGCTGTGACTCAGGCGCACTCGCTCATCATGCAGACCGATCGCTTCATGGGTATTGAAGCCCCCGGTTTGATGCTGGAAGGCTGTGAAATGCACCGCAAATTGCTGCTGGCCTACGACAAGGTGCATGCGCTTGCGACTTGAGATCAGTCCGATTTTCGGCGCCGCGTCATGCAGACTCTAAAAAGGATTTTTCGCAGGATCTTCTTCATTCTGTTTGCGGCCCTGCTGCTGTTTGAGGAGTGGGGCTGGGAGCCGCTGGCGGCGTTGTTTGCAAGATTGGCACGCTTGCCGTTGTGGGCCGCGCTGGAGCGAAAGATCGTGCAACTGCCACCGGCTGGGGCGCTGCTGGTTTTTGGCGTGCCCATGCTAACGCTGCTGCCGGTCAAGTTGCTGGCGCTGTACCTGTTTGGCCAGGGGCAGACGACGCTGGGTCTGATCTTGCTGTTCGGCGCCAAACTTGGCGGCACCGCCGTGATGGCGCGGCTGTTTCAGTTGACGCAGCCAGCGTTGATGCAGTTGCGCTGGTTCGCCTGGTGGTACCCGCGCTGGAAGACATGGAAAGACGCTGTTCTGACCGAAGTGCGACGCTCTTCCGCCTGGCGCGCGGGACAGGACCTGAAGCGCTCGGTCAAGGCCTGGTGGAGCGGTTTGCGGCGCTGAGCGGTCTTGAAGGTTTCGGAGCTTGCCGGGATCAACCAGGCGATGCGTCGATAATGCGGGCCTTACTTTCAGCAACACCACGCTAGCACTCCATGGCCCAATACGTATTTTCCATGAACCGCCTCGGCAAGATCATTCCGCCCAAGCGTTTCATTCTCAAAGACATCTCGCTCAGTTTCTTTCCGGGCGCCAAGATTGGCGTGCTCGGCACCAATGGTTCGGGCAAGTCCACGCTGCTCAAGATCATGGCCGGTGTCGACACGGAGTTTGAAGGCGAAGCGATCCCGATGCCGGGTCTGAATATCGGCTATCTGCCGCAGGAACCCCAATTGGATCCTGAGCAGACCGTGCGCGAGAGCGTCGAGGCCGGCATGGGCAGCGTTCTTGCTGCCAAGAATCGGCTGGAAGAGATCTATGCCGCTTACGGCGAGGAGGGTGCCGAT
The DNA here is from genome assembly GCA_903906695.1 of uncultured beta proteobacterium. Lineage (GTDB taxonomy): Bacteria > Pseudomonadota > Gammaproteobacteria > Burkholderiales > Burkholderiaceae_C > Rhodoferax. The sequence goes on along the minus strand of CAIVLG010000260.1, from coordinate 43,284 downwards.
TTCGATGCACTGGCCGAAGAACAGGGCAGGATGGAAGCCATCATTGGCAGCGCCGGTACCGATTCAGAGCACCAACTTGAAATCGCAGCCGATGCGCTGCGCCTGCCGCCGTGGGAGGCCAGGATTGGCGTGCTTTCGGGGGGTGAAAAGCGTCGCGTCGCTCTGTGCCGGCTGTTGTTGTCCAAACCCGACATGCTGCTGCTGGACGAGCCCACCAACCACCTCGACGCCGAGTCGGTGGACTGGCTCGAGCAATTTCTGCTGCGCTACCCGGGCACCGTGGTGGCCATTACCCATGATCGCTACTTTTTGGACAATGCGGCCGAATGGATTCTGGAACTTGATCGTGGTGCCGGCATACCCTACAAAGGCAATTACAGCGCCTGGCTGGAGCAAAAACAGGAGCGCCTTGCGCAGGAACAAAAAGGCGAAGAGTCACGTGCCAAAGCCCTGAAGAAGGAACTTGAATGGGCGCGTCAGAACCCGAAAGCGCGCCAGGCCAAGAGCAAGGCACGCCTGACGCGTTTTGAAGAGCTGTCTGATTTCGAATATCAGAAGCGCAACGAGACCAACGAAATCTTCATCCCGGTGGCCGATCGCCTGGGCAACGAAGTGATTGAATTTGTCAATGTTAGCAAGTCCTTTGGAGAGCGCTTGTTGATCGACAACCTGAGTTTCAAGGTGCCGGCGGGTGCCATCGTGGGCATCATCGGACCCAATGGCGCCGGCAAGTCGACCTTGTTTCGCATGATCGCGGGCAAGGAAAAGCCTGATAGCGGCGACGTCAAGGTCGGTGCCACCGTCAAGATGGCGTTTGTGGACCAAAGCCGGGACGACCTCTCGAATGAAAAGACGGTCTGGGAAGATGTCTCGGGCGGCCTCGATATTCTCAATGTTGGAAAGTTCCAGATGGCGAGTCGGGCCTATTGCGGACGCTTCAACTTCAACGGCTCGGATCAGCAAAAACGGGTCGGCAATCTCTCAGGCGGCGAGCGCGGGCGCCTGCATCTGGCAAAAACCCTGATTGCCGGGGGCAATGTGCTGATGCTCGACGAGCCGTCCAACGATCTCGATGTGGAAACCTTGCGCGCACTGGAAGAGGCATTGCTGGAGTTTGCCGGATCGATCATGGTGATCAGTCATGACCGCTGGTTTCTGGATCGCATTGCGACCCACATTCGGGCTTGCGAGGGTGACAGTCAGTGGACCTTCTTCGACGGCAATTACCAGGAGTACGAGGCCGACAAGCGCAGACGCCTTGGTGAGGAAGGGGCTAAGCCTAAACGCATGCGCTTCAAGGCGCTGAAGTAGGCGAGTGCACCAGTTCGGTTGCGGCAGGCCAGTGCATCTGGCCGCAAGTGAGGCTTCTGGCTGCCAGCACGGCACGTAGCACAGCTTGCGCAGTGACCTCCGCCGCCAGGGTGCTGAGCAGCATCATGCCAGCCGACTTGCCGGCCTTGCCGGTACCCAAGGCAAACAGCGTGTCGCCGTCGGACATGGTGTGCACCGGATTGATGCTGCGCGCCAATCCGTCATGTGCCACTACAGCCAAGCGGTGCGCCTGTGCCTTGGTCAGGGTCGCGTCGGTGGCGATCACGCCGATCGTCGTGCTGGTGCCTGCCAGAACGGGTTTCGGACCTTCACCGGCCATAAGTGCCTTGCGACTATTGAGCAGTGAACGGCCGTCTTCCGTGCGGGCGCCGGCCAGCACCTCTCCGGTGTCCGGGTCAATAACGTCACCCATCGCATTGCAGGCAATGATGGCACCGACTGTGATGCCATCGATCGTGATCGAGGCGCTGCCAATGCCTCCACGCATGGCGCGGTGCAAGCCAAAGATCTTGCCCACAAGCGCTCCGGCGCCGGCACCGACATTGCCCTCTGTCGGGCGATTGCGCCCTGCCGATACGCAGGCCTGGTAACCGGCACTGGCGTCAGGCCTGATGGTCGCATCGCCCACCGGCAGATCGAACAGTACGGCGGCAGGGACGATGGGTACCAGACCGAAACCGACCGGCAGGCCGATGCTGTTTTCCTCCAGCCAGCGCATCACGCCGCTGGCCGCATCGAGCCCCCAGGCACTGCCGCCTGCCAGCAGGACGGCATGTGCGCGCTCGACCAGATTGGAAGGGTGCAGCAGCTCTGTTTCGCGTGTGCCGGGTGCCGCACCACGCACGTCGACTCCGGCCACGGCACCCTCGCGCGCGATGACTACGGTGCATCCGGTCGGGCGGCGCGCATCGGTAAAGTGGCCGACCTCCAGGCCGCCGACATCCGTGATCGATCCGATCGGACTCTGTGGCTTGCTCATTGTTGGGGGAATCGTTCGCGCCTCAATGCCCCAGAATTTTGGAAAGGAAGTCCTTGCTGCGTTCGTTTTGCGGATTATTGAAAAAATCGTGCGGGTTGTTCTGCTCGACGATCTGCCCCTGGTCCATGAAGATCACGCGGTCTGCCACCGCTTTGGCGAAACCCATCTCATGCGTAACACATAACATGGTGATACCCTGGCTCGCCATTTCGACCATGACGTCGAGCACTTCCTTGATCATCTCGGGGTCGAGCGCAGACGTTGGCTCGTCGAATAACATGATTTTTGGCTTCAAACAGAGGGCGCGCGCGATCGCCACGCGCTGTTGCTGCCCGCCCGACAACTGCAAGGGGTATTTGCCGGCCTGTTCGGCGATCCGTACCCGCTTCAACTGGGTCATGGCCCTTTCTTCAGCTTCCTTCTTCGGCATCTTCCCGACCCACATCGGCGACAGCGTCAGGTTCTCCAGCACAGTGAGATGCGGGAACAGATTGAACTGCTGAAACACCATGCCCACTTTTTTGCGGATGTCGTCGATCGCCTTCACATCGTCGGTGAGCTCGACCCCATCGACAAACAGGTGCCCCTCCTGATGCTCTTCGAGCCGGTTGATGCAGCGGATCAGTGTTGACTTGCCGGACCCTGAAGGGCCGCAGATGACGATGCGCTCTCCCGGTGCGACGCTGAGCTCAATGTCACGCAGCACGTGAAAATTATTGCCGTACCACTTGTTGAGTTTGTCGAATTTGATAATCGGTTCTGACATTTTGGGCTCTTGAATTTGGCTTTATTGAATTGACTTGCGATGCTCAAACGGTGACTCAGCGCCGTGTGCCCCGGTTGACCTGCTTTTCAACCCAGATGCTGTAACGCGACATGGAAAAACAGAAGATGAAATAGATCATGGCGATGAAAATATAACCTTCGATCATGAAGGGGCGCCATTTCGAATCCGAATTCAAGGCCATCGACAAGGCGCCGGTGAGTTCGTAAAGGCTTACGATGGTCACCAGTGAGGTATCCTTAAAGGTTGAAATGAAGTTGTTCATGATGCTCGGAACCACCATCGCCAGGGCCTGTGGCAGGACAATTTTTCGCTGGGTTTGCCAGTAGGACAGACCGAGCGTTGCCGCCGCCTCGATTTGACCCTTTGGAATGGCTTGCAGCCCGCCGCGAATCACTTCAGCCATATAGGCCGCGGAAAACAGCGTGATGCCCACCAGCACACGAATCAGCACATCGATAGTGAAGCCCTGCGGCATGAACAGTGGGAACATGAAAGAGGCCATGAACAGCACCGAAATCAGCGGTACGCCGCGGATCAACTCGACATAGATTGAGCAGAAGGTCTTTATCGCAGGCAGGTTTGAACGGCGGCCCAGCGCCACGACCAGAGCAATCGGAAAGGCCGCTACCATCGACAGCGACGCCAGCAAAATGGTCAGTGGCAGGCCGCCCCAGCGATCGGTCTCCACTTTGCTCAATCCCAGCACGTTGCCCGCCATCAGGGTGAAAAAAAGTGCCAGAACGACAAGCCAGAGGATCACCAGCCAACGCCGCCAGAAGGCCCGGGTGCAACTGACGGCAAGCAGTCCAAGCATTGACAAAGTTGCCACCAAGGGGCGCCATTGTTCTTCGAAGGGATATCGTCCGAACAGGATGAGACGATGTTTTTCGGCAATCACGCCCCAGCAGGCACCGACACCCTGAACTTTGCAGGCCTCGTAGTCGGGCAGCCAAGAGGCACGAAACAGCGCCCAGCTCAGCAGTTGAGGTATCAGATAGAGCAAGACCGCGCCAATCAACAGGGTCATCAGGCCTGTCAGCCAGTCACCAAATAGATTGTTGCGAATCCAGGGGACAACGCCTTCGGATGCAACTGGCGCCGGGCGCGCCGCAATGGTTTGAAAAGTTTGGGCTGTCATGGTGTTTGGCACTGCGTTGTGGATCAGCGTTCCTTGATGGCAGACCGGCTGTTGTACCAGTTCATCAACAGCGATGTGCTCAAGGAAGTTGTCAAGTACACCAGCATCACAACGGCGATGCATTCCACCGCCCGGCCGGTCTGGTTCAGCGCGGTATTGGCAATCGACACCACGTCCGGATAACCTATCGCTACCGCCAATGATGAGTTCTTGGTGAGATTCAGGAATTGGTTGGTCATGGGCGGAATGATGACCCGCAGCGCCTGCGGCAGCGTCACCAGCCGCATTGACTGTCCCGGGCTCAGTCCGAGCGCCGCAGCGGCTTCGCTCTGACCGCGGGCGACCGATTGAATGCCGGAACGAACAACCTCGGCGACGAAGGATGCCGTGTAAATGGTCAGACCCAAAAGGACCGAGAGAAACTCCGGGGTCAGGGAACCGCCTTTTTCAATTGCGAATTCGCCCTTGACAGGGGAATCAAAGGCAGTGGGGGCACCACCCGCCAACCACCCGAGCAGCGCGGCGACGAGGCAGATGGCGACTGGAACCCAGAACATGCTTCGGAGTCTTCCTGTTGCTTCAAATTGTTTGATCGCCCAACGCCGGTAGGCATAGGCGAACACCAGACCAGCAAGCAGCCCGATCAGCGACCAGAGATGACCATGGGCCCAGACCGGAATCGGAAAGCTCAGTCCGCCTTTGCTCAAGAAGACGGGACCGATCGACCAGGCGTCCGATGTCGCTGGGAGTACCTCGGTAAAAACCAGATACCACATCAGCAGTTGCAGCAACACGGGAACATTGCGGAACAACTCAACGTAACCGTAACTCAAGCCGCGCACCAGCGCATTGCGGGAAAATCGGCCGACACCCAGCAATGTGCCCAGGATGGTGGTTAAAACAATGCCAAGCAGGGCTACACGCAAAGTGTTGGTCAGACCGACCAAAAAGGCCTGCCAGTAGGGCTGGGCCGAGTCGAAAGGATAGAGACTCTCGCCAATATCAAAGCCGGCCGGACTGGTCATGAAATCGAATCCGCTCTGAATGCCGCGGATCTTCATGTTAAGCAGCGTGTTGTGTGCGAGAAACCAGACGACCGCAACAATCAGGCTGATCGCAACAACCTGATAAATCAACCCTCTGAACGCCTGACTGCGCCAGGACCAGATCTTCTTTTTCGGCGGGGGCTTCGGGCTCATGTGGCGCTCACAAGAAAGGGTGTTGTCAAGCAGGAAAGACCATCGTCTGGGATTAAAAAGAGCTGCCGGCACGTGAAATGGGTACCGGCAGCAACTCTTCAATGAAGCAGGAAACTGCTTGTGAGCCTAACGGACCGGGTAGGCGTACATCAGGCCACCCTTGTTCCAAAGATTGTTCATGCCGCGCGGCAGCCCAAGTGGTGATTTGGGGCCCACATTGCGCTCGAAGCTTTCACCATAGTTGCCGACCGCTTTGACGGCACGGGCCAGCCACTCCTTGTCCAGACCCAGCAGTTTGCCGGTGTCTTCATTGCCTCCGCCCAGCAACCGCTGTACCACCGGGTCCGCACTGGATTTCATTTGGTCCACATTGGCCTGCGTCACACCGTATTCCTCAGCCTCAAGCAGGCCATACATCACCCATTTGACGATGGCAAACCATTCGTCATCGCCGCGGCGCACCATTGGGCCCAGTGGTTCCTTGGAAATCAGGTCGGGCAGGATGACATGCTCTTTGGGGTCTTTGGCCTTGTCATTGCGGGTCGATGCCAGACCGGAGGCGTCCGTCGTGTAGGCGACGCAACGACCGGTAAAGTAGGCATTCTCTGCAGCTTCAAGTTTCTCGTACACAACCGGTTTGATGCCCAGATCATTGGCTTTGGAGTAGTCGGTCAGGTTCTTTTCAGTGGTGGTGCCGGACTGCACGCAAACTGTTTGTCCCTTGAGTTGCTTGGCGCTCTTGATCTTGCTCTTGACGGTGACCATAAAGCCCTGGCCGTCGTAATAGTTGGGCACCGTGACGTTCAAACCGAGCGAGGCGTCGCGGGTTAGCGTGAACGTGGTGTTGCGCGGCAGGATGTCGATCTCGCCCGACTGCAGGGCGGTGAAGCGCTGCTGAGCGTTAAGCGGAACGTACTTGACTTTCTCGGCGTCGCTAAGCACCGTGGCGGCCAGTGCACGGCAAACGTCGACGTCCAGGCCCGACCATTTTCCGGCGGTGTTCGCGGCTGCAAAGCCGGCGAGACCGGTATTGACGCCGCAGACCAGTTGGCCGCGCGCCTTGATGCCGTCCAGTGTCTTGCCCGCATGGGCTGGGGCTGCCAGCACGGCACCCATGACAGCCACGAAAGCGGCCGCGATCTTTAGTCTCTTCAAATGCATTTGCGTTACTCCAGTAAAAATGTTGGATCAAAATGGACGGACAGAGCCACCCTCACTGTCATGCCGGAGCGCGAACTTTAGCAGCACCAGAATGGCAAAGGCATCGGGGTTTACTCTCGCACTTCAGGCGAAATTTCGCAAGCCACGCTACCATCGATCATTATGCGCCACGGTGACATTGCAGGAACCGTGCCATGCTGATTATCACCACACCATCGCGATGTTCAGGAGCTGAGGTCTGATCGCAGCACGGATTCTTGGCCGGTTCAGCGTCCGACGCCCGCAACTGGTGCAATTGTTGGGAAACCTTGCCCTCGAGCAGTGCAGGCAAATTAATCGGCAAGAAATGGCGAATATTTGGCAACGCCGACCGGCGGATCAGTGCGAGTCGATGGCGAAGGTATTGGTGAACTCCAAACTGCGCAAACCGTCGAGGCTGCTACATGTTGGGGACACCGCAGACAGGCTTTGCGCGCAGGGCTGATCCCGATTCAGCGACCAGAAATGCAGGCCGCCAAGACCGTTGGTGGAGACAAAACTGGCCAGTGCGCGGGCGTCGCTCAAGGTAAAGACATTGGCCGTCACGTCATTGACCCCGATCATTGGCGTGACCTCTATCCGTCGCAAAGGGACGCTGTACTGTCGGCTGAAATTTCGAATGACCTGGATTGCCGAAGCGGCCATGTCGCAATGCTCGGATTCGACCACGCAATTGTTTGATTTCGCCTCGCCGAAGTTCATGACCATCAGGTTGACAAAGTAGTTCTTCAAACCGGCTCTCGCAATGGCTTGCATGACCAAATCCCCTTGCCGGTTCAGACTGCCGCGCGTCGTACCTGCCCCTGACTGCGCCGCCAGTGTGAAACTGAAGCGCAGGTAAGGTTTGCGTCGCATGGCCGCTCCGATCTGTTCGACCAGAGCGGTGACCGCCGCTTCAGGCTGATTGGCTTCAATGTCGAAATCAAAGCCCATCAGATAGCTGGAATCGTAGTGAGCGATGAACTGCGCCATGCCCTCATCGGTGCTGCAGTTGAAGACTCCTTGTGCTCCCCCGGTTGAAATCACGTAGGCGATTCCGGCGCGCCGGAGCGATTTGATTGTTGAACCAACTATCTCTTTCGAATGGCGACCACCCCAACGTTCGTTGCCACATTCCCCGGTTGCGAAGGCGAGCGTCAAGGCCTTCATGTCTTGCGGGATCGCACCGGCGGGTGACTCGACCAAGAGTTGCGGTGCAACGTTGGCCGATTTCGTCGGTTGTGATATGGCCGTGGTGGGAATGTTGATGTCAAGGTAAGGACTGAACAAAAACTCCTTCATGGTGCAGCGCCCGCTGTACTGACAACTGCCAAAATCCCACGAAGCACTGCCGCTGAGACCCAGAGTCGCAGCCACATAAAGGGATAAAGCAATCTGCGCCAAGTCGTAATTTGATACCACGCCTACCTTTGTTTCACTGACAAAACCTTAGACCGTTGCGGAGCGAGTATATTAGTCCGGTAAGTCAATTCGGAGCTTGTTTTGCATAGCCAATCGTTATCTTCAAGGGTGTCATGATGGGTGTGCCAATTCCGTCAGATGTGTCCGTCCCGGATCTGCCGGCCGAGGCGCCGGAGAACCTGGGATTGTGTCCACAGCGCATGCGGCGCCTGATTGAGGTGCTGCAAACCGAAGTTGATCGACAGCGCCTGCCGGGCGCGGTCGTCCTGATAGCCAGGCACGGGAAACTGGCGCTGTTCGAAAGTCTGGGTTCGCTCGATCCTGCTACTGGCTCGCCCATGAGGCGGGACGCTATTTTCCGCATCTATTCGATGACCAAGCCGATCGTGTCGGTCGCTGTCATGATGTTGGTCGAGCAAGGGAAATTGCTGTTGAGTGATCCGGTTGCCAAATATCTGCCTGAGTATTCAGCGCTGAAAATCGCAGGACTGGTCGAGTGCGCTGCGCAACTGCAGGATGTGCGACAGTCGGCGACGGTGCAAGACCTAATGCGGCACACGGCAGGTCTGAGTTACGAGTTCATGGGTACTTCTTCGGTGCAACGGCAGTATGCGCAGTCCCGAATCGGATCACGCAAGCGAAGCAACGCCGAATTCTCGCTGCAGTTGGCGGCGCTACCGCTGATGTTCGAGCCGGGCTCGGTGTGGGAATACAGTCGTGCCACGGATGTGTTGGGTTGTTTGGTTGAAGTGCTTGGCGGCGCGACGCTCGGGGCATACTTGAAGAAGGAAGTGTTTGAACCTTTGGGCATGAAAGATACGTGGTTTTCAGTGCCAAAGTGTCATCATTCCCGAATTGCCGAGCCGTTTGTACGGGATCCCGAGGGTGGATTGCAAATGCGACTGATCGATGTGCGAGAAGACGCCGTGATGGAATCCGGCGGTGGCGGTCTCGCCTCGACCGCGCTGGATTACGCGCGTTTTCTGCAGTTTATGTTGAACAGGGGTGAACTCGGCGGTGTGCGACTGTTGGGTTCTAGAACTGTCGATTTCATGACTGCTGATCATCTGGGGGCGATCCAAGTTAATAGTGGGGCGTCGCGCGACCTGCTGCCACCCGGCTATGGTTTTGGTCTGGGTTTTGCAGTTCGCACGCATGCCGGATTGGCGCCCGTGCCAGGCTCTGTGGGAGCCTATTACTGGGGTGGCATGGCCGGCACCACATTTTTTGTCGATCCGGCTGAAGACATGTTCGCCTGCCTGATGCTGCAGGCACCCAATCAGCGCGAGTACTACCGAATGCTTTTTCGCAACCTGGTCTACGCTACGCTGGTCGATTGAAGCGTCACCGCCATCGCGCAGAGAACGAAGAGAAGAGTCTCTACGCGGATGGCTACAGGTTGTCTGTAAAACTGCGCAACTTGTCAGAGCGCGACGGGTGTTTGAGTTTGCGTAGCGCCTTGGCTTCGATTTGACGGATTCGTTCACGTGTCACGTCAAATTGCTTGCCCACTTCTTCGAGGGTGTGATCGCTTGTCATCTCGATTCCGAATCGCATGCGCAGCACTTTGGCTTCGCGCGGCGTCAGACTATCCAGAATGTCTTTCACGACGTCGCGCAGACCCGCCTGCATGGCAGCCTCCATCGGCGCCGTGTTGGCACTGTCTTCTATGAAATCGCCCAAATGTGAATCATCGTCGTCACCGATTGGTGTTTCCATCGAGATCGGTTCTTTTGCAATTTTCATGATCTTGCGGATCTTGTCTTCCGGGATCTCCATGCGTTCTGCCAACACGCTGGCATCGGGCTCAAAGCCAAACTCCTGAAGGTGCTGGCGGCTGATGCGGTTCATCTTGTTGATGGTTTCGATCATGTGCACCGGAATACGGATCGTGCGTGCCTGGTCAGCGATGGATCGAGTGATTGCCTGCCGAATCCACCATGTGGCATAGGTCGAAAATTTGTAGCCACGGCGGTACTCGAACTTGTCGACCGCTTTCATCAAACCAATATTTCCTTCCTGAATCAAATCCAGAAACTGCAGGCCCCGATTGGTGTACTTCTTGGCGATCGAGATGACCAGCCGCAAATTGGCTTCGATCATCTCTTTCTTGGCGGCGCGGGAAGAAGATTCACCCTCATTCATGCGCTTGTTGATGTCCTTCAGTTGGTCCAAAGGTACGACCACGCGCGCCTGCAGATCAGTCAATTTTTGCTGCAGGTCCTGCACTGGCGGAATATTTCGCGCCATGATGGCGCTCCACGGCTTGCCCAGCGTGGTCTGCTTCTCGATCCACTTCAGGTTCAACAGCTGACTTGCCACCCGGTTGCCGTGCCTGTCCCGACCACTGAAATTGGCAATGAAGCTCTCCTGCGGATAACCGCACTTGTCAACGATGATGCGCCGCAGTTCGCGCTCCTTCTTGCGGATATCGTCCACCTGAGCGCGCACCATGTCACAAAGCTTCTCGATTGCCTTGGCAGTAAAGCGAATGGACATGAGCTCTTCGCTCAGCAGCCTTTGCGTCTTGACATAGTTCGGGCTGCCATAACCTTCTCTGTCATAAATCTTGTGGATCTTTTCAAACAGATCGCGCAGTCTGTCGAAACGACCAAGCGCCTCTCGTTTGAGTTCTTCGAGTTTCTTGGTCAGCGCTTTGGATCCGCCTTTGCCGTCGTCGTCGTCGGCTGCGTCGAACTCATCAAAATCTTCTTCAGCCACATAGTCGTCGGCTTCATTGGGATTGGAAAAACCGTCAACCACGGTGGTAATGACAATCTTGCCCTCGCGGATATCCTCGCCCAGTCGCAGGATTTCGGCAATCGTTGCAGGGGAGGCGGAAATAGCCTCCATCATGGCCATTAATCCGCCTTCAATGCGCTTGGCGATTTCAATTTCACCTTCACGCGTCAACAGTTCGACCGTGCCCATTTCACGCATATACATGCGTACTGGATCGGTCGTGCGGCCGAACTCGCTGTCGACGGTGGAAAGAGCGGCCTCGGCTTCCTCTTCTGCTTCCTCTTCAGTGGCGGCAGTCGGGCCGTTGTTGTTCAGAAGCAATGTTTCAGCGTCCGGAGTCTGCTCATAGACCGCCACTCCCATGTCGTTGAGCATGGAGATCACAACTTCCAGCGTTTCAGCGTCTACCAACTTGTCAGGCAAATGGTCTGAAATTTCACCGTGCGTCAGATAACCGCGTGTCTTGCCCAGCTTGATCAGCGCTTTCAAGCGCAATCGGCGTTTCGCGATGTCTTCTTCTGATAGAACGGTTTCGTCAAGACCAAACTCTTTCATCAGCGCCCGCTCCTTGGCCTTGCTGATCTTCATTCGCAGGGGTTTTACTTTTTCGCTGCTGGCGATTGGCTCACCGACAAGGTCCGCTTCGATTTCAGCCATGTCGGCAGTTTCAATGCCGGGGGCGACTAACGCAACCTTTGGCTTGCGGCCGCGCTTGGCTCCGCTTGTCGGTACGGCATTGGTTTGCAGCAACGCCACTTTGGGCGGACGTCCGGGTTTCTTCTTCACAACCAGGTCCTTGCTGGCAACAAGGGTCGACACATTTCTTAATTCGGCGACCAAAGCGTCCTTGGAAGCCTTGGAGGAATGCGCTGCTCTTGAGTGCGTTGCCGGCTTCTGGATCACGTTTAGCGGTGCGAATTTAGTCGCTGTCTTGCTATGCACAGACTTGTTGACACCTCCTGCGGCAACCGCTTTTGCAGTGGATCGTGCGGGCGTTTTGGATTTTTGTGCAGGCATGATAAACCTCTGAATTTCAAGAAACAAATTGAACGAACTCAGCGAGTGTCTTAACCGATAGGCGCAGTTCGACGGACAGTGGAAATAATTCCTGCCGGCAAGACGAGGGGGCGAACATTTGGTATGCAGTCCTTGCGAAAATTAGCCAGTTGTGAACTTTGTCATCGTTTGGCCGGACCGGAGGTGCTGCTGTCGCTCTTGCCTGGAGAGCGTGCGGATTATACCATCGCTGCGATGACCAAGTTCCGTCAGTCGAACTTTGCGGTGAGTCGGGCTTCGAGTTGCAGTCGCCTTGTCTGGAATTCGCGATACCGCCAAATTGCAGCCGGATCCGCCTTGGCCTCGCGGATCGTATTGGTTTCCTGCAATTTCAGGCGTTCAATCAGCATCCGGTCGAGCAAGTTGCGTAACTCGCTCAACGAAGAATCAGTTGGGTCTGTCACGCCCAATCCATACCCGTTCATCAGTCGCACGGCAAGTTCTTCCCATTCGCGTCCACGCAGGCTTTCCCGCAAGACCAGCCAGGGTTGTGTTCCATGCTCATTCAGTTGGCTTTCCAGCCAGACAAAAAGAGGGCCGTGCGGCGCCGGTAGTTCGCACAGCACGCCGTGGTCTTCGGCGGATAGGCATTCCAGTGCCGCCATATTACCCAGCAACAACCTGACTGCGTGGTCGGCGCGGCTGGCAGGAAGTTGACGAACCATCGAAGTCGCACTCGCAGCGAAGTTCTCCCGATGATAGTGGTCGCGTCTTGATTTCTCGGCAGGGACCGCATAGGAATTGGCGGTCCACAGGTCTAACAATTCGCGGCTCGCCAATTGCACCAGTTCCGCAATTTCGGTCAGCAACTGTCGCTTGAGTGCACCATCGGGCAATGGCATCCACAAGGCTCTGGCCCGACTCGCCAAATGAGCGCGGCCCTCCGCGCTTGAGAGCTCGCAGCCCTCGCGCGCAACCTCGATCAAGAAACGGCTCAGGGGCATCGCCTCGGCGACGCAGCGCGCAAATGCTTCCTTGCCAAATTCTCGTATGAAGCTGTCGGGATCGTGCTCGCTTGGCAAGAAGAGGAATTTGACGCTGCGAACATCTTCGGCAAACGGCAGCGCATTGTCCAGCGCTTTGCGTGCCGCGCGTTGACCTGCGGCGTCGCCATCGAAACTGAATACCACCGAATCCGTAAAACGAAATAGTTTCTGGACGTGCTCGGCCGTGCAGGCGGTTCCGAGTGTTGCCACTGCGTTCGGGAAGCCAAGCTGGGCCAATGCGACTACATCCATGTAGCCTTCTGTGACCAAGGCGTAGCCATGTTCGCGCAAAGCGTTTCTGGCTTCGAACAGGCCGTATAACTCGCGGCCTTTGCTAAACACGGGTGTCTCAGGAGAATTGAGATATTTTGGCTTGTCGTCACCGATCACGCGACCTCCAAGTCCAATGCATTCACCCTTGACATTTCGGATCGGAAACATCACACGGTCGCGAAACCGGTCGTAGCGTTTTTCGTCGCCATCGTCTTCGGTGTTCAGAATGACCAGTCCGCTGTCCACCAGCAGCGGATCATCGTAGTTGGGGAAGACGCTGGCCAGGCTGCGCCAACCTTCAGGTGCGTAACCCAGCCCGAAGTGCCTGGCGATCTCGCCGGACAGGCCGCGCCCTTTGAGATAGGCCACAGCCTTGGCGGAATCTTTAAGTTTTCTTCGATAGGCGTCGGCCGCTCTTTCGAGCACTGCGCTCAAGTGGGTCCGCCTTTCCCGTTGTTCAGTCGCGCGGGTCCGGTCTTCCGGACTGGCGTCGTCCTCCGGAAGCGTCAAACCATATTGATGAGACAAGTCTTTGACCGCCTCGACAAAGGTCATGCCTGTGTGATCTGTCAGGAAACTGATGACATCGCCGCTCTTTCCGCATCCGAAGCAATGGTAAAACTGCTTGACTGGGCTGACCGAGAAAGACGGGGATTTTTCGTCGTGAAAGGGGCACAAGCCCATGAAATTGGTGCCACCCTTTTTGAGTTGCACGTAGCGCCCAACGACCTCCACGACGTCGGCGCGTGCGATCAGTTCTTGAATAAAGGTTTGTGGAATACTCACGGCCAGTATTGTGGCTCAGTGTGGCATCCATCGCCAGTGTCAACGCATTGTTCCGACCGGGGGCATTGGCCCCTTTCCCTGCTAACGTGGCGCCAGGCGAATGGCCCCATCCAAGCGAATCACTTCGCCGTTGAGCATGTCATTTTCGAAAATATGCAGAGCCAATTTGGCGTAGTCCTGCGGCGTTCCCAGACGCGAAGGGAAGGGCACGCTGGCGGCCAGCGATTCCTGTACTTCCTTGGGCATGCCGAACATCATGGGGGTGCCAAAAATGCCCGGTGCGATGGTCATGTTGCGAATGCCATTGCGGGCGAGGTCGCGCGCGATCGGTAGCGTCATGCCGACAATACCTCCTTTGGACGCGCTGTAGGCGGCTTGACCGATCTGACCATCATAGGCTGCTACCGATGCAGTGGAAATCATGACTCCGCGCTCACCGGTAATCTCGGCGTCGTTCTTGCACATGGCCTCAGCGGCAAGGCGAATCATGTTGAAGCTGCCAATCAAATTAACGACAATGCATTTCCCAAACACAGCAAGACTGTGCGCCCCGTTCTTGCCTACTGTCTTTTCCGCCGGCGCGATGCCTGCGCAGTTGACCAGGCCCACCAATTTGCCGAGGGAAACGGCTTTCGCCACTACCGCCTGACCTTCTGCTTCCTGGCTTACATCGCATTTCAGAAATACTCCGCCAATTTCCCTGGCGACAGCTTCCCCTTTTTCGTTCTGCATGTCTGCGATCACCACCTTGCCACCTTTGGCAGCCAACATGCGGGCGGTGCCTTCGCCCAAACCCGATGCACCACCGGTCACGATAAATACTTTGCCCGCGATCTCCATGCTCAACTCCAATGAATGATTGACGTTTACGTAAGCGTTGATTATCGCCGATCGTTGGTTGCACACGCGTCCGATTCGCTGAGCGGGCGCAACGTGGCGGGGCATGCTGCTACAATTCCCGCCACGAACAGTCCCTAGGCGCGTAGCTCAGCTGGTTAGAGCACCACCTTGACATGGTGGGGGTCGTTGGTTCGAGTCCAATCGCGCCTACCATTAAATCCATTGTTATCACTGCTTGTCACTTGGTCTCAGGGTAAACCTTGGGGCGTCATGGCGGGGCGCTCCCTAAAATGTGTTGCAGCGCAATACATTTTTGTGCGCTGATCTAGGCCACGGGAGTACCTATGCAAATCAAACAAGCAGTGGAAACCAAAGTCACCCAGCGTGTCATCAAGAAATATCCCAATCGTCGGCTCTATGACACTGACACATCGAGCTACATCACTCTGGCAGAGGTCAAGCGCTTGGTGATGGACAGTCAACCTTTCGTCGTGCGTGACGTAAAAACCGGAGAAGATCTGACCCGCAGTATCTTGCTTCAAATTATTCTGGAGGCGGAATCGAATGGCTCTCCGATGTTTACGGCGCCGGTGTTGGCCAGCGTGATTCGCTTTTATGGGAATGCAATGCAGGGGTTTATGGGAGGATACCTGGAGAAGAACATACAGGCTTTGATGGAAGTACAGGCCAGATTCAGTGAACAAACCAAAGGATTTACGCCGGAAATGTGGACGCAATTTCTGAGCTTGCAGTCCCCTGCACTTCAAGGCATGATGGGCGGAAGTCTTGAACAGTCGACGAGCGTATTGACAAAAATGCAGGAGCAGATGCAAAAGCAAACCGGTCAGATGTTGAGTGCTTTTGGGATCAAACCTTGATGTAAAGGAAGAGGCAGGTACCACGGCTGATATGAGCGAGTTGATCGACCACAAAACGAATTCATCCAAAGTTGGCTTTGTCAGCCTTGGCTGTGCGAAGGCTCTGACCGATTCGGAACTGATCCTGACCCAGCTCGCCGCTGAGGGCTACCAAACCTGCAAGACATTTCAGGGCGCCGATCTGGTCATTGTCAATACCTGTGGCTTTATTGACGATGCGGTCAAGGAGAGCCTGGACACCATTGGTGAGGCGTTGGCGGAGAACGGCAAAGTGATTGTCACCGGATGTCTGGGCGCGAAAAGCGCACCGGATGGTGGCAACCTGGTACGGCAACTACACCCCAGTGTGCTGGCGGTGACAGGTCCACAAGCGACACAGGAGGTGATGGACGCAGTGCATCTGTATTTGCCGAGGCCGCATGATCCCCTGCTCGACCTGATACCCGGTTCTTTTGGCATCGCGGGACTGAAACTCACACCAAAACACTATGCCTACCTGAAGATCAGCGAAGGTTGCAATCACCGCTGCACTTTCTGCATCATCCCTTCAATGCGCGGCGATCTGGTTTCACGATCGATTGGCGATGTGTTGCGGGAGGCACAAGCATTGTTTGAGGGCGGAGTGAAGGAATTGTTGGTGATCAGTCAGGACACATCAGCGTATGGCGTTGATCTGAAATACAGGACGGGTTTTTTTGAAGGCAAACCGATCAGAACCCGTCTGCTGGAATTGGTGCAGTCGCTCGGCGATATGGCAGAGCCTTTCGGTGCCTGGGTTCGTTTGCACTACGTCTACCCGTATCCCAGTGTCGATGAGTTGATACACCTTATGGTGCGGGGCAAGGTGTTGCCCTATCTCGACGTACCTTTGCAGCACAGTCACCCCGACGTACTTGGGCGCATGAAGCGTCCTGCAAGCGGCGAGAAGAATCTCGATCGCATTCAGCGTTGGCGAGAGGTCTGTCCCGAGCTTGTTGTGCGCAGTACCTTTATCGCAGGATTTCCGGGAGAGACGGAGGAAGAGTTTTGCCACCTATTGGACTTTATCCGTGAGGCCGAAATTGACCGCGCAGGTTGCTTTGCCTACAGCCCGGTGCAGGGAGCTGCCGCCAATGATCTTGCCGGCATGTTAGCCCTCGAAGTCAGGGAGGAGCGGCGTGCCCGCTTCATGGCGGTCGCCGAGAGCGTATCGGTGAAAAAATTGCGGCGGCGAATCGGAAGTACCATGCAAGTACTGGTCGATTCCGCACCAGGTTTGGGAAAAAAAGGGGGGCTCGGGCGAACTTACGCCGACGCGCCGGAAATTGATGGTGTAGTGAAATTGTCGCCGCCCGAAAAGATCAGCAAGACCTTAAAGGTCGGTGAGTTCACCAAAGCTCGTATCGTGGCGACGCAAGGGCATGATCTAGTTGCACAACCCTTTTGATGTGTACGGTCAAAAATGCCAACCAAGCAAAAAGCCGTTGGATTCCAAGCGACTTTTTGTGAGCTAACAGCCCGGAATTCTCTTCATGGATTGCCGGATTTCATTTATATTGTGGTGCCCAGGAAGGGACTCGAACCCCCACGAAGTTACTCGCTAGTACCTGAAACTAGTGCGTCTACCAATTCCGCCACCTGGGCATTTCAGGAAAGAGAGCAATTGTATCAAAAATACCCAAAAAACCAGCGGCTTGCTGGATGAAATTGAAGGCACCGTTCTGGGCCATCGCGACGGCCACGGCTTTGTTTCCCGAGACGACGGTGAGCCCGATATCTATCTGCCACCAAACGAAATGCGCGCCGTGCTGCACAAGGATCGTGTACGGGTTCGTATCGTGCGCAGTGATCGCAAAGGGCGCCCTGAAGGACGGGTGCTCGAAATCGTCAAACGCGCCAACGATTCGATCATTGGTCGCTTGTTGCTGGAAAGCGGCATCTGGATCATGGTCCCGGAGGACAAGCGCTATGGTCAGGATGTATTGATTCCAAAAGCCGCAACCGGTTCTGGCAAGGCAGGCCAGGTGGTTGTCGTGGAACTGACTGAAGCGCCATCCTTGTATGGTCAACCTGTAGGGCGTGTCACTGAGGTTCTGGGCGAAGTAGACGATCCTGGTATGGAGATTGAAATTGCAGTGCGCAAATATGGTGTGCCACACGAGTTTTCACAGGCATGCATTGCGATGGCCCGCGCCTTGCCGGACAAAGTGCGTCCGCAAGACAAGAAACACAGGGTCGATCTGACCGACGTGCCGCTGCTGACCATTGACGGTGACGATGCACGCGATTTCGATGATGCGGTCTATTGTGAACCGGCCAAAATCGGACTTGGGAAGTCAGCGGTGAAGGGCTGGCGTCTGGTGGTCGCGATCGCCGATGTCAGTCACTATGTGGACAGCGGGTCAGCGATTGATGTTGATGCCTATGACCGTGCGACCAGCGTCTACTTTCCGCGCCGCGTGATTCCCATGTTGCCGGAGAAATTGTCAAACGGTCTATGTTCTCTCAATCCGGAAGTCGAGCGCTTGTGCATGGTGTGCGACATGATGGTGACTGCTGAAGGCGAAGTTTCGGCATACCAGTTTTACCAGGGGGTGATGTGGAGTCATTCCCGCTTTACCTACACCGAGGTGGCCGCGATTTTGGCCAATACCCGTGGTCTGGACGCCATGAAGCACAAGGATCGGGTAGCAGATTTGATCAACCTGCACGATGTCTATCAGGCATTGCTCAAGTCTCGGCTGCGCCGCGGCGCGGTCGATTTTGAGACAGTCGAGACACAGATCGTTTGCGACGATAGCGGTCGCATCGAGAAGATTGTTCCGCGCACACGCACCGAAGCGCACAGACTGATTGAAGAAGCGATGCTGGCGGCCAACGTATGCAGTGCCGATTTCATCGGTCAAAGCAAGCATGCGGGCCTGTATCGCGTGCATGAAGGTCCGACCACTGAGAAGACGGAGATTCTTCGCAACTATCTGAAAGCTCTTGGCATTGGTTTGACGATTGGCGATTCGCCCAAGCCAAGCGAATTTCAAGCAGTTGCCAGCGCTACAAAGGAGCGGCTGGACGCGCAACAGATTCATTCGATGCTATTGCGCTCAATGCAACAAGCGATCTATACGCCACTGAACGGCGGTCACTTTGGATTGGCATTTGATGCGTATACCCATTTCACCAGTCCGATTCGTCGCTACCCCGATCTGTTGGTGCACCGCGTTATCAAGGCCATTTTGACCAAGACAAAATATCAATTGCCTGAATTGCCAACGCCGGGTGAAGCTCACGAAAGGCTGGCGCGCCGACTGGAAAAAGGACGGAAAACCGACGTCGCCACCTTAGCGCAGAAGCCAAAGAAGTTGAGCCCTGAAATTCAGGCTTGGCAAGCTGCGGGGTTGCACTGCAGCGCCAACGAACGCCGTGCCGACGAGGCCAGCCGGGACGTTGAGGCCTGGCTCAAGTGCAAACACATGCGCGAACATCTGGGCGAGGAATACGCTGGCACGGTCAGTTCGGTGACCAGCTTCGGGATCTTCGTCACACTGGATACCATGTTCGTTGAAGGACTGGTCCATATCACTGAACTGGGTGGTGATTACTATCGCTTTGATGAGGTGCGCCAGGAACTCCGTGGCGAGCGTACGGGTATGCGCTATGCGATTGGCTCCCGATTGCAGGTCATAGTTAGCCGGGTCGATCTTGACGGCCGAAGAATTGACTTGTTGCTGGCTCAACCAGCGGACGGTCTGGTGTCGCGGGCATTGAAAGACAAAGAGGGTCAGCGTCTGGAGGTCGCCACCGGTGAGATGGACGAGACCTTTGGCAGCGGCAAGCGCGCTACAAGGAGGATGCCTGGGCTTTCGGCTCCGCGGCAAGAATCCGCGGCTAATTCTGCCAAGAAGCCCAAAGATAAAGGGCGAAAATCCCGCCGGCGATCATGAACCGATCACTTCCCTATTTCTGAACGGGAGTTTCGAAAGCTCCGCGGCGGTCAGCGCGGCCGCCCCGCAGGGCCAATGATCGGCTTGCAATCCATGCCGGAATACGGCCTCGCAGGCCGCTTGGAATGGTGGTAGATTGACCGCCAATCCAGCGCCTATCATGCCGGCCAGTACATCGCCAGTGCCCGCCGTCGCGAGTTGTGCGTTGCCGGTGGGATTGATGACCGGTATTTCATCCGGCGCTGCAATGATGGTGCCCGATCCTTTCAGAACCACCGTGCAGTTGAAGCGGCTAGCCAAGAGTTGCGCAGCGTTGACGCGATCGCCTTGCACCTTCAGGACAGAACATTCCAGCAAGCGGGCAGCTTCCAAAGGATGTGGTGTCAGCACGGTTGCTGCCAGTCGCCTGGTTCTGGCATGCAATAGAGATTGAAGTATTGAATCGCTGGCCAATCGATTGATGGCATCTGCATCGACAACGAGGTGCGCAGCAGTGGACAAAATATTTGCAAGAGGTTGGCCGATGGCGTCGCCGCCTCCGCAACCGCAAACCACCGCCATGACCTTGAGGTCGATTGTCTCGATGGCTCTGATCATCAGTTCTGGTCTCTGGACATCAATGCTTAGCGCGTTGCTGTCAAGCAAGCTAACAAAGACACGTCCGGCACCCGCGTGCAGGGCCGCTGAAGCCGCCAACAGAGCGGCGCCGGTCATGCCATGCGCGCCGCCGACCACTACCACATCGCCGTAACTTCCCTTGTGAGAGGCATGTAGGCGCCCCGACGCCACTGGTGCACCAGCAAGCCAGGCTGTTGGAGCAGTAACTACGTCTTGCTCAGAAGCAGACTGATGTGTCTCCAAGTCATCAAGCCACACGGTCCCCGCAAGGTCCCGTCCGTGGGCGGTGAACAAGCCTGGCTTGAGCGTGAGCAAGCTCAATGTGTGGTGAGCTTTTACATGGTGCTGCGCAGCAACACCGGTATCAGCGTGCAGGCCGGTTGGCATATCCACCGCAAGTACGACGCCAGAACCGGCGTTCATCAATTTGATCCACTCGGCCATGCGGCCCTCCGGGGCGCGCGGCGTGCCTATGCCCAGCATGGCGTCAATGCACAAATCAAAGCCGAGTGGTGGGATATCGGCGAAGCAAACTCCCGCCGCCAGCGCGCGCAGATACGCTGTGGCAGCGTCCGACGGCGCGCTTTCAATGCTACCCAGCCAGGTAACGATGACCGTTTTGCCTCTGCGTTGCAGATGCAGCGCAGCCTCAAGTCCGTCGCCGCCATTGTTGCCAGGGCCGCAGGCAATCCATATCAGTCTGCTGTGCGGTGCGATCGCTAATCCCAGTCTGGACACGGCGATGCCCGCTCGACGCATTAAGGTGTGGGGTGGTAGCCCTGACTGGGCGGCGAGCTCGATATGCCGCGTCGCCCGCACACTTTGCAATGCATGGCGTGAAGAGTGGTCAATTCTTCGCACGGGGCTCAAAACTCGTAGGTTTCACCTTCTCTCGCCAGACGATAGGTCGGGCCACCCGGCTGCGGCGGGTGATTGGTCAGAACCTCTTGAAATGCAGCTTCCAATGCGGCGTCGCTGCGCGTGGGTTCGTGGTGGGTACAAAAAAGAACTTTGGCGCCGGCATCGACTGCGTATTGGATGCTGGAGCTGAAAGTTCCGTGCCCCCAGCCCCTTTTTTCAGGGTACTCCTGCTCGGTGTACGAGCAGTCGGCAATCAACACATCGACCCCGCGCATCGCCCGCAGGATAACCTTGTTTCTGCTGTCGACAAGGTTTTGGTATGCAGCATATTCCGACTCGCCCGGCTCATAAATGTTTTGCGGCGGCTCGTGGTCACCGGTTATGAATATTGATTTTCCATTGGCTTCAATCCGGTATGCAAAGTTA
This sequence comes from uncultured beta proteobacterium, assembly GCA_903906695.1. GTDB lineage: Bacteria > Pseudomonadota > Gammaproteobacteria > Burkholderiales > Burkholderiaceae_C > Rhodoferax. The sequence goes on along the minus strand of CAIVLG010000260.1, from coordinate 21,862 downwards.
ATGACTGGATGGTTCATTAAATGCGGAGTGATGGTGGCGCTACCGATTTGGATGCTTGTCTCCGCGGCCAGTGTGACATATTCAATTCGCGCTTTCATCTCGGATTCGCGCACCGGGAAATAGCTGTATTGCAGCTGCACCGACATAACCTGCTCAACACCCTTGCCAGATTCCGGGTCAAAGGCGCCGTGCAAACGCAATACGTTGCCCGGTATAAAGTTTGGCGCAAAGAATGGGAGGCCCTGAATATGATCCCAGTGCGAGTGTGAGATCAGGACGTTGGCAGTCAGCGGCATTTCACCCAGTAAAGATTGGGAGAGAGGAAAAATGCCAGTGCCAGCATCGACGATGATTAGCTCATTGTCGTCCGTGCGAACCTCGATGCAAGTGGTATTGCCACCATAACGCACTGTGTTCGGTCCGGGTGAAGGAATCGAACCGCGTACGCCCCAGAATTTAACCTTCATGTCCTGTCCTGAAAAGTATCGAAAGAATTTGACTTTTCCAAATGAAATGACGTCAAACAGAACTCCTTGGTGGGGAGTGTAGAGCTTGCGAATAGTTGCGTAGATTATGCGCGCAGCCGCTGGACCCCCTATGCCGCGACGTCGATTTTGTGCGCTCTGTCGCCCATCAGGCCTGCGAGGATTCTGGCTAAGCCGGAACTCAGCGCCATACCACTCGATCCATGACCGAAATTTATCACGGGCTGAAGTAAAGCCGACAATACCGGTGCCAATGACTGCGATTCCCATGAGGGAAACGCTTTCACAGCAACATTGTTCTGAGCAATTCCTCTACTCGAGACGCTATGTTGAGCACCACGTCATCGCGCATGGCACCGGCCCAAACCATCAAACCGACCGGCAGTTCGCCTTTTATGTGGCAAGGTATCGAGATCGCGCAGCCGTCCAACATGTTAACAACACTCGTGTTTCTGAGAAGCATGGCGTTGATCCGAAAAAATGCTTCATCGCGTTGCGCGCCCGGCGCGACGTTTTCAATCGGTGGCGCTATCAATGGAACGGTCGGCGACAGGATCGCGTCATAGCCCCGCATCGCCACTGTCATCTTGTCGATCCAACTTCGCCGCGCACCCAGCAAATCAATGTAATCGCAAGCGCTCATGTCCGCTCCGCGCCGGATGCGGGAGGCGACGCGCGGGTCGTAGCTGTCTCCTACTTTGCCAAGGAGATGGCGGTGCCATGCATAGCTTTCGGCAGCCGAAAACCCGCCCTTTGCCTGAATTTGCTGAAGTTCGACGATCTCGGTCAACTCCAGATCGTCGATGCGGGCACCTGCCCGTCCAAGAGTCTCAATGGTGCGCTGCCAAGCCCGCGCGACTGTAACGTCAAGGCCGTCGAGCATGGTCGTCTTGCAGATGGCCAGTCGATATGCACTCAACGGAGCCGGACTGCGCGCTACCTGTCGCTGAGCTAATAACTCGTGAGCCAGAATGGCATCCTCGACGCTGCGAGTAAGGGCGCAAGCGGTGTCCAGCGTAGTGGACAGGGGCAAAGTTCCATCCGTCGGCGTGAGTCTTGCAGTATTCTTGAAACCCACGATACCGGTAAGTGCTGCCGGAATACGGATAGACCCGCCAGTGTCGGATCCCAGTCCGATGAATGCAGCGCCAGTTGCCACCGAAACAGCAGCGCCCGATGAAGAGCCTCCCGGGACAAGAGGGGCATCGCTGGAACACGGATTGATCGGCGTACCAAAGTGCGGATTGATCCCAACCCCAGAGAACGCAAATTCGACCATGTTGGTGCGTCCAACGAAGGCGGCGCCTGCGCGTCGGAGTCGGGCAACGGCTGGACTGTCGTTACTGGCAGGTGGCACGTTCTGTAATACCAAGGAACCACCGCTGGTGACTTGCCCGGCCACATCGAACAAGTCCTTGATCGAGACGGCCAGCCCGCCCAGCGGTTTTTGCCGAACGCCAGGCGCACTGGCGACGGTTCGGGCAAGGTCAAATGTTGTTTTTAGAAAGGCACCATTGCAGCATGGAGATCGGGCGACACGGATCGCGTGCTCGATCTCCGCTATCGGGTCGGTCTGTCCGCCGCGTATCCGCAGCAAGGTGGCGCGAAGGTCTAGAGGCATGAAAGTGGCAGACTGGTCTATGCTATCATTCACGGGTTTTACCGAGTGGTCAACTGACTGTTTGGAAAACAAATCAGCAAACCAGTTTCATCAAGGTGTTGCGATGATCGACGGCAAACCTGAAAGTGCCGTCGGAATTGCAAAATAAACTGGATTTTAGACCTAACCTTTGGAGTTAAACATGTCAGTTACCATGCGCGAAATGCTGGAAGCTGGTGTCCATTTTGGGCACCAAACCCGCTTCTGGAACCCCAAGATGGCGCCCTTCATATTTGGCCATCGCAACAAGATCCACATCATCAACCTGGAAAAGTCGCTGCCGATGTTTCAAGAGGCAGCCAAGTTTGTGCGCCAAATCGCTGCCAAGCGTGGCACGGTGTTGATGGTCGGTACCAAACGGCAGGCGCGGGAAACTGTGGCTGAGCAGGCGCTGCGTGCCGGCGTTCCTTATGTTGATCAGCGTTGGCTCGGTGGCATGCTGACAAACTTTAAAACTGTTAAGACTTCAATCAAGCGTCTCAAGGACATGAAGGTGCAGCAGGAAGCTGGACTCGACAGTCTTAGCAAGAAAGAACAACTGATGTTTGCACGTGAACTTGCCAAGTTAGAAAGAGACATCGGCGGCATTCAGGATATGTCGGTATTGCCAGACGCCATTTTTGTGATTGATGTCGGTTTTCATAAAATCGCGGTTGCTGAAGCAAAGAAGCTTGGCATTCCCCTGATTGCGGTGGTGGACACGAATCACTCGCCTGAAGGCATTGACTACGTTGTGCCTGGCAATGACGATTCTTCGAAGGCGGTGATCCTGTATGCGCGTGGCATTGCCGATGCGATCATCGAAGGTAGAACCAATATGGTTGACGATGTGGTCAAGGCGATTGCCTCTGAGACCGCTGATGAATTTGTTGAAGTGGATGAAACGGCTGTCTGAGTCGTCGCGTTCCCCAATGAAGGGGGCTGTTGTGCCCCCTTTTCTTTATTTGCGATGTAAATCTACTGAACTGAGTACGGAGAATCAAGATGACTGCAATAACCGCAAGCATGGTTGCCGAACTGCGCGGCAAGACCGATGCACCGATGATGGAGTGCAAGCGCGCATTGACCGAGGCACAGGGCGACATGGCAAAGGCTGAAGAATTGCTGCGCGTAAAGCTGGGCAGCAAGGCCGGGAAGGCGGCGGGACGTATTACCGCGGAGGGTGTCGTCACTCGATATATAGAGGGTACTGTGGGCGCCCTGCTCGAAGTCAATTGCGAAACCGACTTTGTCACCAAGAACGATAGCTTCTTGGCTCTGGCCAACGCGGCGGTTGCGTTGGTTGCCAAGAACGATCCAATTGACATTGCTGCGCTTGGCGCTCTGCCGTATGCTCAAGACGGCTTCGGACCGACGCTGGAGGATGTGCGTAAAGGGCTGATCGGCAAGATTGGCGAGAACATGAGCTTTCGCCGTTTCAAACGTTTTGGCACTGGCAACAAGTTGGCATCTTATCTCCACGGGACGCGCATTGGCGTTGTGGTCGAATACGAGGGCGACGAATTGGCGGCGAAGGATGTGGCGATGCACGTGGCGGCCATGAAACCTGTGGCACTTTCGAGCGCTGATGTACCTTCGGAACTGGTGGCCAGGGAGCGTTCGGTTGCAGCAGCCAAAGCCGCCGAAGATGCCTCGGTGGCCACAGCTGCCGGCAAGCCGGTCCAGTCTGCCGAGATTGTGGCCAAGCGGATTGATGGCAGTGTGCAGAAATTCCTGCGAGAAGTTTCACTGTTCAACCAGGCCTTTGTCAAGAATGACAAGCAATCAGTTGAGCAGATGCTTAAGGCAGCCGGCACTGTCGTCAAGAGCTTCACGCTGTATGTGGTTGGCGAAGGTATCGAACGGAAAGTAGACGACTTTGCTGCTGAAGTCGCTGCGCAAGTCGCCGCTGCCAAGCAATCGAATTGACCCTCGGAAAGATTCATATGCCCGCCACCAAACCAGCCTACAAGCGGATATTGCTCAAGCTGTCAGGCGAGGCGCTGATGGGGGACGATCAATTCGGGATCAACCGAAATACGATTGTCCGGATGGTCGAGGAGATCGCTGAAGTCACACGCCTTGGTGTGGAAGTCGCGGTGGTGATTGGTGGCGGAAACATATTTCGGGGCGTGGCGGGAGGCTCCGTTGGAATGGACCGGGCAACGGCTGACTACATGGGCATGCTGGCCACGGTCATGAATGCGCTGGCTCTGGGCGACACGATGAACAAGGCGGGTTTGGTTGCGCGCGTCATGTCGGCAATTGCCATTGAACAAGTGGTCGAGCCCTATGTCAGACCGAAGGCCCTGCAATACCTTGAAGAAGGGAAGGTCGTTATTTTTGCGGCCGGAACCGGCAATCCATTCTTCACAACAGATACGGCAGCGGCGCTGCGCGGTGCGGAAATAGGTGCTGAAATCGTTCTAAAAGCAACCAAAGTTGATGGCGTCTACACAGCGGATCCAAAGAAGGATCCCGCCGCGCTCCGGTACAGCAAGATTACCTTCGATGATGCAATGGCCCAAAACTTGGGCATCATGGACGCTACCGCATTTGCCTTGTGCCGAGACCAAAAATTGCCCGTCAAGGTGTTTTCCATTTTCAAGCATGGTGCTCTCAGACGTGTCGTGATGGGCGAAGACGAGGGCACTCTGGTCTATGCCTGATTGTGTCAAAATTGCTCTTGGCGACTAGCGTATCGTGAATTAGTCGAGTAAGGAGTCAGACGTGCCGATTTCCGAGATCAGACAGACGATTGAAGTCAAGATGGATCAATCCATCAGCGCATTCAAGAACAACCTGAGCAAGATCAGAACCGGGCGAGCTAATCCGGCATTGCTGGATACCGTCCATGTTGATTACTACGGTGCCATGTTGCCGATTGGTCAGGTTGCCAATGTATCCTTGCTCGATGCCCGTACCATCAGTGTCCAACCCTGGGAGAAAGGGATGGGGGCTAAGATCGAAAAGGCGATTCGCGACAGTGATCTCGGACTGAATCCCTCGTCCATGGGGGACTTGATACGGGTTCCGATGCCGGCCATGTCAGAGGAACGACGCAAGGAACTCACAAAAGTCGTCAGACATGAAGGTGAAAGTGCCAAGATCGCGTTGCGCAATCTGCGGCGTGATGCCAACGAGGCGATCAAGAAAGCGGTCAAGGACAAACACGCCTCCGAAGACGACCAAAAACGATCTGAGGCGGAAATACAGAAGGTAACCGACAGGCACGTCATTGAGATTGATCGACTCGTCACCGCAAAAGAGCAAGACATCATGGCGGTGTGACTGTCACCATTGCCATGAATCTTGTGCCTCATCATATTGCCATCGTAATGGATGGAAATGGGCGCTGGGCGTCAAAGCGGTACCTGCCCAGAGCGGCCGGTCACAAACAGGGGGTAGTGTCGCTACGTCGGTGCGTCAAAGCTTGCGCGCAGCGCGGCGTCAAGGTGCTGACAGTATTTGCCTTTTCTTCAGAAAACTGGAACCGGCCTGAGGAGGAAGTGGCCGGTCTGATGGCACTTTTCAACATGGCTCTGACGCGGGAACTGCCGCAGCTCATGGTTGATGGCGTTCAGCTGCATTTTGTTGGAAACCGGGCCGGTCTATCACCGAAAGTGGTTGCGGGCATAAGAAAAGCGGAGTCGGCCACGACCTCCAATACGCGCTTGATTCTGAACATCTGTTTCAATTACGGCGGTCGCTGGGACATTGTTCAGGCCGCCGCAAGATTGGCGGCCCAGGGTGTTCAATTCACCGAAGTTGCGCTGGGTCAGGCGATGGCCATGGCGCACGTTGCGGACCCAGATCTGGTCATCCGTACCGGTGGCGAGCAGCGGATCAGCAATTTCTTGCTCTGGCAGTCAGCCTACTCGGAGTTCTACTTCAGTGATAGCCTTTGGCCGGAGTTTGACGAGGCCGAGCTGGATTTGGCAATAGCGTCCTTTGGTCAACGTGAACGGCGCTTTGGCAGAACATCGGATCAAATCGTCGCACTGGCGTCCATGGGGTCATAGGGAAGACGATGCTGAAACAGCGAGTTATCACAGCCATCCTGTTACTGCTGGTCTTGCTGCCGGCTCTGTTTTACCGCTCCCCGGTGCCGTTTTGTCTGGTCGCCCTCATCTTGATCGCTGCGGGCGGGTGGGAGTGGGCCCGGCTCAACGGCCATGGTCAACGCGTCTCGGTTCTCGCTGGTGCGGGCTGCTTCTTCCTTTGTATTGCAGCCTGGGCACTGGGCATGCTGGACCAGACAACGACCTGGTTGTGGGCGATGGCTGGTTTTGGCTGGGTACTCGCTGGCTCTTGGGTTCTATACCGAGGCGCGTCGACATGGGCCGCCCAGTCGAAAGCGGTGCGTCTGTTGGCAGGCGTGCTTGTGCTCTGGCTGGCCTGGCTGGCAGTCGCGCAAGCGCGGGTGATTGGCGTCAACTTCCTGCTTTCGATACTGGTCCTGGTGTGGGTGGCGGACATCTTTGCCTATTTTTCAGGACGAGCATTTGGAGGTCGTTTCAGTCGCGAGAAACTGGCGCCCAGCATCAGTCCCGGGAAGAGCTGGGAGGGTGTCTGGGGCGGCATGCTGGGCGTTGGCATTTTGGCTTTCGGATGGCAGTGGGCGGACGCTGCTTCGGGCATATCGGTTCCCAGTCTGTACAGTCATCTGGGGAAGAAAGGCGGCTTGTATCTGCTGGCGGGAGTCCTGTTCCTGGACGCCATGAGTGTGGTTGGCGATTTGTCCGAGTCGCTGGTCAAGCGCGCTGCCGGCGTCAAGGACAGCAGCAACCTCTTGCCTGGTCATGGGGGTGTTCTGGACCGGATCGATGCTCTACTGCCGACGTTGCCGTTGGCAATGATGCTTTGCTCAATCTGAAAATGGCGATGACAGACTCCTCGACGGCGCCCAAACAGCGCGTCGCCATTTTGGGATCGACAGGATCTATTGGCGTCAACACTTTGGAGGTGATTGCGAGGCATTCGAATCGGTTTGAAATAGTGGCGTTGAGTGCCGCAACACAAATCGATTTGATGCTGCGCCAATGCGTTCAATTTGCTCCGCTGTTCGCTGTGATGGCGAGCGAATCACACGGTCGCGAGCTTGAGCGCAGGTGCCGCGAGCTCAACTTGCGGACCCGGGTGCTATGGGGAGCGCAAACGATTGCCATGATTGCATCGCATGAATTGGTCGATGTGGTGATGGCTGCCATCGTGGGAGCTGCCGGGTTGGCGCCCTGTCTGGCCGCGGCAAGGGCTGGCAAACGATTGCTGTTGGCGAACAAGGAGGCATTGGTGGTGGGTGGCGACTATTTTATGCAGACGGTGAGCCAGGGAGGTGCCAAGTTGTTGCCCATTGATAGCGAGCATTCCGCTGTCTTTCAGTCACTTCCGGATGATGTGGCTGCGTGGCCGAACCAGGTCAACAAGATTATTCTCACCGCTTCGGGTGGACCGTTTCGTCGCCTCGACCCTGAAGCTCTGTGCAATGTAACGCCGCAACAGGCGTGTGCGCATCCCAATTGGCTGATGGGACGAAAAATCTCTGTCGATTCCGCGACCATGATGAACAAGGCGCTGGAGGTGATCGAAGCGCGCTTTCTTTTTGGCATCCATCCGGATCAAATTGAGGTCGTGATCCATCCGCAAAGCATTGTCCATTCGATGGTGCAGTACAAAGACAATTCGATCGTCGCTCAACTTGGCACACCGGATATGAAGGTACCAATTGCCTATGGCCTGTCATGGCCCGACCGTATGGCTTCAGGGGCTGCTGCGCTTGATTTCAACGCCTTGGCAGACCTAACCTTTGAATCGCTTGATTCGCATGGTCACCCGCAACGTTTTCCCGGACTCAAGCTGGCGTGGTCTGTTCTCAAGGCGCCCGCCGGCTCTACTGCCATATTGAATGCCGCCAACGAGGTCGCGGTTGCGGCATTTCTGGCTGGGCAAATTCGCTTTGATCAGATTCATGCCGTCAATCTCGAAACGCTTGAATCCGTCACGCCCGTCCGACCTCAATCATTGGAGGACTTGTTGGAGTTGGACGAGCAGTCACGCCACGCTGCGCAGCAGGTTCTGAAGCGGTTTTGATGCGACGACTTGGCCTCTATAGCTGAATGCTGACTGCCGCCGCCTTTGTTCTCGCCCTCGGGCTGCTGATTGCCGTGCACGAATATGGACACTACCGCATGGCGTTGGCGTGTCGAGTCAAAGTTCTGCGATTCTCGATTGGCTTTGGAAAGCCCTTGTTCTTATGGCGAGGAAGACGTTCAGCGACGGAGTTTGTGCTTTGTGCCTTTCCGCTGGGCGGCTATGTGAAGATGCTTGATCAGCGTGAAGGACCCGTGCTGGAGCAAGAGCGACATCTGGCATTTAATTTGCAGCCCCTGCGCTGTCGCGTCGCCATCGTGGCGGCTGGCCCGGCAGCCAACCTACTGCTGGCAATTTTCTTGTATGCCTGCGTGAATTGGATCGGTATGCAGTATCCGGCGGCGATTCTGGCAAGTCCCGAGGTCGGATCGGTTGCTGCGCGCGCCGGACTGATGGGCGGCGAGAAGGTCGAAAGAGCCGGTTTTGACGGCGACGAAGCGCACGACATTCGATCGTTTGAAGACCTTCACTGGCTCTTGACGCAAAGTGCGCTGGAGAAGCGAGACCTGCGTCTGCAGGTCACGGGTGGATCAAGAGGCGACTCGACTGATATTTTGTTGAAAGTCAGTGAGATTGATGTCAGCGAGGTCGATGCCGAGCTGTTTCACAAGATCGGAATTATTGGACCATTTACGCGACCCGTGATGGGCGCCATCATGCCCGGAGCGGCGGCCGAACGGGGCGGCTTGCGCGAAGGCGATGTGGTACGCCAAATCGGCGCAATCGCGGTGGTTGACGGGCAGCAGTTGCGTCGGCTTATCAGGTCTTCGGCAGTGGGGGGGGAACCCGCTGTGGCGCTTTGGAAGATTTCACGCAATGGCGCCGAGTTAAATCTGATCGTCAGACCAGAACCGGAAAAAGTCGCTGGGCTTTGGGTCGGAAAGATTGGTGCCTATGTGGGTACTGTCCCGGACATGGTCGTTATCAGGTACGGGGCTCTTGAGGGCTCCTGGCGAGGCGTGGTTCGCAGCTGGGAGGTTTCGTCAATGACATTGAGGATGATGGGCAAGATGCTGCTTGGCGAGGCATCACTCAAGAATCTCAGCGGTCCGATGACGATTGCCGACTATGCCGGCAAGTCGGCGAGCATGGGGGTGACACAATACCTGCTGTTCCTCGCACTGATCAGCGTCAGTTTGGGAGTTTTGAATCTGATGCCGCTGCCGGTGCTCGATGGCGGTCACCTGATGTATTATCTTTGGGAAGGGGTCACGGGTAAGCCCGTTTCTGACGCTTGGTTGGAACACTTGCAGCGAGCTGGTGTTGCGGTCCTGTTGTTAATGATGTCGATTGCAATTTATAACGACATCAACCGCTTGTTTGGCTAATGTCTGGCGTTGACTGCTAAGGCGCCGGTTTGACTATTTATCATTTCAAGATGCAATTCAATCGCTTTCATTTGCGCAACGCAACCGGCTTGGCTGGTCTGGTTTTGGTGGCCAGTACAGCTTGGGCATTAGACCCTTTTACGGTCCGCGATATTCGGATCGAGGGCTTGCAGCGAGTGGAACCTGGAACCGTTTTCGTCTCTTTGCCGGTTCATGTTGGCGATATTTACAGCGATGAAAAGAGTTCATTGGCGATCCGGGCCCTGTTCGATCTCGGCCTGTTCAAGGATGTGCGAATCGAAGTCAACGCTGATGTGCTGGTGATCATCGTTGAAGAGCGGCCCACAGTTGCTGAAGTCGACTTCGTGGGAACCAAGGAGTTTGACAAGGACGTTCTCAAGAAGGCCTTGCGCGATGTCGGCTTGGCCGATGGCAGGCCTTTTGACAAGGCACAACTCGATCGGGCCGAGCAGGAGCTCAAGCGGCAATATATCAATCGCAGCCTGTACGCGGCGGAAGTGGTGACCACGGTGACGCCGGTCGAGCGTAACCGCGTCAATCTCACATTTACGGTGGTCGAGGGCGATCCTGCAAAAATTAGCGAGATTCGAATTGTTGGCAATCAGGTTTTTGGCGAGTCAACGCTACGCAGTCTATTTGATCTGGACACCGGTGGCTGGTTGAGTTGGTACACCAAATCAGATCGCTATTCGCGTGCCAAACTGAATGCGGACATCGAAACATTGCGCTCATATTATTTAAGTCGAGGTTACATCGAGTTCAAGGTGGACTCGACTCAGGTTGCCATATTGCCCAACAAGACTGACATTGCGATCACCATCAATGTCACTGAAGGTAATCGTTTTGTGGTCAGCGGTGTCAAACTGGAAGGCAATTTTCTCGGCAGGGACCAAGAATTCAAGTCTCTTGTCACTATCCGGCCAGGGCAGGCCTATAACGCTGATGACGTGGCCAAAACCACCAAAGCGTTTACTGACTATTTCGGCAATTTTGGATTCGCCTTCGCGCGAGTAATCGCGCGCCCCGATATCGATCGAGCCAACAATCGCGTAGCCCTGGTTTTGCAGGCTGACCCCTCGCGTCGGGCTTATGTGCGCCGGATCAATGTCGTTGGAAACAGTAGAACCCGCGATGTGGTAGTGCGCAGGGAATTTCGGCAGTTCGAGGCATCTTGGTACGACGGTGACAAAATCAAGCTGTCGCGCGACCGCGTTGATCGGCTCGGCTATTTCAAGGAAGTCGGCGTCGAAACCCAGGAAGTACCGGGTTCGCCGGATCAGGTTGATTTGACGCTCAAGGTGGAGGACAAACCAACCGGTAGCCTGACTTTGGGGGCCGGCTATTCATCCACGGACGGACTTGGAATTACATTCGGGCTGAAACAGGACAACGCATTTGGTTCGGGTAATTCGCTTGGAGTGCAGATCAACACCAGCAAAATCAATCGCGTGATCGTGTTCAACACGACCGACCCGTACTTTACCCAGGATGGAGTCTCACGGACAATTGATTTGTACCACAAGACAAGTAGCCCCTATCAGGATCAAAACTACTATCAATTGGTTTCCGACGGTGGAAGCTTGCGCTTTGGAGTGCCGTTTACCGAAACCGACACCGTCTATTTCGGTGCGGGGCTAGAAAGAACAACCATCGTTCCCGGTACGGCTCTGCCGTACTCCTACATGGCCTATGCGAATGAATATGGCTATGCCAGTACCGCAGTGCCTTTGACGGCGGGCTGGGCGCGGGACAGCCGCGATAGTGCCATCTCGCCGAATTCCGGTCGCTTTCAGAGAGCCTATACAGAATGGTCAGTGGCAGGCGAGGCCCGCTACTTGCGAGCAACTTACCAATATCAGCAATTCATTTCTCTCAGCAAGCAATTTACTCTGGCATTCAATACTGACTTAGGGTACGGCACCACAGCCGGTGATCGAAGTTACCCAGTGTTCAAGAGATTTTTTGGTGGGGGGCTGGGTTCAGTCCGAGGTTTCGAGCCCGGCAGTCTCGGGCCACAGGACGCTAGCGGCATTTCGCTGGGCGGCACCAGCAAGGAAAACTTCAACGTCGAATTGTTGTCTCCATTTCCTGGCTCAGGCAATGATCGAACTCTGCGTGCGTTTCTTTTTGGGGACGTCGGCGGCGTTCAAGGCAGCGACGGTGTTAATGCAAATGCCAATAACCTGCGGGCATCCATTGGAATCGGTGTCAGCTGGATTTCACCGATGGGACCCTTGCGACTTGCCTTCGCCAAGCCGGTCAAGAAGTTTGAAGGCGATAAAATACAGACCATGCAATTTCAGATTGGGACAAACTTCTAATGAACTATCTTTTACGTCAGTGTTGTCTCGGCGTTGTGTTGGGCAGTTTGCTGTCAATGGCTCCGGTCCATGCGCAGGAATTCCGTATCGGCTTCGTTAGTACTGACCGCATTTTCAAGGAGGCTGGCACTGCCAAGACGGCACAGTCCAAGCTTGAACAGGAATTTGCCAAGCGGGAAAAAGATATTGTTGATCTTGGAACCAGCCTGAAGTCCGCGGCCGACAAATTCGAACGCGAGGCGCCGACCTTGTCCGAGAGCCAGCGCGCCAGCCGTCAGAAGCAACTGGCTGATCAGGAACGAGAGTTTCAGAGAAAACGTCGTGAATTTCAGGAAGACCTCAGTTCCAGAAAGAACGAGGAGCTGCAGCAGGTACTCGAGCGTGCCAACAAGGTGGTCAAGCAGGTTGCTGAAGCCGAAAAGTACGATTTGATACTGCAGGAAGCGGTGTACGTCAATCCAAAGCACGACATTACCGACAAAGTCATCAAAGCGCTGAATGCGGGTGCTGTCAAGTAGCGCACGTGAGGTACTTCGACCGTGAACCTGAGTCTGGGGTCAATCGTCAAGGCGCTCGGGGGTGAACTTCACGGCGAACATGATCTGATTGTTGAAGGACTGGCGCCGCTCGATTCCGCGACCGACAGTGATTTGAGTTTTCTGAGTGATGTCAGGTACCAGAACCAGCTTGCAACATCCAGGGCGGCGTGCGTGGTTGTGAGTCCGCAGACGCTCGACGCCGCGTTGACACGCGGGGCCTGCATCGTCTCGGATCAACCCTATTTGTATTTTGCCCGTCTTACCCAGCTCTGGAAAAGGGGCATGGAGCAGCCTGCCGGGCCGCTCAGGCACCCGAGCGCCGTGATTGACGCTGAAGCCTTCGTTGACCCAAGCGCCAAGATTGGGCCTTTGTGCGTGATCGAACGCGGAGCCCGCATTGGGGCCGAGACCGAGCTCAAATCCCGGGTCACGGTGTCACAGGGCTGTGTTATCGGCAAGCGTTGTCTGTTGCATCCAGGGGTTGTCGTCGGAGCCGATGGGTTCGGATTTGCTCCCAATGCAGAAGCCTGGGAGAAGATTGAGCAGTTGGGAGCGGTGCGAATTGGCGATGATGTTGAGATCGGTGCAAATACCTGCATTGATCGCGGCGCTCTGCAGGATACGGTGATCGAGGATGGCGTCAAGCTCGATAACCTGATCCAGATTGGCCACAACGTACGTGTCGGCAAGCACACTGCCATGGCGGGTTGTGTCGGCGTGGCGGGCAGCGCCACGATTGGCGCCCATTGCACTCTCGGCGGCAGCGCGATGGTGCTTGGACATCTGGTGTTAGCGGACGGGGTTAATATTTCGGCGGCGACGCTCGTCACCCGTTCGATTCGCAAAGCCGGGCACTACAGCGGCATCTTTCCGATCGATGAGAATTCCGTTTGGGAGAAGAACGCGGCTTCACTCAAGCAGTTGCATCGCCTGCGTGACCGTATTCGCACCCTGGAAAACAAACTGAAGGTATGAAACCTCCAATTGGATGAAGCAAGATGGACATTCACAAAATTCTTAAACAGCTGCCGCATCGTTATCCATTCCTGCTGGTCGATCGCGTGTTGGAAATCGACAAAGGAAAAAGCATCAAGGCATTGAAGAACATCACCATCAACGAGCCATTTTTTGAAGGTCATTTCCCGAATCGACCGGTCATGCCCGGTGTGCTGATGCTGGAAGCTCTGGCCCAGGCTTCAGCCCTGCTGTCTTTCGACGCACTCAACGCGACGCCCGACGATCAGATGATTTACTACTTTGCGGGCATGGACGGCGTGCGTTTCAGACGCCCGGTTGAACCTGGCGATCAGCTCATTCTGGAGGCTGAACTGCTGCGTGCGAAAGCGGGAATCTTCAAATTCAGGACGCGTGCCATGGTCAATGATCAAATCGCTGTGGAAGCCGAATTGACCTGCGCCATGCGAACCGTAAAGTAAGGGGGCTCCGCATGACGGCGATTCATGCCAGCGCAATCGTTGATCCCCAGGCTGAAATTGACGGTTCAGTCACAGTGGGTCCTTACACGGTGATTGGGCCCCACGTCAAAATTGGAGCCGGGACGACCGTTGGTCCACACTGCGTGTTGGAGGGGCACACCGAGATTGGTTGCCACAATCGCATTTTTCAATTCAATTCCTTGGGCGCTATTCCGCAGGACAAGAAATACGCCGGTGAGCCATGCCAGTTGATCATCGGTAACCACAATACGATTCGTGAGTTTTGCACCTTCAATATCGGATCGCCCGGTGACCAGGGTGTGACGCGGGTCGGTGATGACAACTGGTTTATGGCCTACGTGCATGTGGCACACGATTGCGTCGTTGGCAGCCATACCATTTTTGCCAACTGTGCGACCCTGGCCGGACACGTTCACGTGGGGGATTGGGTGATGTTGGGTGGGCTGACTGGGGTACACCAATTTGTACGCGTCGGAGCCCATAGCATGACGGCCATCAGCAGCGTTTTGCTGGCGGACCTGCCGCCATTTGTGATGTGCCAAGGTCAACCCGCGCAGGCGCGTTCCATGAACTTCGAGGGCTTGCGCCGGCGTGGTTTTTCGGCTGAACGGATGTCCGTTGTCAAAACCATGTACAAGGCCTTGTACCGTGAGGATTTGACGCTGCAGGCAGCCCGTGAACGCATTGCCGGATTGATTGACAAGTTTCCGGAGTCCGTACCTGACGTCCAGATGATGCTGACGTTCTTGGATGACTCCTCGCCGCAACGCGGAATCGTGCGCTAGGATGAAGTTCGGCATGGTGGCCGGCGAATCCTCTGGCGACTTGCTGGCCGGACTGCTGCTCGACGGTTTGCGCGAATATTGGCATGAACTGAGCGCGGTTGGCATCGGTGGGCCGCAGATGGCGCGTCGAGGCTTTGTGTCCTGGTGGCCGTTTGAGAAATTGTCGCTGCATGGTTACGGCTGGGACGTACTGAGTCGCTACCGGGAGCTGGTCGGCATTCGTGAACAACTCAAGGCTCGCCTGCTATTGCAGCGCCCTGATCTTTTCATCGGCGTGGACGCGCCCGATTTCAATCTGGATCTGGAGCTCGCGCTGAAGGCGCAGGGTGTCAAGACCGTGCATTTCGTGTCTCCCTCAGTGTGGGCCTGGCGACCGGAACGAATTGACAAGATTCGCCGCTGTGTCGATCATGTGCTGTGCATCTTTCCATTTGAACCTGACTTTTTGGCCCGGCACGGCATTGCCGCCACCTTCGTGGGTCATCCTTTGGCAAATATGATTCCGATGGTGCCAGATCGGGCGGCGGCCCGACTCAAATTGGGATTGCGAACAGACGATAGGGTGGTGGCGATTTTGCCAGGTAGCCGGAAATCAGAGATCGAACATCATGCTGTCAGGTTCTTTCAGGCGGCAGCGATTGTGCGAGAGGCGTCAGCTGACATAAAGTTCGTGGTTCCGGCGCTATCGCATCTGAGAAACGCCATTGATCAGGCGGCGCGCAACTGCGGTTTATCAGACCGACTGCAAGTCGTCGCGGGTGAGTCGCATGCGGTCCTGGCAGCCTGTGATGTGACCCTGATTGCCAGCGGCACGGCGACCCTGGAAGCCGCCTTGTTCAAGCGTCCCATGGTGATTGCCTACCACATGAACTGGCTGTCATGGCAGATCATGCGACGCAAGAGATTGCAGCCCTGGGTTGGTTTGCCGAACATCCTTTGTCGGGATTTTGTGGTACCGGAGTTCTTGCAGGATGCTGCGACACCGCGGGCGCTCGCTGACGCGGTATTGACGTGGCTCGATTCGCCACAGAAGACAGCCGCCTTGCAAGTGAAATTTGCATTGCTGCATGAGCGAATGCAGCGTGATACCCCTCGAATAGCCGCTCATGCGATACAGCAAGTTCTCCAGAATTGAAAAAAACTGTCGAAGTCAGACGGCTCTGACCTGGGATGTAACCGGTCTGGTGGCCGGGGTCGACGAAGCCGGACGAGGTCCGCTGGCGGGGCCTGTGGTCGCTGCGGCGGTTATTCTGGATGACTTGCAACCCATCAGGGGATTGGCGGATTCCAAGACACTGACCGCCCTGCGCCGAGAAAGACTGTTTGATGAAATTCGGGCCAAGGCACTGTGCTGTTCGATCGCGCAGGCGAGCGCCGAGGAAATCGAGCAACTCAATATTCTGCAGGCCACCCTGCTTGCGATGCGACGGGCGGTTGATGGCCTGCGTCTGAAGCCGAACAAGGTGCTGGTCGATGGCAATCGACTACCGGTGCTCGACGTGCTGGCCGAGGCCATCATCAAGGGCGACGCCCTGGTGCCCGCCATATCGGCTGCGTCCATTCTTGCCAAAGTGCACCGTGATCGCTGGTGTGTTGAATACGACCGGCAATTCCCGCAATATGGCTTTGCCAGACACAAGGGCTACGGCACCGCCGAGCATATCGCAGCCTTGCGCCAGCACGGCCCTTCGCCGCAGCATCGCAAGACTTTCCGCCCGGTCACAGAGTTGATGTACGGGTTACCGACGTGAGTCAATTCGCAGCGCAGCACCTCACTTCGCGGGACAATGCTTTTCTGAAAGACTTGCGCCGTTTGTCGCGGGACGGCACCGCCTACCGCAAGCAGGGTCGGTTTTGGGTGGAGGGCGAGCACCTGTGCCTGGCTGCTTTAAGGCGCGGTATGAAACCACTGGTGGCTGTTTTTTCGGAATCCATCTGGCCTGTTTCGCCGGTCTTGACTGATGTTGCACCGAAGAACATCGTCATCGCTGATGATCTTTTTGCGGACATCAGCGCCCTTGAGTCGCCGGCGCGCATGGGATGTGTGTTCAATCTGCCATCTGCACCTGATTTGCAACCGACGGTTGCGTCAGTCATTCTGGATCGCCTACAGGACGCTGGCAATGTCGGCTCCATCTTGCGCAGTGCCTCGGCCTTTGGTTTCAGACAAGTCATTGCACTAAAAGGAACTGCCGCGTTGTGGAGCCCAAAAGTACTGCGCGCCGGCATGGGTGCACATTGGGGTTTGCAACTGATCGAGGGTGCGGACTTGGCGACGCTGCTTGCCTTGACGGTACCTATCGTCGTTACAAGTTCTCACCGTGGCCTGTTTCTGCACCAGGCGCAGGCCGACAATGTGCTGCCCAGGCCCTGCGCGTGGTCATTGGGGCATGAGGGGCAGGGCGTCTGCGCTGAATTGGAGGCGCTGGCGCGCTTGCATATTCGCATCGCGCAGCCTGGCGGCGAAGAGTCGCTGAACGTCGCGGCCGCGGCGGCCATTTGTCTACATGCGAGTGCGCCGGCGGTATAATCGTGCGCCTCATGGCACCCCGTACGCCCAGAGCCTCCTCAAGCCATTTTCCCTCTAAAAGCAAGCCAAGAGTTGAACCTTGAGCACGTTTGGGCGTAACCCAATACCCAGCCGGAGAACCCAGTGCTTTTGTCCTTAAAGGGAACGTTTCCCCCCGCCATTCTGGCGCTCGCTGACGGAACCGTGTTTGTTGGTAATTCCATCGGGGCCGTAGGTTCCACCGTGGGCGAGATCGTGTTCAACACCGCCATAACCGGTTACCAGGAAATCCTCACAGACCCCAGCTACTGCCGGCAGATTGTCACACTCACCTACCCGCATATCGGCAACTATGGCGTCAACAGGCAGGACGTTGAAGCCGCTCAGGTTCACGCGGCGGGTCTGATCATCAAGGATTTGCCCTTGGTGGCGTCGAACTTTCGTTCAGAGATGTCCTTGTCCCAATATTTGGTGCAGCAAGGAACTGTGGCCATCGCCAACCTTGACACGCGCCAATTGACGCGTCATCTGAGGACCCAGGGTGCACAAAATGGCTGCATTCTGACCCTGACGGAGGGTGAAGTTGTCGCGCCGCCGGCGATTGACCGCGCGCTGACGCTGGCGCAGGGCGCGCCCAGCATGGCGGGCTCGGACCTGGCCAAAGTGGTGTCGACCAAGGCAGCCTATGAATGGACGCAGACCGAGTGGAAATTGAGACAGTCCCACGCGCACGGCAGGGCAGGGTTTGGCGAGCAGAGCGGCGCACGGTTTCACGTTGTGGCCTATGACTTTGGCGTCAAGTTCAATATCTTGCGCATGTTGGCTGAGCGCTTCTGTCGGGTTACCGTGGTACCGGCCCAAACCCCGGCCGCAGCTGTTCTCGATTACCAGCCCGACGGCGTATTTCTGAGCAACGGCCCGGGTGATCCCGCGCCCTGCGACTACGCGATTGCAGCTACGGCGGAATTGATACAAGCCGGGATACCAACCTTCGGCATCTGCCTGGGCCATCAGATCATGGCGCTGGCCAGCGGTGCCAGCACCTTCAAGATGAAATTTGGCCACCATGGTGCCAATCACCCGGTGAAGGACCTTGCGAGCGGTCGCGTCAGCATCACCAGCCAGAACCACGGTTTCGCGGTAGACGAGAAGTCGCTGCCAGTCCAATTGCGCGCCACCCATATCAGCCTGTTCGATGGCACTCTCCAGGGTCTGGAGCGGACCGACCGGCCAGCCTTCTGCTTCCAGGGCCACCCGGAAGCGTCCCCCGGTCCTCACGACATTGCCTACTTGTTTGATCGTTTCATTGCCATGATGCAAAACGCTCGGGAGAATACGAATGCCTAAACGCACCGATCTCAAGAGCGTCCTCATCATTGGCGCCGGGCCGATCATCATCGGTCAGGCCTGCGAATTCGATTACTCCGGCGTACAAGCCTGCAAGGCCTTGCGCGAGGAAGGTTACCGCGTCATCCTGATCAACAGCAATCCAGCGACCATCATGACCGACCCGGCAACTGCCGACGTAACTTACATCGAGCCAATCACCTGGCAGACGGTCGAAAAGATCATCGCCAGAGAGCGCCCGGACGCGATTCTCCCGACCATGGGCGGGCAAACGGCGCTCAACTGTGCACTGGACCTGTGGCACAACGGTGTGCTCGAAAAATACCGTGTCGAGTTGATCGGCGCCAGCCCGCAAGCCATCGACAAGGCCGAGGATCGACTGAAATTCAAGGACGCCATGACGCGCATCGGGCTCGAGTCAGCCCGCTCCGGCATAGCGCACTCGATGGATGAAGCCTGGACAGTCCAGAGAACAGTGGGTTTTCCGACCGTGATTCGACCCAGTTTCACTCTCGGCGGTACCGGTGGCGGCATCGCCTACAACTCGGAGGAATTCGAGGTCATCTGCAAGCGCGGGCTGGAGGCCTCGCCCACCAATGAACTCCTGATCGAGGAATCGCTGCTTGGCTGGAAAGAGTTCGAGATGGAGGTGGTGCGTGACAGGGCAGACAACTGCATCATCATCTGCTCGATCGAAAATCTCGACCCGATGGGTGTACACACCGGAGACTCGATTACGGTGGCACCGGCCCAGACGCTGAGCGACAAGGAATACCAGATCCTGCGCAATGCATCGTTGGCCGTGCTGCGCGAAATCGGAGTGGATACGGGTGGTTCCAACGTGCAATTTGCCATCAACCCCGAGGACGGTCGCATGGTCGTCATCGAGATGAATCCGCGCGTTTCGCGCTCCTCGGCACTGGCGTCCAAGGCCACTGGTTTTCCGATAGCGAAGGTGGCGGCAAAGCTGGCGGTCGGCTACACACTCGATGAACTGCGCAACGAAATTACCGGTGGTGCCACGCCGGCCAGTTTCGAACCCAGCATCGACTATGTGGTGACCAAAATTCCGCGTTTTGCGTTCGAAAAATTTCCGGCCGCCGACAGCCGCTTGACGACGCAAATGAAATCGGTGGGCGAAGTGATGGCCATTGGCCGCACTTTTCAGGAGTCGTTCCAGAAAGCCCTGCGCGGACTGGAGGTCGGTGTCGACGGTATGAACGAGAAGACTCAGGACCGCGAACTGCTCGAAAAGGAACTGGGTGAACCTGGC
Source organism: uncultured beta proteobacterium (assembly GCA_903906695.1). Lineage (GTDB taxonomy): Bacteria > Pseudomonadota > Gammaproteobacteria > Burkholderiales > Burkholderiaceae_C > Rhodoferax. Next base: position 2,008 of record CAIVLG010000260.1, on the reverse strand, counting down.
CCGGATCGCATCTGGTACGTCGGCGATGCGTTCGCTGCCGGATGGAGCGTCGATGAAGTATTCGAGCTCACGCGCATTGACCGTTGGTTCCTGGTACAGATCGAACAGATCGTCAAGATCGAACTTGAAATCGAGCGGCTGCCGTTGCCTACCAGCGGCACGGCGCTGGACAGTATCGACGCCGTAACCCTGCGCGCTCTGAAGCAAAAAGGATTTTCCGACCGCCGACTGGCGCGCCAGTTCAAGACCACCGACACCGCGGTGCGTGAAAAACGACGCTCGCTGGGCGTGCGACCGGTCTACAAGCGGGTCGACACCTGCGCCGCGGAGTTTTCCACCAATACCGCCTACATGTATTCCACTTACGAGGCTGAGGCTTCGGAGTGTGAGGCAGCGCCCACCCATAGAAAAAAGATCATGGTGCTGGGCGGCGGCCCGAACCGAATCGGCCAGGGTATCGAATTCGATTACTGCTGCGTGCATGCGGCGCTGGCGCTGCGCGAAGACGGTTATGAAACCATCATGGTCAATTGCAACCCGGAAACGGTTTCCACCGACTACGACACCTCGGACCGCCTTTATTTCGAGCCTCTGACACTGGAAGATGTGCTCGAAATCGTCGACAAGGAAAAGCCGCTGGGCGTGATCGTGCAGTACGGCGGTCAGACGCCCTTGAAGCTGGCACTCGATCTGGAGGCCAACGGTGTGCCCATCATCGGAACGTCACCCGACATGATCGACGCAGCCGAGGATCGCGAGCGTTTTCAGAAACTGTTGCATCATTTGGGCTTGCGTCAACCGTCGAATGCCACCGCCCGTACCGAGGCTGAGGCGCTTGAAAAGGCGATTGCCCTCGGTTATCCGCTGGTGGTACGCCCGAGCTACGTGCTGGGAGGGCGTGCCATGGAAATCGTGCACGAGCAGCGCGACCTGGAGCGCTACATGCGTGAAGCCGTCAAAGTCAGCCATGATTCGCCGGTGCTGCTGGACCGCTTTTTGAACGATGCCATCGAGTGCGACGTTGATTGTTTGCGCGACGCCGGAACAGCAACCGAGGCCGGGCGCACTTTCATTGGCGGTGTCATGGAACACATCGAGCAGGCCGGCGTGCACAGTGGCGACTCGGCCTGCTCTCTGCCACCGTACAGCCTCAGCGTCGAGACCGTCGACGAAATCAAGCGCCAGACCGCTGCCATGGCCTGTGCGCTCAACGTCGTTGGTCTGATGAACGTGCAGTTTGCGATTCAGAACATCGACGGCAAAGACGTGATTTATGTGCTGGAGGTCAATCCGCGAGCCTCGCGTACGGTGCCTTTTGTGAGCAAGGCAACCGGTATTCAGTTGGCCAAGGTCGCAGCACGCTGCATGGTGGGTCAGTCGCTTGCCTCCCAGGGCATTGGTGCCGAAGCGACACCCCCCTATTTTAGCGTGAAGGAAGCAGTATTTCCTTTCGTCAAGTTCCCGGGCGTGGACACCATTCTGGGCCCCGAGATGAAATCTACGGGGGAGGTCATGGGCGTCGGCAAGACCTTTGGCGAGGCCTTCGTTAAGTCACAGATTGGAGCCGGAACCAAGCTTCCAAGACCATCCCTGATCCCCGGAGAATCGTCGGGCAAGGTTTTTGTTTCGGTGAAGAACAGCGACAAACCACGTGCGATCGAGGTAGCGCGCGCGCTCTCAGCCATGGGTTTTGCAGTGCTTGCCACCAAAGGCACGGCTGCCGCGATCAAAGCCGCCGGTGTGCCCTGTGCGGTAGTCAACAAGGTGACCGAAGGGCGGCCGCATATCGTCGACATGATCAAGAACAATGAGATTGTGATGGTCATTCACACGGTTGAAGAACGCCGCAATGCGATTGCCGATTCGCGTCAGATCCGGACCTCGGCGCTGCTGGAGCGGGTCACCACCTTTACCACCATTGCCGGGGCCGAAGCAGCGGTCCAGGGCATGCCGCACGTCGATCACCTGGACGTGATTTCCGTGCAGGAGATGCACGCACAGTTGGTGG
>CAIVLG010000259.1 GCA_903906695.1 uncultured beta proteobacterium | reverse complement strand
GTTTCCAGTTGGGGACAGAGCTGGCTCGCTTCGCGTAGCTGCGGTCTGTCCCGCAAGCTGAACTTCCAACATCCCGTTTCCAGTTGGGGACAGAGCTGGCTCGCTTCGCGTAGCTGCGGTCTGTCCCGCAAGGTCTCAGATTAACTTTTCTTGCGGCGTGCTGATTTTCTTGAGGGGCTGGCTGCGACCGGTCTGCGCCATCAGGGGTACGTCCGTTTTCTCGCCGGCCCACATCGGGTCTTCGATGCTGTCGAACACCTCGCGCAGCTTTTGTCCCCAACTGCCGTGCAGCATCCGGAAGTAGGGGTTGTTCTCGTCGATACAGACTACCTTGTCGGTTTGGAACGCGTTGGCTTCATAGATCACCAGGTCCAGCGGCAGGCCGACTGACAGATTCGACTTGAGCGTTGAGTCCATCGAGACCAGAGCGCATTTGGCAGCTTCATCCAGCGGCGTCGTCGGTGAGATGACGCGGTCCAGCACCGGCTTGCCGTACTTTGATTCGCCAATCTGGAAGTAGGGCGTCTCGGGCGTGGCCTCGATGAAGTTGCCGGCAGAGTAGACCTGGAACAGGCGCATGCCTTCACCCTCGATCTGGCCGCCAAAAATCAGTGACACATTGAACTCGACACCAGCCTGTTTGAGTGATGCGGCGTCGCGGTCATAGACGTGGCGAATTGTCGAGCCGAGCACGCGTGCCGCGTCGAACATGCTCCTGGCGTTCCAGATCGTGATCGGGTCGCTGTCCTCGTGTTCCTTGAGTTGCTCGATCTGCAAGATCTCGCGCACCGATTGCGAAATGCTCAGGTTGCCTGCCGACAGCAGCACCATGAAGCGGTCGCCTGGCTTTTCGTAGACGATCATCTTGCGAAAAGTGCTGATCTGGTCCAGTCCGGCGTTGGTGCGCGAGTCGGACAAGAACACCAGTCCGGCATTGAGTTTGATGGCGACGCAGTAGGTCATTTTCTGGATTATTGAAGTAGATGGCCAGAGTGTATCGGCGGCTGGGGGGACTGGTACTTGTGTACTACCTTATGACCATCAATTCGGTAAGAAAACTACTAGGTTTTCGGCATTCATCTGATTGAACGGCACTGCCTTGAGGCCATTCATACCAGTAAGGAACTACTGACAAGAAAGGTAGTTGCAGCTTATTGGCCAGCAAGGTCTATCGAACCATACTCGATTTGAAGATGACTCGAAATGAAAGCAGGAAAACCATGATTGGACTCTATCGTCTGTTCGCCAGTTTGGTATTGGCAGTGGCCAGCGTGGGTACCAGCTTCGCCACGGACTACACCCTGAACGCCCCCATCGCAACAGGTTCGCCCATCATGACGTTTTATAGCGGCGAGGCGTTTGCCTTTGACCCGCACGGACAAGGACCACTGCCGGCGAATGGTGTCTTCACAGACACCATTACATTCATGTCGAGTTCGACGGGGCAGATACGAATCACGGGTGTTAACGGTCTCACCTTTCTGACCGCGACGATGTCCGACAATTCCTCATTCGTTGCCAGTACCGGGTCGTTTGACTGGTACAGCCCCTCCCACATGGCGTCAGTTCTGACGGGGCAAGTGGCCAATGCGAACACACTTTATACACTGACCATCACGGCGCAACTGTACGACTTCTATCCGCCCATACCCAATTTGATTGGATCCTACATGGTAGATTTTGCCGGGGCTCCTGTGGCCGCTGTACCAGAACCAGGAACGTTTGCCATGCTGCTGGCTGGCTTGGGCTTGATGGGCATGGTGATTCGTCGTCGCAGCGTCCCGGTTTTCACTGCCTGAGCGGGCGCGCAAGTAAGTCTCGTTTTCCCCAAAGTAGTGGCAGTCGCGCGCCGTTGTCGCCGAGGAACTTTGTCGGTCTGATTCCTGTCCAATTGCGCTAGTGCCGGGGACGTTCTTCGCAGCGATCGCCGGTCTTGGTGTACGGCAAAAATATATCCGTCCGGCAAAAGTATTGCGCCGTCCAGCAAAGGTTGATTGCGTCAACGCCATTAGCATCTCCAGCACCGATGCGCCGCCATGCCTTCAATCAGGATGGGACTGCCACCCCTAACTTGCCGATTACCAAACTCACGCTCATCATGAAACTAAAGCCTACACTTTTACTCTTGTGGCTCATTGCAATAACAGCATTGGGCATTGGTTCGGCATATGCATGCACACGGGTCGTGTATCAGGGACCCAACGGCACCATCCTCACCGCCCGTTCAATGGACTGGAATGAAGACATGGGTACCAACCTCTGGATATTCCCCTCAGGTATGGAGCGCAACGGAGAAGTGGGACCGAACTCCCTTCGATGGACTTCAAGATTCGGTAGCGTCATCGCCACGGGCTACGACGTTTCAAGCACGGACGGAATGAATGAAAAAGGACTCGTCGCGAACCTGCTCTGGCTCGCCGAATCAGAATACGGGGTATGGGATCAGAAAAAAGCCGGCCTCACCATCTCGGCGTGGGTGCAATACGTGCTCGATTCATACTCGACGGTAGATGAAGCAGTCAAGGGCTTGAGCAAAGCAGAATTTACCATCGTCACGGGTGCTACGCCGGGCAGAACATCGCTGGCAACACTTCACCTGGCAATCTCGGACGAAACGGGGGACAACGCAATCTTTGAATACATCGGCGGAAAACTCGTCATCCATCACGACAGGTCATATCAGGTGATGACAAACTCGCCCATCTTCGAAAAACAACTTGCACTGAATGAATACTGGAAACAAATTGGCGGAACCGTCATGCTTCCGGGTACAAACCGTGCCGCCGACAGATTCGTAAGATCATCGTTTTACATCAACGCCATACCCCAGACCGAAGACACACGCGTGGCCGTCGCCAGTGTATTCAGCGTCATCCGCAACGCTTCCGTACCGTTCGGCATCAGCACACCGGGACAGCCAAACATCTCATCCACAAGATGGCGCACAGTGTCCGATCAAAAGAACAAAATCTACTTTTTCGAATCAGCACTCACTCCAAACACGTTCTGGGTAGAGTTCAAAGACATCGACTTTTCCAGGACAGGCAAAGTCAAGAAACTCAGCATCTCAAACAACGAAACCTACTCAGGCAACACCGCTGGCAAATTCGTGGAAACAAAGCCCTTCAAATTTCAGGGCTTGTAAAAGCATAAAAACATTAGCGGAATGAAAAGAAAGCATTCCGTCGTCTCTGGTCCTGAGCGACTGGGGCAGGCACGCTATGTCTTGGCTGCCTTTCGCCCAACGCGGTCATGAGTGTGTAGATCAAGCGCAGGATATTATTCCGTCTCGCATACGGACAACGTATCGCGCTTTTTTTGGAGACTTCATGGCGCACGATTCCACGGCAGATGCATGCACGACCACCAGCCCAAGCCCGGTCAGTGTCGATGAGAAGAGGCGCATGCGCCAACGGGTGGAACGACTGAACAGCTCGCCCGCGACCAGCAGCGAGGGCAGCGTGGAACTTGGCAGCGGTCGCCTCGATTACGTCGCAACGGCCGGATTCGTTCCGGTCGTGATGGACCTGTCCGAGACCCACAAAGGCGAACCCGATGCCGCGCTGTTCCTGACGAGCTACCTGATGGCAGGCATCGATTCACCCGCGAAAAAGGCGGCGCGTCCGATTCTTTTTGCATTCAACGGCGGGCCCGGCTCGGCGTCGATCTGGCTGCACCTGGGCGCGCTGGGGCCCAAGCGTGTTCGCATCAACGATGACGGCAGCATGCCGACACCGCCCTATGCCGTGCAAGACAACCCGCACTCATGGCTGGAACATTTTGACCTGGTCTTCGTCGATCCGCCGCACACCGGTTACTCGCTGACCGCCAGCGAAGAGGCACGCAAGAAAATGTTGGCAGTGGACGGCGATGTCGACGCGCTGGCCGAATGCATCCGACTGCACCTGACGCGCACGCAGCGCTGGAGTTCACCGGTGTACCTGGCTGGTGAGAGCTATGGCACGACGCGCGGCGCCGCGTTGGCCGACAAGCTTCAATCGCTGGGTGTGGCGCTGGCTGGCGTGATCCTGGTGTCGTGTGCGATGGACCTTCAGACCATCGTGTTCGAGGAAAAGAACGATTTGCCGTTTGCCCTGTTTTTGCCGGCCTTCGCCGGCGTTGCGCAGTACCACGGAAAACTAAAGGGCGCGCTCGCGCAATCGGCTGCGGCGGCACGCGCAGCGGCTGAAACGTTTGTCCATGAAGACTACCTGAAGGCGCTGCATCAGGGCTCACGCATTGCGCAGCGCGACAAGACACGACTGGCCAAGAGAATGGCGGAATTGACGGGACTGCGCGCAGATCTGATCGAAGACCACAATCTGCGCATCAACGATCAGGACTTCTTTTTTGAACTGATGCGAGCCGAGGGTCGGCAGGTCGGTCGGCTCGAAGCGCGGGTCACCGGTCCGATGGCCGGTCGCAAGTCGCGGCAATGGGAATTCGACCCCGGCATCGAAGCCATTGCCGCTCCCTACACCATGGCTTCCTGCGCCTATATGAGCGATGTGCTGGGCGTGCATACCGACCAGCGCTATGAAATCCTGTCGATGGAGGTCAACAAGAACTGGAACTGGCTGCAGGGCGAGCGCAAGGGCAACAGCTTTACCAGCACCAGCGGTTCACTGGCCAGAGCAATGCGGCGCAACCCGCATCTGCGCGTGCTGGTAGCCAGCGGCTACTACGACCTCGGCACGCCCTATTGCGCGTCCGACTACTCGTTGGCCCAACTCGACCTGCCAACCGAGGTGAGCAAGCGAGTCACACACCACTATTACGACGCCGGCCACATGATGTACACGCGCGACGCCGACTTGAAGAAGCTCAAAACTGATCTGGCACAGTGGCTGCGGAGTTGAGAATATGTTTCGCACTCAATACCCGGATTACAAAGCCCTCACCAACCAGCTCGGCGCATGGGCCCAATCCCATTCGGACTTCGTTAACCTGAGCTCGCTCGGCAAGAGCGCCGGGGGGTGCGACATTCCCCTACTCACCATCGGCCGCAATCCGAACCAATATCGCCCGGCGGTGTGGATCGACGGCAATATGCACGCCACCGAAGTCTGCGGCACCAGCGTGGCCCTGGCGATCGCCGAAGACATCATTGCCATCTACCAGGGCAAGGACGAGGCTGGCGGCAAGCCGCTGCCGGCGCACATGGCGAATGCGATCCGCAACACGCTGTTCTACGTGGCGCCCCGCCTGTCGCCGGACGGTGCTGAAGCCATATTGAAGACCGGTCGTTATGTTCGTTCCAGTCCGGTGAACGATCGGGCGCCCAAGTCGCACGCCTACTGGGAAGCCGCTGACGTCGACGGCGACGGCCTCATGGGCTACATGCGCCAGCAAGACCAACAGGGCGAACTGGTGGAACTGCGCGGTGAAGACGGGCTTGCCTTGAACCCGCCCGTGATGGTGCCGCGCCTGCCCGAGGACGTAGGCCCGTTCTACAAACTCTACCCCGAGGGGCGCATCGTCAACTTCGACGGGCAACGCATACCGGACCCGCACTTTCTGTCGGACAACCTGTATGACTTCAACCGCAATTTTGCGCACGACTGGAAGCCAGAGCCCGAGCAGGCCGGGGCCGGGCACTTTCCCGGCAGCGCACCTGAGACCCGCGCTGTGATGGAATTTGCGATTGCACATCCTCACATCTTTACCTGGCTCAACCTGCATACCTTTGGCGGCGTGCTGATCCGACCGTTGGGCGACAGGCCCGACAACAAAATGGACCAGACCGACCTGGCGATGTACCGTCAGGTGGAGGCCTGGATGACCGAACACACCGGCTACGCCACGGTAAGCGGTTTTCATGAATTTCTGTATGAACCAGACAAGCCTTTGCATGGCGATCTCAGCGAATGGGCCTATCACCAGCGAGGCTGCCTGGCATATGTGGTGGAGTTGTGGGACCTGTTTGCACAACTCGGCATTGCCCGCAAGAAACCATTTGTTGACCACTACTCGAAATTGGAGCGCAGGGACTTCCTGGCACTGTGGAAGTTGGACCGCGAAGTCAACCAGGGGCGCATCTTCAAGGCGTGGCGCAAGACCCGGCACCCGCAACTGGGAGAGGTAGAAGTGGGGGGATTTGATGGACGCGTGGGCATCAGCAACCCGCCGTACGAAAAGTTGGCTGAAACCTGCGCAGCGCAGAGCGCCGCTTTCCTGCGCGTCGCGTCGCTGCTGCCACAGGTCAGTGTGGAGCTTGTCAAGACAGAGCGCATGGGCGACTCGAACACCCGGCTGGAGCTGCGTGTGGTCAACAGCGGCTATATGGGAACCTATGGCCTGTCGTCGGCCCGGAGTCTGGCGCATGCAGAGCCACTGCGCCTGACAGTCGAGTGCGACAAGGTCAAAGTCGTGGCGCCCGGTGAGACGGTCATAGCGATCGGTCACCTCGATGGCTGGGGCACCGGCTTGCATCATGGCACCAGCATCTTCATGCCCTGGACGCGCGGCAACGTCAACCAGAAGAGTGTGACGCTGGTCGTGCAGGGGGCAGGCCGCTTGCATCTGAAGGTCGGCAGTTGCCGGGTCGGCTGGCAATCGATGGTCGTCACCATCGACTGATTTCGATCCAGAATTCAAGCACCATTTACAGGAAGACACACGATGCAAGATCGCCTGGCCAGAGCAGATGTTCCATTGGCAATGACCTGGAACCTCGACGAACTGTTTGCTTCTCCCGCAGATTGGTTGAGTGAACTTGAAAGCCTCGATGCGGCGCGCTCCGATGTGAGCCGGTACCAGGGCCGCCTGGGGGAGGGTGCAGCGACCTTGCTGGAGTGTGTGGACGCGGTGGAGGCGCTGCAACAGCGCCTGGTCCGTGTTGCCACGTTTGCGCATCTGCGCAACGCGCAGGACGGCACCAATCCCGAGCATCAGTCCGCCATGGCACGCGTCGCGGGCCTGGGTGCCCGATTCAACGCGAGCATCGCTTTTGTGGAGTCGGAAATCGCTCAATTGCCCGACGGATTGGTAGAGCAGTACCTGAGCGCCGAGCCCGGCTTGGCGGGGCACAGAATCAATTTGCTGGATCTGCTTGAGACCAAGCCGCACCGGCTGAGCCAAGACGCAGAAAAAGCGCTCGCCTCACTGGGCGAAGTGCTGGCTGCGCCGGGCATGATCTACAACCGCTCCAAATCGAGTGACATCCAGTTTGCATCGTTCAAGGATGCGAATGGTGCGGCCTACCCCAATTCCTTTAACGTGTTTGAGTCAAGCCATGAGATTCATCAGGACGTCAGCGTTCGCCGCGGCGCCTGGAAATCGTTCAGCGCTGGACTCAAGGCCTACAACCACACCTACGCCGCCGCCTTTGCCACCGAGGTGAACAAGAATGTGGTGCTGGCGCGTTTGCGCAATTACCGCAGCACCGAGGAGTTTCTGCTGCAAGCGCACAAAATCCCTTTGCAGCTCTACACCAACATCCTTGAGATCATCCAGGCCGAACTGGCGCCCCACATGCAACGCTATGCGCGGCTTCGCCGCCGCGTTCTGGGATTGGACCGGCTTCTTTACTGCGACATCAAGGCGCCACTCGATCCCGAATTCAACCCAGCTATCTCCTACGAAGAAGCCTGTGCGCTGCTGCTGGACGCCCTGGCCGTCATGGGGCCGGAGTATTGCCAGTACGTCCGCACCGCGCTGACGCAGCGCTGGGTCGACCGGGCCGACAACGTTGGCAAGTCCTCCGGCGCATTCTGCGCATCACCTTACGGCGTGCACCCTTACATCCTGATCACGTGGGCCGACTCGATGCGCAACGTCTTCACGCTGGCGCACGAGCTCGGGCATGGCGGCCACTTTGGTCTGGCGATGAAGCATCAGCGCCTGGTCAATACACGGCCCGCGATGCCTTTTGTCGAAGCGCCATCGATCATGAATGAGATGCTGTTGGCGCAGCACATTCTTGCCAAGAGCACGGACCCGCGGATGCGGCGTTCCGTCATCATGCAGGTGCTGGGCACCTACCACCACAACTTCGTCACCCATCTGCTGGAGGCGCAAATGCAGCGGCTGGTCTATCGCATGGCGCAGGCTGGGCAGTCGATCACGGCGTCTGTGTTGAATCAGTGCAAGGGCGACATCCTGCGGACGTTCTGGGGTGATACGGTCGAGATCGACGAAGGCGCGAGCATGACCTGGATGCGCCAACCGCATTACTACATGGGCCTGTATCCCTACACCTATTCGGTCGGCCTGGTTGCTTCCACCGCGATGGCAGGTCTGATCAGAGACCAGGGGCAACCGGCCGTGCAGCGCTGGCTGCAGGCACTCAAGGCGGGTGCTACCTTGAGGCCTTTGGAGTTGATGCAGCTTGCCGGTATCGACATGAGCTCGCCGCAGCCGATTCACGACGCTGTCGCCTACGTGGGTTCGATGATCGGCGAACTGGAACTTGCTTTCCCGGCCTGAAGCTGGTCGGCCGTCTCGCTTCGTCCTGGGCGCTGATTTAAAGCTGTCATTTTGGCAAAGTTCAGCCAGCGCTTTCCTGCACTTTTCGCCCATTGAGAGGCTGTACCGGTCGGGCGTTCATGGGATACAGTTTCTTGAACGCGGCGAGTTGCTCTTTCGAGATTTCAACCGGGTCCTTCAGCACCTGCCACTGAACTTCTTCGCTGCACGGTGGTGTCGTCAGTGATCCTTCAAAGGACCAGTAGGCGCGCTTGGCCGGCAGCAGGTCGGCCACATTGACACCACCGGCCAGTTCTGCTTTTGCGTCGGCCTTTGACGGCATGGCGGCAAAAACCTTATCCAGCACCGGGTTCTTCTTGCCTTCCTTGAACAGCACGGCCACTACCGCCAGCTTGCCGGTGTCGCTCTTGTGCACCAGGTGTGCAACCAAGGGATAAGGCTTGCCATTGACCTGCTCCTCGCTGGGCGTGTGAAAGTGAAACTGCAGCAGTTTGTAGCCACCCGAGGCGACCTTCACGTCGCCACCCGCGCTCAGGTTGACCTGAATGGTGTGCCCGTTGTTGACCACCTCGGCGGGCGTCCGAGCGTAATTGAATGCAATGGCCGGCAGGGCACTTTTGCTGGCACCCCGGATGTCAATGGGAGACTGCTTCTTGCCCAGCTTGCAGGTGGCGAAGTCCTGTTCCATGTCGCCCCACTTCTCCGCACCAGTCTGGCCGGCATAGCTCCAATGGGCCGGCTGCCCAGCGGCTTGCTTGCTGTTCTTTTCTTCGGCAAGTGCCGGGGTTAGCGCGATCGCCGCAAGGGCCGCGGCCAGGATCAATTGTTGCATGACGACTCCAACTCGGGGGTTAAAAGGCTGCGCAGCTTACCCCATGCGAAGCGATTTCACAGTGCCGCTGGCGATTACCATTTTGATGTCAGGGCCTTGAGTTGGTACAAGGCTTCGAGCGCTTCGCGCGGACTCAAGGTATCGGGATCCAGCGCCTCCAGCGCCCTCTCGACCGGACTGATCACAGCGGCTTGCGGCGGTGGCGCCGCAGCAAACAAGTCCACCTGGGTGTGGCTTTGCGTTGCCTGGCGCTCAAGCGCTTCCAGCGTCTGGCGCGCCTGGTTCACGACAGCGGCAGGCATGCCGGCCAGACGCGCGACCTGAATGCCGTAGCTGCGGCTGGCCGGCCCGCTCTGGATCTCGTGCAGAAAGACGATGTCGCGTCCCGACTCGACCGCGCTCACATGCACGTTGATGGCGCGGTGGTGCGAAGCCGGGAACTCGGTCAGCTCGAAGTAGTGTGTCGCAAACAGCGTGTAGGCCTGCGTCTTGTCGTGCAGTTGGCTGGCAATGCTGGAGGCCAGCGCCAGGCCGTCGAAAGTGCTGGTGCCGCGTCCGATCTCGTCCATCAGCACCAGCGAGCTGGGTGTGGCAGAGTGCAGAATCTGCGCCGCCTCCAGCATCTCGAGCATGAAGGTGGACTGCGCGTTGGCCAGGTCGTCAGCGGCGCCGATGCGGGTGTGAATGGCGTCGATCGGCCCCAGTCGGCAGGCTGTTGCCGGCACGTAACTGCCCATGCTGGCCAGCAGAACAATCACCGCGATCTGGCGCATATAGGTCGACTTGCCGCCCATGTTGGGGCCGGTGATGATCTGCATGCGCTGCTTGGGGCCGAGCCGTGTGTCGTTGGCGATGAAGGCGCCCGAGCTCGTCTCATTCAAGCGCATTTCGACCACCGGATGGCGGCCGGCCTCGATCTCCAGGCAGGGTTCCCTGGCAAACTGCGGCTGGCACCAGTCCAGCGTAAGGGCGCGCTCGGTCAGGGCGCTCAGCGCATCCACTGTGGCCAGCGCTTGCGCCAGTTGCGTCAGACGGGTCACATGCGTCTGCAAGCAGTCCAGCAATTCCTCGTACAGAAATTTTTCGCGCGCCAGGGCGCGTTCCTGCGCGCTCAGGGCCTTGTCCTCGAAGGCTTTCAATTCGGGCGTGATGAAGCGCTCCGCATTTTTCAGAGTCTGGCGGCGGCGGTAGTCGGCAGGCACCTTGTCGAGCTGGCCCTGCGTGACCTCGATGAAAAAGCCGTGAACTTTGTTGAATTGGACGCGCAGATTGGCAATACCGGTGCGCGCCTTTTCGCGCCCTTCAAGATCGAGCAGAAAGGCATCGCAATTGGTTTGAATGGCGCGCAGCTCATCGAGCTCGCCGCAGTAGCCGTCGGCGATCACGCCGCCGTCGCGCAGCAGTGCGGACGGCTCGGGGGCTAGCGCGCGCTCCAGCAGTTCGGCGCAACCCTCGGGGCGCCGCAGACAGACGGCGACCTGGGTCAGGTAGGGATCGAGTCCGCCGAGCATGGGCACCAGCCGCTCGGTCTTTTGCAGCGTCTGGCGCAAGGCAATCAGCTCACGCGGGCGTACCTGGCGCAAGGCCAGGCGCGCCGTGATGCGCTCGACGTCGCTGCTGCCCTTGAGTTGTTCGCGCAGCCTGGTCCAGGCGCCACCGCGCAAGGCGCCAATGGCGTCCAGCCGCTGCTGTGCCTCTTGACGTTCGCGTCGCGGCGCCAGCAGCCAGTTCTTCAGCAGGCGGCTGCCCATGCCGGTCATGCAACTGTCGAGCAGTGAAAACAAGGTTGGCTGTTCCTCGCCGCGCAGGGTTTGCGTCAGTTCCAGATTGCGCCGCGTGTTTTGTGGCAGGTCGATCAGCTCATCGCTGCGCTGTACCCGGATGCTGTGCACATGGGTCAGTGCGCGGCCCTGGGTGTGCTCGGCATAGGCAAGCAGCGCCGCGGCCGCAGCATGCGCCTGCAACAGTTCCTGCGCCTGCCAGGGGGCGAGGCTTGCGGCCTGCAGTTGCTCCAACAATTTGCGCTGGCCCAGGCCGGCATCGAACTGCCAATCCGGCCGTACCGTGACGGTCAAACGTCCGGCGCTTTGCAGACTGCGCAAACGCGCCTCGAAGCTGGGTGTGGCAGCGGCGCTAAACAGCAGCTCGCCGGGGCCGATGCGCGAGACCCAGTCGGCCAGCTCGTCGGGCGCGCATTCGGCGAGGCAGATCTCGCCCTTGGTGATGCTGAGCCAAGCCAGGCCGCAGCGGTTGCGCGGGCCTTGTTGTACCGCCAGCAGCAGCGACTCGGTCTTGTCGCCGAGCAGTTCCATGTCGGTCAGCGTGCCTGGAGTGACGACGCGCACCACCTTGCGCTCGACCGGTCCCTTGCCGCTGACCTCGCCGACCTGCTCGCAGATGGCAACCGATTCACCGAGCTTGATGAGCCGCGCCAGATAGGTCTCTAACGCATGAAACGGCACGCCCGCCATCACCACCGGTTCGCCGCCCGATTGACCGCGCTGCGTCAGCGTGATGTTGAGCAGACGCGCCGCTTTCTCGGCATCGGCATAGAACAGCTCGTAGAAATCCCCCATGCGGTAAAGCAACAGCGTGTCGGGGTGATCGGCCTTGATGGTCAGATACTGGCTGATACCCGGGGAGTG
>CAIVLG010000258.1 GCA_903906695.1 uncultured beta proteobacterium | reverse complement strand
GACTGCCTTTTGAGCAGTCACTGATCTCTTCTTTTTGACTGTATTTGCCTTACGCGTTGCGGCCGCTTTCAAAGCTGCATCTTTCATTCGTAGCAACCAGTTCGGATCTTTCTTGCGGTCTCGCATCTGCAGAATGATGTCCGTCGGGATGAGGCCTATATCATGCATTTTGTGGCAAGTCGGGCATAGCACAGCAAGGTTATCAGCCAAATTGTTCTCCCGATTCTGGTCTAGGTGAGCCACTTCGAGTATCGCTTTGATGCCAAACCCGCAGTAGGCGCATTCGTAATCAGGGTAGGCCTCAAATGCAACATTGCGGTAGCTACCTTTTGCTTTTGTCGTCATTAAGTGAACCTCGTTACATTGTTACTAACGAACTGTTGGCGCTAAGCGATTTGTTACTCGCACAAGTGCCATCGAATCGCCAAAGTTGTCGCATGGATTTGGCGGTGAAATGGGGATGGACCCTTATGATGAACTTGTGTCACTTTTTTAGTGCTGCCTTGATTCCCGCAATCTGCGACGGGCTGCAATCAAAATCCGTCGCAAGTTTATGAACATCTGCGTCACCCGCTTCGATTTGCGCACGAATGGAATCCTTTTCACTCTCGGACAGTTCTCGCGTTTTAGTTGAGGGATAGGGCAACTTGTTTTGATCTGACATATTGGCACTCCTATTGTGTGAATTTACCGAACGACTCCATCAGCGTGAACAATCCGTCAATGGTGGGTCACACGTTGGGAAACTCGCTACTGTGCGGAACATGCACTTTATCCGATTGGCTTTTGTTCAGCCCCGTGTCTCTGAACTTCAGAAGATCGTCAGCCATTGTCTCAATCACACCCCGCAATTCCAGCGGCTCAAGCCATGCGCCGGGAATCACCTGCACGCCATGCAGCGCCCCCAGCAACTGCCCCGCCATCGACCCGGTCGAATCGCTGTCGCCGTTATGGTTCACTGCGAGCACGACGCCTGACCGAAAATCTTCCGTAGACAAGGCGCAATACAGCGCAATCGCCAGCGCCTCCTCTGCAACCCAACCTTCACCAAGCTGTGCCAGTGCATCAATATCAATTGGCATTTCTGCGGCAAGGCGGCACGCCGCCTGAATGGCCTCAGTCGTTTCTTCGTGACGTGGTTTGGCTGCTAGCAGGGGCAAGACGGCGTTGATTGCGCCTGACAACGGTTCTCCCAATAGCAACTCCATGATGATTGCGGCAAAAGCGCCGGAGGCCAGTTGACCGGTTGGATGACCGTGCGTTATCGCTGCCGCCTTGCAGGCCAGATCAAATGCTTGCGTCAAGAGTCTTGGCCGATCTCTACTTTCTGCCAAGGCCAAAGAAGCGAAATACATGCCGATGGGTGCCACTCGCATTACGCCACCACAACCCTTGCTGTCGTTCTTTGCCAGGTCAGTGACATGTCGCATGCTTTTCAGGCCAGTCAGGCACGTAATTCCAGGGCCTCTGCGGGAGTGCAGTTCACGGTGCTCAAGCAGCCAGCCGTCCAGACACGGTTCTTGCAGCGGATGGCTTTGGCCTTGCGTATGAAACCAGCGCTGGTACGCTTGCGCGATGGCACCGGTTGCGGCGTTCACATCAGGCGCGCTGGCGGATACTTGCACGCGCAGCAACCCTTCGGCCGTAAACAGCGTCATCTGAGTGTCGTCGGTGATGGCGCCGAGCTTGCCGTACGCGGGCACGTATTCGTCAATCCCATTTGCGCCAAACTTGCGGATGATCTCTGCGTGGCTCATGAACTCAACTGGAGCACCAAGCGCATCGCCGACTGCGCCACCCAGTAGACAGCCGCGGTATCGGTCCTGCTTTTGTTGGGCTTCCAGCAGGTCGGGCAATTGATCTCCCACGGCCTTCACCCCACACTCACAAAGTTGGCGTTACTGAGTGTTGACTCGCCATCCCAGCGATAGGCAACCAGTGGGCCTTCCTTGGCCGCGCTGTAGTCTACACAGGCAGCACTTGAGGATTGCAAGACTGGTTGACCTGTCATCCAGTAATGACCGAAGAAAACCGGCTTGGCGTTGTCGTACGGTGAGCGTGCGTCTCGCGCAACGGGGAGAGTAGGCAGGCGTTCGCGCAGATCCTCCGGCATCATGGCCAATTCCCGGTACGTGGTGGCGTCCGTATCCCACCAGCGAATGCGGACGTTGTGCCGCGGATGTCCATCCTTGTCATGGAACATGTGTCCAACTGGCAAGTCAATCTCCAGGCCTTTGGTCAAACCCTCGACGGTGCGGAACTCCATCCGGCCGGGGCGGCTGGCGGAAATCATCAGTTCGCGCGTCAATTGCAGCTCCGGTGTCAGGTGAGGTCGAATCTCATTTATGTAGCCGTCGTGCCAGCAGGCGTGAACCACTCGGACACCGGGAAGATCAATCCACAAGGGAAGGGTAAGGAACCAGTCAATCATTTCCGCATGCAAGGCTGGGTCGTCTTCAACTTCCGCCAGAAAGGCGGCGTGCTGTGATCGGTTCTTTCTGCCCAATTCACCGTCATGCGGGCGCAAGTATTCACTATGGTGTTCAGGATCGGGGCAGTGCCACGCGATCGCATTGAACTCGTGGTTGCCCATGATGGCTTGAGCGCTGCCCGCATCGACCATTCGCCGCACCGTCATCACGCTTTCAATCTGCAGCGGTCCGCGGTCAATGAAGTCACCGACAAATATTGCCGATCGATCCGGATGCCGATAGGCACCGTTCGTATCTACGTAACCCAAGTGATTGAGTAAGGCGTGGAGTTTGTCCGCCTGCCCATGAATGTCGCCAATGATGTCGTAAGCCATTTTTGCCTCCTTTTACTAGTTAGTGTCATAATGAAACTTATTGTACCAGACATATTGGCAAAATGACACTAACAAATCATGAGCGTGAACTTTATCCAACAGTTCTGGTGGACGTAGCCCTTTTTAGCGTCGAACATAACGATTTACAAGTACTACTGGTTCGACGGTTGCAGGAGCCTCAGGCACATCGATGGGCACTGCCGGGCGGTATCTTGAAGCCTGATGTGGATGAAAGCCTGGAAGCATCGGCGCGCCGGGTACTGCGCAAGAAGGTGAGTGTGGACATCTCTCATTTGGAAGAAGTTTGTACCTTTAGTGGACCAAATCGCGATCCACGTGGTTGGTCAATCAGTGTGCTGTTTTACGCACTGCTGCCGCGCGACCACATCGGCGCAGTCATCAAGGACAAGGTCGAGCAGATCGATTGGGCTGATCCGAACAAACCTGGTCACAGGATGGCATTCGATCATGATGTGCAACTAGCCGCCGCTCTGAGCGCGCTGCGGCAACAAGTGGAAGGACATGCCTTGCCGCTGCATCTGATGCCAGCGCACTTCACACTGACCGATTTGCAGCGGACCTGTGAGGCTATTCTGGGGCACCCGCTTGACAAGGGTGTGTTCCGGCGGCGCATCAAGGGTTCACCGGATTTGGTGCCTATCGATAAGTCTGTGGGCGGCGCACATAGACCTGCGCAGCTTTACCGGTCTTGTGAAGGGTTCGTGTTTGCGGCATAAAGCTGCCCGGTGCTTGCCATCAGATGTCGGCTTGTTCGCGGGTGTATGGCCGGACCTTCAGCCGCGATGGGTTCGTACAGCCGGTCATCACGGGTCTCAAGCGGCGCTGTGCCGACCCAATCCCTCGGCGACATAGGCGGTCACAAGCTGATTCAGGCTGACCCCTTCGGCTTTGGCTCGGGATTGAAGGCGGGCATGAATGCTGCGGGGTAGGCGCTGCACAAACTTGCCGGATGCGTTGGCTATGCCGGGCGTTGGTACCGGGCGACCGTCCGCAAGGTGTGCATCCATCCAGCAATCGAATGCGCCGCGAGCGTCGGCAATAGCTTCCTCAGGTGTTTCACCATCGGCTATGCATCTAGGAAGATCAGGAAAGGATGCCACAAAGCCCCCGCCTTCGTCGTCAGTCAACGGGCGAATTTCGAGAGAAAAGTCAGAGAATTTGGGTTTCATTCTGGGCTCCAGTCGATCACGGTAAGCAACTGCACCACGCACACAGCCTTGATTGTTGTTAATGTCCTGCTTGCCCACGGACAGTAGTATCACCGGACATACCAAAAAGTCTATAGCCGCAGCGGATCAGCGTAGCCAGTCATCTCCAAATAGCCGTGTCCAATGAGCTTTCCATTGCTGCCAATGAGCTCGCTCAAGCCCTCCCAGTAGACCGCGCCGGTCGAGCTGCGGCTGTCGAGCTCCTGCGCATCGAAGGCGGATTTGATGCGATAGACACCGGCAGGGGTTTTCACCTCCCACTCAACCGGGTAGCTGGCCTTGGTCAATGGGCTGGTCCACCGCCGAACTGCCTGGAATTGAACCTCGCCTTGACGAAAGATTTGCGCTGCTGCACCCACGGCGGCACTGCGAAACGAGCCACCATCCCAGAGTGCCTGTCCGCTCTTGTCACGCAGTTGAAACGCTGTCAGCGCGCCGCCGTCTCGCAGGTTGATGCCGATCCAGTCCCAGCCCACCGCCTGCGCATCCAGCAGCGAGTTGCTCCATTCATGATCCAGCCAGGCTGTGCCCTGCACCGGCAGGCGCTCCTTGCCCAGGCCCAGCGTGCCGCTGACTTGGAGTTGCGGCAAGCTGTAGTAGAAGCTGAACTGCGACTCATTCGGCCCTTTGCGTGAGCGGCCCATGTCCCCTTGCAGCAGCAGGGGCTGGGTCTCACGCAGCGCCAGGTCAAGCTCGAAGTCAGCGCTTGTAGCGAGGGCCTGGTACTGCGTGGTGGCGTGCCGCAGTGACCAGTCGCGCAGTTTGACAGCCGTGTCGGATTGGCTCGTCTGCGCCACCTCAAAGCCTTCGCGCGCTAAGCGCTGGTCGTGCCAGAATTTTCTGCCCGCCACGTCGGTGACAGCGGCGTGCGCAAACATCAGCTGTTTGGCGGCAAAGGCCGATGTCATGCCTTGGGTCGCTGGCACACGGGAACGGAAAAACGTCAGCTGAAAACCGAATTCGCGCTGCCCTGAAAGCAGGCGGCCGGTGACGTACCACCACTCGATCGCCAATTCCGGGTGACTGCCGAGGTCGCGTGGAAATTGCAGCGCGTGCGTCACTGCCGAATGCAATGGCAAGGGCCACAGCGGAGCAGCCAGGCCAGCGGCCAGCACCTGACGGCGTGAGATGAAAGACATACCGGCCAGTATTGCGGTCTCAGGCCAGTTGCTGCCTGAGGCGTTCCAGCGCTGGAGCGCAGTCGCCCAGGTGCAGTTGCACCCAGGCCGCATCGTGGTAGCTCGGCAAATAGCGCTCGCCGGCATCGCACAACAGCGACAGGATAGAGCCCTGCTGGCCACGCTCGCGCATCTCGCTGGCAAGCGTCAGCATGCCGACGAAGTTGGTGCCGGTCGAAGGTCCGACCTTGCGACCCAGGAGGTCGCTCAACATGAGCATGGCAGCAACGGAGTCTAGATCTTCCACCACCATCATGCGATCCACCAGTGTGCGGATGAAGCTGGCCTCGACCCGTGGTCGGCCAATGCCTTCGATGCGCGAGCCGGGGCCGGTCAAGGTGGCATCGCCGCTGCGATGGTAGTCGCCAAAGACGGAGCCCCGCGGATCCGGCACGCAGACTTGTGTCGCGTGGCGCTGGTAGCGCACATAGCGGCCAATCGTGGCACTGGTACCGCCGGTTCCGGCGCCGACCACAATCCAGCGCGGTATGGGGAAGCGCTCGCGCTCCATCTGGCTGAACATGCTTTGCGCAATGTTGTTGTTGCCGCGCCAGTCGGTTGCGCGCTCGGCATAGGTGAACTGGTCCATGTAATGGCCCTGTGTTTGCCGTGCCAGCGCAATCGCTTCGTCGTACACCTGTGTCGCGTTTTCGACCAGGTGGCAGCGTCCACCATAGAACGAGATCTGGGCGATTTTCTCTGCCGAGGTGCCGCACGGCATGATGGCTATGAACGGCAGACCCAGCAACCGCGCAAAGTAGGCTTCGCTGACGGCGGTGGATCCACTGGAGGCCTCGACCACAGTGGAACCTTCGTGCAGCCAGCCATTGCACAGCGCATACAAAAAGAGGGAGCGTGCCAGACGGTGTTTGAGGCTGCCGGTCGGATGCGTGGACTCGTCCTTCAGATAGAGGTCGATGCCGGCTGCGGCAAAGCCGGGTAGGGGCAGGGCGATCAAATGGGTATCGGCACTGCGCTGGTAGTCGGCTTCGATCAGCGCGATGGCCGTGTTAAGCCAGGAACTGCGGGCGATGTTCATGGAGAAAAGAAAGGATTCAAGATGTGTTGTTGCGGCGCGGGACCTGAAGTATCCTCGACCTTTGCGGCCGGGTCAAAATGGGCGCAGTGCATGGAGTATGTCATGGAAGCAGGACGCATAGCCGCAATCAATCACAGCATCGCCGGCGCAGCGCGATGGGGCGCTCGCCCGGTGCTCGGCATTGTGCTGCTGTTGCTGGTCGCCGCGTGCTCCGAGCCGGCGCCGACGGCTTGGTCCGGCTACGCCGAAGGCGACTACATCTATATCGCGGCACCGCTGGCGGGCCGGCTCGAATCGCTTGCGGTGCGCGAGGGGCAAAGTGTCGCCAAGGATGCGCTGCTGTTTACGCTGGATGCCGAAGCCGAGCGCGCGGCCAGCGATGAAGCAGCGGCTCGCCTGGCCAGCGCCCGGGCCCAGGCGACCAACCTCGACACGGGCCGGCGTCAGGATGAAATTGCCGTTACCCAGGCGCAACTGGCGCAGGCACAGGTCAGCGCTGCCTTTGCGCAGAGTGAACTTGCACGCCAGCAGCAACTCGTAGCACAGGGGTTCATCTCGAAGTCGCGGCTCGACGATGCCACGACCACGCTGCATCAGGCGCAAGCGCGGGTTGCCGAACTGACAGCGGCGCTGCGGGTTGCCCATTTGCCGGCGCGCGTTGACGAGCGTGCGGCAACCCAGGCCAGTGCGACGGCAGCGAACGAGGTCTTGCGCCAGAGCAAGTGGCGCGAGGGGCAAAAGCAGCAGACGGCACCTGCCGATGCCCTGGTGTCTGACGTGTTTTTCCGTGCTGGCGAGTTTGTTCAGGCCGGGCAACCCGTGCTGTCATTGTTGCCGCCTGGCAATGTGAAAGCACGGTTCTTTGTTCCTGAAGCAGAGTTGGCCAAGCTGAAACCGGGTCAAGCGGTCATGCTTGGTTGCGATGGCTGCGGCTCGCCGATTGCAGCGCATATCAGTCGCATCGCAACGCAGGCCGAGTACACGCCGCCGGTGATCTACTCCAACGCGCAGCGCGCCAAGCTGGTGTTCATGGTCGAAGCGCGACCGGACTCCGCCACACCCGCGGTTCTGCATCCGGGGCAACCGCTGGACGTGCGCCTGCCATGACCGAATGGGCTATCGATGTTCGAGGTCTGACCAAGAACTACGACGGGCGCTCGGTCGTTGATCACATTGATCTGCAAGTGGGCACCGGTCGCATCTGTGGTTTTCTGGGGCCTAACGGAAGTGGCAAGACCACCACCATCCGCATGCTGTGCGGCCTGCTCACGCCCGATGCCGGTAGTGGCCAGTGTCTGGGGCTGGACATCATCCGGGAAGCCGACGCGATCAAGCGCCAGGTCGGCTACATGACGCAGAAGTTCGGCTTGTACGAGGACCTGTCGATCCGCGAAAACCTCGACTTTGTGGCGCGTTTGTTCGAGTTGCCGCAGCGCAGGCAAGCGGTCGACTTGGCACTGGAGCGCCTCGGGCTGACGGCGCGGCAGAAGCAACTGGCCGGCACTTTGTCGGGTGGCTGGAAGCAGCGCTTGGCCTTGGCGGCCTGCCTGATTCATGAACCGCAATTGCTGTTGCTCGATGAGCCGACCGCAGGTGTCGATCCGAAAGCACGGCGCGACTTCTGGGACCAGATTCACCAGCTGGCAAACCAGGGCATCACGGTGCTGGTGTCGACGCACTACATGGACGAGGCGGCGCGCTGCCACGAACTGGTTTGCATCGCCTACGGCAGCATTCTGGCGCGCGGCACCGAAGCCGAGATCATTGCCGGCGCCCATCTCAAGGTCTGGTCGATTGAAGGCGAGGGTGTGCAATCCCTGCTAGAACCGCTGAAGGCGGCGCCCGGCGTCCTGAGCGTGGCGGCCTTCGGCAACGCGGTGCACGTGGCGGGTCAGGACGCTGAACGGGTCGAGCAGGCACTGCTGCCTTTGCGGCGTCAGACCGGCCTGCGGATCGCGCCGGCTGCGGCCAATCTGGAGGACGTCTTCATCAGCCTGATCGCGCGCGCCCAGGACAATTTTTCGACATCACTTGATGCACGAGGGCTGAGGGCATGAAGCGCTTCTCGATGCACCGCATGCTGGCGGTCTTCATCAAGGAATTCCAGCAGATGATGCGCGACCGCCTGACCTTTGCCATGGCGGTGGGCATTCCGATCATTCAACTGGTGCTGTTCGGCTACGCCATCAATACCGACCCGAAAGGCTTGCCGACCGCCGTGGTCAGCAGCGACAGCAGCGCAGTGGCGCGCAGTTTTGTCGCGGCGTTGCAAAACACCGGTTACTTTCGCGTCACCCATACCGGTACCCGTGAAGATGAAGGTGAAGCACTGATCGAGAACGGGCAGGCCCAGTTTCTGGTCGTCATCCCGCCGAACTTCTCACGACGCCTGGTGCGTGGCGAGCGCCCGGCGATTCTGGTCTCGGTCGACGCCACCGACCCGTCTGCTTCCGGCAATGCGATTGCAGCTTTGACGGTGGTGGCAACGCAGGCGCTCCAACACGATTTGAGCGGGCCGCTGCGATCCCTGCAAAGCACAGCCCCGCCTTTTGAGCTGCGCGTGCACCGCCGCTATAACCCGGAAGGCCTGTCGCGCTACAACATCGTGCCCGGTCTGATCGGCACCATCCTGACCATGACGATGGTGATGCTCACCGGCCTGGGCATGACGCGCGAACGCGAACGCGGCACCATGGAAAACCTGCTGGCAACACCGGTGCGACCGAGCGAGGTGATGGTCGGAAAGATCCTGCCCTACGTGGTGATCGGCTACATCCAGCTCGGAGTTGTGATGCTGGCCGCCTTCCTGTTGTTCGAGGTGCCGATGGTCGGCAGCTTCGCGCTGCTGATGGCCATGATTGGCGTTTTCATCATCGCTAACCTGGGTGTTGGCTTCACCTTCTCAACCATCGCCCGCAACCAGTTGCAGGCGGTGCAGATGACCTTCTTCTTCTTTTTGCCGTCGATGCTGCTGTCGGGCTTCATGTTCCCGTTTCGTGCCATGCCGCAGTGGGCGCAGTGGATCGGCGAGGTGCTGCCGCTGACGCACTTTCTGCGTATCGTGCGTGGCATCCTGCTCAAGGGCAACACGGCGGCGCAACTGCTACCTGAGTTGTGGCCGATGCTGGCCTTTCTATTCGTCGCCGGCGTCATTGCGCTCAAGCGCTACCGGCAGACGCTGGATTGACGGCTGGTGCTTACAAATCGAAAATTGCACTTTCGATTTGTAAGAATGATCCGCAAGCCAAGTTCTCTCGCCCTCGACGCTCGCGACATGAAATGCTGGAGCAAACCCGCCGTAGAGGTCAGTGCATGAATCCGGCGTCCAGTTGGCGCTTGTAGAAGTGCTCGAAGACGCGCTGAGAGCGACGCAGAATTTCATCTTGTCCGAATGCGCTTTCGGGCAACTGGTCGAACAGGAAGTCGAATATTTCCGCCTTCATCTGCGCTTGCAGGGCGGCACGGTCGCGCAGGTACTGCAACTGGTTCTTCGCGCCCAGCAGCTTGGTCAGCAGTTGCTTCCCAATCTCCTTGATGCGCTTGATGTCGGTGGCTGTCAGGTCCGTTTTTTCCTTGCACAGCAGTTGATAAATCGCACGCTCATCTTCGTTCTCAAATCCCTCTGCCAGGTATTGGCGTTCTTCCGCGTTGAGTTCATCGTTCAGGCGAGCCAGTTCTTCAAACACACGTTGAATTTCGGTCGCGTCCTTGTCGCGGTTGTAGTCGGAGACGATTTGCT
Source organism: uncultured beta proteobacterium (assembly GCA_903906695.1). Lineage (GTDB taxonomy): Bacteria > Pseudomonadota > Gammaproteobacteria > Burkholderiales > Burkholderiaceae_C > Rhodoferax. The sequence continues at coordinate 12,234 of CAIVLG010000258.1, read as the reverse complement.
GGTAGCGCTCATACAGGTTCACGCGCAGCGGATTTTTCTGCAACATCGCCAGCAGTCGGGCCTCGATGCGCTCTTGCAGGCTCAGCACTTCGGTCTGCTTGTACGGCGTGCGGGTAAATTCGGCCTGAAGACGCACAAAATCAATGCTTGACAGGTCGTAGCTGCCCGAGCGTGTTTGTGCCTGCGGCTGTAGTGCCAGCGCTGCGTCCACCACCGTTTGCAGGCTTTGTAGCACCTCGGTGATGTCGGTCGATGGGCCGCGCTTTTGCAGCAGGCGGTAGATCGCGGCAATGGCGGCCTCTTCGGCGCTGTGCCGGGCCAGGCATTCATGCGGGAAGAGATTGAGCCGGCGCTCTTCGACGTCCTGCGCCAGCACTTCAAACGTCTTTTTCACCTCGGCAGAAACACTCAAGGCTTCCCGCGCCCGGTGCAACTGCGTCGAGATTTCAAATTCCCTGGCCTGCGCATCGATCAGATTCTGCAGTGCATAACCATTGGTTTGCAGGTGGGCACGGACGCGCGCAATGCTGGTGGCGTATTCAACTTCCATGCCCTGCTCGGGTTCTTGCAAGGGATCGAGCCGGGCGTCACCCAGCGCACGGTCATGGCCTTGCGCGAAGGTGGCCAGCGCAGCGCGCAGGCTCTTGAGCATGCCGTTGTAGTCGATGATCAGGCCGTTCTTCTTGCCCGGCGCGCGCCGGTTCACGCGCGCAATCGCCTGCATCAGCGTGTGGCCTTGCATCGGCTTGTCGAGGTACAGCGTGGCCAGCGGCTTCACGTCAAAGCCGGTGAGCCACATCGCGCAGACAATCACCACGCGAAATGGGTGCTCGGGCGTCTTGAATTCCTTTTCCAGCTTGCGCTGGTTCATCTTGTCGCGGTGCGATTTGATGTCGAGCTTCCAGGCTGCGAAGTCCTTGCGTTCGGTGGCGCTCTGGCTCACCACCACGCACATTTCGGTCTCCAGCATCCAGTCCACCTTGCGCTGCCACTCCGTGATGGCGGCATCGACTGGCTTGCCCAGCGCGGCGTACCTGGCGCTCTCGCTTGTCACTTGCCGCTGCAGTTCGGCGGCCCGCGCCTTCCATGCGACCTGGATCAAGTCATACATCTGTACGCAGCTTCGTTTGTCCAAGCAAACCATCATGGCCTTGCCGTGGCCATTCATCATCTTCCAGCGGTCCGAGTAGTGACGCACAAAATCATCGGCCACCTTTTGCAGACGGCTGGGCAGTGTCAGCACAAATCCTTCGGTGTTGAGCTCCTGGTACAGCTTTTCTTCCTGCGCCTCGCTCAGCTCACCCTCGGCCGCCAGCGTGTCGATGCGCTCCTTGATGCGCTGGTTGATGCTCGCGTCCACAATCTTCAGTTTTTCTCCGTGCGGCTCGTAGCTCAGTGGCACGGTGGCGCCATCGGCCACGGCGCGTTGAAAGTCGTACACCGATACATAGTCGCCAAACACCTGGCGCGTCAACTGGTCCTCGGCGTTTTCCATCAGGGGCGTGCCGGTGAAGCCGATGAACCTGGCGTGCGGCAGTGCCGCACGCATGTGGGTGGCCAGGCGCCCGTATTGCGTGCGGTGCGCCTCGTCCGAGATCACGATCACGTCGCGCCGCTGGCTCCAGGGCTCGCGGACGCGCTGGGTGAATTTGTGGATCAGGCTGAAGACGTAACTGTTGTCCTCGGACAGCAGCTTCTTCAGGCCTTTGCCATCGCGTGCCCTGGCGCGCACGTTGACAACCGCGCCACAGTTGACAAAGGTGCCGTGAATCTGCTGGTCGAGCTCTTCGCGGTCGGTCATCAGCACAAAGGTGTAGCTCGCCGATACCTTGCGCCGCACTTTCTGGCACAGGAACACCATCGAATAGCTCTTGCCGCTGCCCTGCGTGTGCCAGAACACCCCCAGCTTGCCGCGCGCCACGTCGCTCAGTGGGTCAGCATGGCCGGCGCGCAACTTGTCGATGACGCGGTTAACGCCCAGGTACTGGTGATTGCGCGCCAGGATTTTCAGCGGCGCACCTTCGCTGCGGTCAAACAGCGTGAAGTTCTCCACCAAGTCCAGCAGTGTGGCCGGCAGGCACATGCCGCGCAGCAGGATAGGCAGCAGCGCGTGTATCGGCTCGGCATCGTCCTTGGGCGCCGGGTCGGTGTCGCCTTCATTGAGGCGCTTCCAGCGGTAGAAATGCTCCCAGTGGCTGGTGATGCTGCCAAAACGCGCATCAAAGCCATCGCTCAGCACCACCAGGGCATTGAAGGCAAACAGGCCCGGCAAGTCTTGCAGGTAACGCGTGTAGTTGTCGTCAAAAGCCACTTTCAGGTCTTTGTCCTGCCGCTTGAACTCAATGAACAGCAGCGGCAGCCCGTTCACAAAGCCCAGCAGGTCGGGCCGCACCGGGGCCGGACCGCCTTCCAGCCACAGCTCCTGCACGCAAACAAATTCATTGCGCGCCGGGTCGTCGGGCCGGTCGAAGTCGATCACCGTGAGCCGCTCGCTGCTCTCGCGACCGTCGTTCCAGCGCACCTGCACCGGCACGCCGTCGCGCAGAAGCTTGTACTTGTCCTCGTTGGTTTGCACCAGTGTCTTGGCGGCGTCCTGTGTCAGCAAGGTGTCCATCGCCTGCGCTATGGCCACTGCCGGCACGCCCGGGTTCAAGCGCAGCAGCGCGGCGCGCAAAGACCGCTTCAGCACATACTCGGCTCTGCTGTCGCGGCCCAGCAGGCTGTCCGGGCCAAAGTCTTCTTCATTGAAGGCCAGCACACTGTGCCAGCCCAGGCCGGCCAGCAGCTCGGCGGCCGGCTTCTGTACGGACTGGTCCTCGGTGTAGCGGCGCCGGTTCATGCCGGGTGCTCAGTCATCAAGCACGCTGCGCAGGCACATCAGCACTTCCTGCATCACCACGTCGGGCGCGCGCTCCACCAGTGTGGCCTGGCGTGAGGCCCAGTCGAGCGACTTGATCTGGTGCGCGTGCACCTGCCCGTCGGTGCGCAGACCCTGGCCCATCAGCGACACTAGAAAGCCGGCACTGCGGGCCGCCTCGGCTGCACCGCCGGAAATGGGGCACACCATGGCCAGCTTGAAGCGTGCGTTAAAGGCCCGGGGTGACACAACCAGGCAGAAGTGATTGCCCTTCATTTCCCGCCCGCTGGCCGGGTCAAAGGCCAGGTGCAGGATGTCGCCACGGTCTGGCGTCACAGCTCGGCTCCAGCGGCCCCCAGCTCGTCCCAACCCTGCGCCCGGCACAGGCCGCGTGGCGTTGCCTTCAAGAGCTCGGCCAGGGTCTTGCGTTGGCGCTGCGGTCGGACCGTGAGTTCATCGCCGACGATTTCGAGCGCCAGGCGCGAGCCGGCGTCCAGGTGGTTTTGCTCCACGTAGGACAGTGGCACCGTCATGATGTAAGAGCCGCCCGAGCGGCGCAGGGAAGCGTGCAACATGGCCTTCTCCAAAGTTTTACAGGAGTATAACTACGGATCCTGAGATCACCAAGTGGGGCGGTTGGCACGCAAGGATGCGCCGTCCCGCACGAACCACGCGGGTTTGCGGATGATTTATTTTGGTGCCGATTTGAATTGTGCCAAACTGTCCGCCGCCGCTTTTGCGCCATGAAGACGCAGCGCGGCAACCAGTTCCTCTGCTGTATACGGCGGCTTTGTCAGGTCACTGAGCGACTTTGCAATCGCCTGACCGACTCTGGCTGGCGCGGCATCAAACAGGCGGTCCAAGAACGCACCGGCCTTGATGACCTCGATACCAAGCTTGCGGGTGTCGGCAACGGCTAGGTGTTTGGTGTTGTCGGAAACGATCATGACCTTGTGCAGTGCCGGTTCATCTTCTTCATCGAGTCCGTTGACTATGACCAAGGCGGCGGCGATCAAGTGCCGGTCGTTGTCATGCACCCGAGCTGGAACACGGGACATGAACGCGGTATCGTCATACCCGGTAATCAGATGCCCATTGTTGGTGGCCCGTTGAAATGCCTTGAGCCGCTTGGCACCCGACTTCGATGCGTCGGGATGCACCTGCCGCCAGTTGCGCAGGAACTCAGCCTCAGCATCGCCTGTCCAGTAGGCAAAGTAGAGACCTTCGAGCATCAAGTCAAACAGCACATCCGACAGGCGTGATGGCAGCAGCACGCAGGTATCCAATATAACCAGGGTGTTGCCACCGGGGGTGAGTGGGTGGCGGTCCATCACTGACCGTTACCGATTCTTCGAAAGCGCTTTGACGCGGCGCAGCGCGTCTGCTTCCGTGCTTTTGTAGGCCCCGGCTTTTTGCCCCTCCGTGCGCAGGTCAGCGGCCTTGCCCGTCACCTGATGCTTGGCTTTCCAGTCCAGCACGGCGGCACGGGATACCCGTCGATGACCGCCAGCGGACACAGTGGCACCCTTGAGCTTGTTCTGGTCGATCAACATGGCGACATAGGGGCGGCTGTAACCTAACAACTCAGCGGCCTGTGCCGTGCTGATCAGGTCATTGGCGGCGGCAACCGACTTCGGCATCTCGATACCGACCGATTGGCTCTCAATGTCCACCAAGTGGCGAATCAATTGCAAGCGGGCGCTACGGCTTGCCGGAGTGGTGGCTTCAAGGACCTGGTGCAGCGCGTTGGCAACCTGAACCGACAAGGTTCCAGTCATCGAACCGATGGCATCAGCCAGAGGCCCAAGAGGGTCGTAGCGGTGGGCACGTGTCTTACCCAGTGAGGCAGCGGTAGGCATGATGCCCTCCAAATATTGATTCAGATGTCGGTACAGTATAAAACGAAAACAACGAATAATACGAAAATTTGGTGGGAGGTGCAAACTCCTGATGCGCCGATGCACAGGTATCTCTTGATGGAAGTGCGCAGTGCGCGCGCCGACCTGAACGCCTTCGACCAACTGATGATGCGCCCGGGCGGCGAGCCCGCCAGGGCCGGTGACGAGATGCCGACACCCCGCAAGGCAGGTGCACGGCGCAAATGAAAAGGGCTTGCGCAGCACCCGCCAAAGTGTTCTGTGAATGCAACAGGGCAAACCCCCTCGACGTGCCGGGAGGATCTGGCCGACGGGGCGCTCAGCTCCGCGGCTGTCCCCCGCCCTTTGGGCTCCTCCTTTATGCCGCTGCGCTGAGCGCCCCATCAGCCAGATCCTGCAAGCAGTGTTGGTATGCGAGGAGCGCAAACCACAGACGCTCATCGCCCTCGGCTCACACACTACCGGGACTCGGACTTGCGAAAGCCATCCGTATCAGACCGCCAGCGCGCCGGACATCAGGCGCGGCAGCAGGGCGTCGCGGGCTTGTTGCAAGGATTTGCAATATCGTTGCAGAACTTCCTGCTGAGCCAATAGCGGTGTCACCCGCCGATCAAAATCATCAAGCACCGATGCCGAGGGCTTCGACAGTTCTGCCGACTCAAAATCTCTGGCTGTCACAGCGGGGTAAGCGGCGCCGGTCGCGTTGCTCGTCAGGTACCCAACGAACTCATCGGTGGTGGTGGCCAAATGAAGGTAGGCAAACGGGACCGTTTTGGGCGTCAGTACCGCGAAACCTGTGGAGGCAATGAGGTTCTCACGTGGCTCCCAAATCAGCGCATAGGAACGACGATTCGGGCGAACACAAGACCAGATCGTGTCTCCGTGTTTCACTTTTCTGCGTGCCCGCCCCGGGGCGTCTGCAAATACATATTCGGTCGCTTCGTGAATGACGCCGGTGCCGACAGAAGAAATGTCGAGGTAGAGCAGCGTGTCTGGCGTGTTCTTGATCGAGACCGCTGATTCATTTACCGACGCGATGTCTGTCAGCGTGACGCGTTGCCACCCTTGCGGCACGCCATCGACGACCTTCACCCGCTCATGCCCGGGAAAGCGCAGGACGACGAACCATTCGCGGTACAGCCGCCGTGCGGCTTCTTCCAGCAGCTTGATGCGGCGCTGGTTGTTTTCGATCAGGTCGTCGTAACGATCAAGCATTTCCGCAATACGCCGCTGCGCTGAAATGGGCGGAACTCGAACGTTGACACGATAGATGCGCTCTGGTGCCGTGTGTCTGACCTTGGTTCCTGTTGCACTTCCCCGAATCTGTCCGCGCACTTGTGCGCTATTGAATAGACGGTAGAGGAATTTCTTGTCCAGCAAACTGGCATCACATTCGCTGATCAGTCCAAGCCGTTGGTTGTGCAAATACCTTCCACTTTCCGGAATCCAAGCCGAGCTACCCAAAAGACCTTCGCCTTGCTCGGTCATTGCAACAATCAAGTCGCCAGCCTTCAAACCGTATTCGCTGGGGAAATCACCGCGATAGAAACGCTCTTTGCCTGGTCGAACGCGAAAACCGCCACCTTCGTGAAAATTGCCAGGCGTCAAGACCATCAGGTCACCGCTAGATACAAAAAATCGACCATCGAATGCAAAACCATGCTTGACCTTGATGGCTTGCCCGAGATCAATTTCGCGCCAAGTCACTGATCCAACTCCGCCCAATTGGCCTGAATCGCATCAGCCAGCGTCACCGACTGCGCATTCAGCTCGGCCAGTTCCACATGAATATCCCGCATGCGCTCGGCAAAGGCTTCGGCATCTTCCTCGTCGGCGCCGCTGGCGGCAACGCCGACATAGCGGCCCGGCGTCAGGCTGAAGTCATTGGCGGCAATCTCTTCGCGTGTCACGGCCTTGCACAGACCCGGCACGGCCTGAAACATGGCTTGCGGAAAGCGGCTCAGCAGCCAGTGGCACTGCGCGGTGAAGTAGAGCGCCTGCCGAAAGGCGTCCACGGCCTCGTCGTGCAGCGTCGGTTCGTCGTCGCGCGCCGGGTCCATGGGCTGGAGCTGGGCTTTGAGATCGCGCAGCGCTTTGGCGGCAGGTGCGGCTTGCCAGATGGCGGCGTTGCGGGCGCGCAGGGTTTTCTCGGCCACATCAAGCGCGCGCAGCAGGTTCTTGTTGCGCGCCTCCAGCGCTTTGAGCGCCGCTTTCAGATCCGTCTGCAGCGCTTGCAGATCGGTCTGTGTGGTTTCGATGGCGGCGAGTGCCGGCGCCTTGTTGCGGCGGCTGAAAGTGGCCAGTTGCTGCGCCACGCGTGATTGCAATGGCTGCCAGTCGCTGGCGTCAAGCGCGGCGGCAGCCTGCAGATCGGCCACCTGCTGGGCAAAGGCCTGCAGTTGTGCACCCTGTACGGCGGCGTCGCATTCCTTGCGGCCCTTGTTGAGTTCGGCCAGCAGTTGCGCCGGCTGATTGCTTGCCGCCGCCAGCGCCTGCAGCAGGCCCGCCAGTTGCGCCTGCGGTGCGGCCAGCGCGTCCATGGTGGGCTTGAGCAAATCGAGCTGGGCGTGCGCGCTGCGCTGGTAGTCTGCCAGCAGCGCCAGAAACTTGGGCGTCTGGCCCCGGTACAGCCAGACGATGGCGCTGAGGTTGGCCAGTTGTTCTTCGGTGAAGACGTGCGACTTGGCCGACACCACGTGGTAGACGTTGCGCGCGTCGAGCATCAGCACTGTGTTGTGCAGGGTGCGCGGCTTGCCCTTGTCGAAGAACCACAGGGTGCAGGGCAGGCTGCGGGTGTAGAAGAATTTGGGGCCGATAGCGACCATCACATCCACATGGCCGGTATCCACCAGTTGCTGGCGGATGTCGCGGTCTTTGTTGCCGGCGTCCGATGCGCTGGACGCCATGACAAAGCCGGCGCGGCCGGTGGCGTTGAGCGCGCTGTAAAAGTACTGGATCCACAGGCTGTTGGCGTTCGAAATGGTTTCGCCGCCGTCCTTCTTGCCTTTGGTGGTGGTGCCCGGCAGGCCGAAGGGCAGGCGCTGCGTCGGGCCGACATCGGCCTGCGCCTTGCGGGCATCGACCATGTCCACATTGAAAGGCGGATTGGCCATGACAAAGTCGCAGCGGCCCAGCGCCTGGTGCTGGTCCACTTCAAAGGTGTTGCCCTGCACGATGCGACCTTCGAGTCCGTGCACCGCCAGGTTCATGCGCGCGAGCTTGGTGTTGGTGTCGCTTTTTTCCTGACCCCAGAAGCTGACACGCTCCAGCGCGCTGGCGTGCACTGTCTTCTCGATAAAGTGGCCGGTCTGCACAAACATGCCGGCCGATCCGCAGGCCGGGTCGTAGACGATGCCGTGCTCGGGTTCGATCACGTTGACGATGGTGCGCACCAGCGAGGGTGGTGTGAAAAATTCACCGCCTTCCTGCGCGCCGCTCTTGGCGAACTGGTTCAGAAAGTATTCGTAGATGCGGCCAAACACATCGCCGCTGGCTTTGGCAAGCGAAGGGCGGTTGAAGATTTTCAGCAGCTCGGCCAGCAGGGCGGGCTCGAAGCCCAGGTAGTCTTTGGGCAGCGCGCCGGCCAGCACTTTCTTACCGTCGCCGTCTTCCACCGTGGCCTCAATCAGGTTCATGGCGTCGCGCAGTGCCTCGCCCACGCGGCTGCCCTCGGGCAGGCTCGCCAGTTGCTCCCAGCGCGCAGCCAGCGGCAGGTAGATGGCGGCCTTGCCCTTGAAACCCATGCGGATGCGTTCTTCGCGCGCCGCACCGGTCAGACGCGGATTCAGGCTGGCCTCGACCTCCGGGAGGACGGTCAGAAAACGGTTGAAAGCGTGGCGCAGAAAGATCAGGCCCAGCACCGGCATCGCGTACTCGCTGGCGGTGAGCTTGGAGTTGGCGCGCAGTTGGTCGGCAGCCTCCCAGAGCTCGTCTTCAATCTTCTTCAGGTGGCGATGGTCCATGCGGGCAAGTATCGCAGAGCATCGGCAAATAGTGCCAACGTGGGAACCGGCTGAATACTGGTATCGATGACTGCTTTGTAGCGATCAGTTCAAAATGCTGTGCCGCTGCTATTTGTCAGCTACCACCGCCGTTGACTATCACGATTGCCTTGTCGAACGACCACAAAAGGCTGCAGACATACAACATCACAATCCTTTGATCCAAACCAGTGGGATAAAGTGCGAGCGAATCAGGATAGCCGGGCACTTAGGAACTTTCCAATTTCCGAAATTGATTCATCAGCCTCCTTGAACCGCCCGGCAAAATTCTGCCAGACGTGCCACATGGCGGGAAACACCCTAATTCGTGCTTCCGAGTTTTGATCCACCATTTTCTTTGCGAGCCGAACTGAATCGTCCATCAGCACTTCCTTGCCACCGACGTGAATCAAAGTGGGGGGCATATTTCCAAGTTCGGCGAACAGCGGGGAAATCAAGTGGCCCGCAACCGGTTGACCGCCAGCGTACAGGTCCGCGGACATTCGCAAGAACGTTTGATCTGGAAAAAAAGGGTCAACGGATGGTTTGCTCGCATGGGATTCGCTGCTGAAGGTCAAATCCGTCCATGGCGACATCAACGCAAGCGCCGCAGGTGCTTGAAAGCTTTGCTCGCGCAAGGCCAATGCAAGAGCGAGCGCCAGTCCCCCACCAGCAGAATCGCCTGCGACAGCAATCGGACGGCCTGATGTTGTCTCATGAATAGTCTTGAAAACCGCGATGGCATCGTCCAATGCAGCGGGGAATGGATGTTCCGGAGCTAGTCTGTAGTCGCAGAAGAAGACAGGCACTTTTGCCGCCAGAGCTAGATGCCCAGCCAAGCCTCGATGGGTTTTCATGGAGCCCATCACATAAGCTCCACCGTGCAAATACAGGATGCACCCATCTCCAACATTTACAGCAGGTGTCAACCACGCGCCAGAGCAGTCTGCGATTTTTGTCTCCCTTAATTCAATCTCTTTGGGCAACTTGAATATGCGAGGTGCTTCTTCGTCCCGAATTTTTCGTAACTCGGGTAGGGAATAGTTTTTCTGGGCAATTTTCGCCAGACGGGACTTCACGGCGTGATAAAAAATCCAAGACTTGATAGATTGCATCGGAGCCCTTTGCCGTTGCTTACAGTCGATTCGTTGCATGCAGTGTAGCTGCTGTACGCCACCGGCAGTTCCCACTGCACAGGCGAGCGCCAGTCCTAGGACTTACCCTACCATTGTCAAAAGGACATCGATATTCATCAAAGACAGGTGTATGCTGGCAGAACAACAATGTCGCAGATAACCCGAAAGCTTTTCGCTGGTGGGTTGCAGACGACAGACATCCGACTCATGTGTGTTCCGGCGGAGCCTGATGCCACTCGACAACGGGGCAGCGCTTAGTGCGCAACTCAGGGAGACAGACATGGATCGCCGCGAATTTATCGACACGGTTACGCGCGTTGCCGCCGTCAGCGCCGTTACCGGCCCCGCCCTGGCGGCAACTGAAGAAAAAAGTCCCGCTGTCGCCCCTGCTGTATCGCCAGACCGTGGTCAAAAGCGCGTTCTGGATCCCGGCGCGATGAACGGTGCCCAGTCGTTGCTCAAGGCGCTGGTGGATGCCGGAATCACGACTTGCTTCGGCAACCCCGGCACATCCGAAATGCAACTGGTCCACGAAATCGGGCTGACCGACAAGGTGCGTCCCGTGCTGTGCCTTCAGGAAAACATCGTCACCGGCGCTGCGGACGGATACGGGCGCATGAAGGGGACGCCGGCCTTCACGCTGCTGCATGTGGGTAGCGGCTTCGCCAACGGCATTGCGATGCTGCACAACGCGGGGCGGGCCAACACGCCCGTGGTGAACATCGTCGGTGCCAACGCGTCCTACCATCAGTCCAACTATCCGGAGCATGAGCTGGTCAACGGCCGCGTGGTGGATCTGGTTCATGCCGTTTCACACTGGTCGCAGGAAGCTCGCAGCGCTTCAGAGCTTGGAGAACTTGGCGTAAAGGCGGCGGCACTTGCCAAGCGGGGCAAAATCTGCACCGTAGTAGCGCCGACGGATCGTCAATGGGAGACCGCCAATCCGCCACCGGCTCTCCAGCCGGCCGCTGCCCGGCCCAAAGCGTCAGCGCAAGCGATCAAGCACGCGACACAGATGCTTTCCAGTGGCAAGAAAACTGCGCTGGTGCTGGGAAACCTGGCCTTGGAGGGCGAGGCGCTGGAAGCCGCAGGGCGCATCTGTGCCAAGACTGGCGCTGTTCTTCTCGGAGAAAGCTTTCCATCGCGACTTGCGCGGGGCGAAGGACGCCCCCCTATCGCCTTGATTCCCTACTTCTACGAGATCTGCCTCAGTTTCTTGAAGCCGTTCGAGCAGTTGATCTTCGTCGGCGCTGGTCTACCGGTTTCCACATTTGCGTACAAGGACAAGCAGGCTTTCAAGAGCCCAGTGAGCTGCGATCTGTTTACGATGGCTTCGGTGGATCAGGACCTGGTTGTGGCCTTGAAATCGCTTTCGGAAGAAACCGGCGCCAACAGCCTTAAGACGCCGCGCCAGATTCTTGCCAAACTCGCCCCGCCCGCCGGAGAACTGAACGCGGTCGCGATGGGCCAGACGATCGGCATGCTCATGCCGGAAAACGCGATTCTTATCGATGAAGCGCGGACCGGTGGGCAGCCAATTTTTGCAGCCACACAGGGTGCCCGAGCGCACGATTATCTGAGCACGGACTGTGGTGGGGCTATCGGAAGCGGCCTGCCGATGGCGCTGGGCGCCGCAATCGCCTGCCCCGACCGAAAGACGATCCTGCTCCAGGCGGACGGGGGTGGAATGTACACGGTCCAGACGCTATGGTCGTTGGCCAGGGAGAACGCAGATGTGGTGGTCGTCGTTCTCAAGAACGATGCCTATGCCATTCTTGAATTGGAGCTGGCACGGGTTCGCGAAAAAGAAGCCAATGCAAAGATGAAATCGATGTTCAGTCTTGGCAATCCATCGATCGATTGGGCGAGCGTTTCGGTGGGTCTGGGCGTGCCTGCGACCAAGGCGCGAACGGCCGAGGAGTTTCATCAACAGTTTGGCGACGCGCTTGCCAAAAAGGGGCCTCAACTCATCGAGTGCCAGGTCGCGTACCCGAAAGCTTGGCCTACGTTCGTAGAGAATATCCACCGGTCGCGCTGAGGCTTTTTCAGAAACCGACTGCTTGTTGGTAGCTTCATCCGTCGCCAGGTACGGCTTCTGAATGGAGTCAGACTGGGCACCCGGAAAGATGCCTGTCTTGATTGGGGAAAACATTGATGACGACGAATCCAAGTAGGCGCAAAGTGGGCTTCTTTCTAGACCTTAAGGAGAGCAGTCATGCGAATTGACGGTAAATGCCACTGTGGCAACATCAGCTACGTATTTCACTGGCCGGGCGATGGAGGCGAGATACCCGTCAGGGCGTGCGCTTGCGACTTCTGCACCAAACACGGTGTGTCCTGGACCTCTCATCGTGATTCTGAACTGATCGCCAAGATTACTGACG
>CAIVLG010000257.1 GCA_903906695.1 uncultured beta proteobacterium | reverse complement strand
TGAAATCCTACAAATCCTGAGCCTGTCCATGTTTGAAACTATTCCAATAAATCAACTACTTACGCCACCCTCAACAAATTCCGATCCGGATCTCGAGACCAGTCAGCTCGTTCTCCTCTGAAGAACGTTGGGACACTACTGGTACCAAATGAAAAGTTCAAAGTGAATCGAGTGTTGCAAGGTGGGAAACAGGTCCACACAGGCAAAGAAGAGAATTTGCTGCAAGTAAAAAACAAGGCTGCTACAAACGCTGATACATAATCATCGTTTTTAACCGGCGATGTAAAGAGCCGAGGGCCGTGGGTTCAATCCCACGCCAGCCGAACCAGCCGACAGACCTTAGTTGTTCTTCGCACCCTCGCTGACCCAGACCTTTAGCGTCTCGACGTCCCCAGAGCTAAGCTTCTCCTTGCCATGGGGCATGCGAATGGAGGGATGTGCGCGTCCTTCCACCAGCATGTTGAGGGCGCTGGTGAAGGCGTCACCGGGTTTGACCAGTGGGCCGAATTTTCCGCCCTTCATGAGCGACGGATAGCCGGTCGTGTCCAAGCCACTGGCTTCAAATCCGGGCTTTCCAGGCGCGTGACATTCTGAGCAGTTCTTGCTAAGAATCTGCTGCACGTCCTTGCTGTAGCTTACATTCTTGACCGAACAGGCGGTCAACATGGCGACACCCGTGAGCATGGCGGCACCTGAATTCAGTTTCTTGCCCATTGTTACTTTCTCCAATTTACGCTTGGTATCTTAAGCGTAGGAGCCGCTGCAGGCCAGATGTCAAAGAATTTGTGCCCTTTACTTCAGCTCGGGGTTGACGTAGGTCAAAGAATTAATGCAAATACTGGATAGCATTTCCAACCGGAGGCTAATGTGTTCGAACAACCCATCAGAAATATGATGGAGCGGAAGAAATTTCTCACCGCTCCATCCAATACTACTGTCAGCAGTGCCGCCAGCTTGATGGCAAGCAAGAATGTCGGGGCCATTTTGGTCGTTGACGGAGCGCGCTTGGTCGGAATTCTTTCCGAACGCGATGTGGTGTTTCGCGTCGTCGCCAAGGGCCTTGATGCCAAAACCACATTGTTGGCGGAAGTGATGACGACCGAGCCCAAGACGCTGGAGCCGGGTAGGTCTTATGGACATGCCCTGCTCTTGATGCAGGAAAACGGTTTTCGTCATGTGCCTGTGGTAGAGAACGGTCGTCCCATCGGCATTGTTTCTTCGCGCAATGCGATGGATCCCGACCTCGAAGAGTTTGTCTTTGAGGAACGGCGGCGCGAACACCACCGCTAGGTCTGAGCTGAATTTCAGGGATCGGCGAGTGTCAAGAGCATGGCATCGCCGTAGCTAAAGAAACGGTAGCTCCGGCCAATGGCGTGGCAGTACAGGGCCATGACGGTTTCATGGCCGGCGAAGGCACTGACCAGCATCATCAGGCTCGACTTTGGAAGGTGAAAATTGGTCACCAGCATATTCACGACGTGAAAGTTAAAACCTGGCGTAATGAAAATACGGGTTTCGCCGGAGAATGGGGTCAGAGTCAAATCTCCGGAGCCGACCTGACCTCCCCATGATTCGAGTGCCCGCAGGCTGGTGGTACCGATCGCCACGACACGCCCGCCGCGTGCGCGGCAGCTTGAAATTGCTTGTTGCGTTGCAGCGGGCACTTCGCACCATTCGCTGTGCATCTGGTGTTCAGCCAGGTTTTCATTTTTCACCGGTTGAAACGTGCCGGCGCCGACGTGCAGTGTGACGTGAGCGCGTTGTATGCCGGCAGCGTCAGTGGCGGCCAACAGCGCATCATCAAAATGCAGCGCGGCGGTCGGGGCTGCCACGGCGCCGGGATTCTTGGCAAACACGGTCTGGTAACGCTTCTCATCCTGATCCGAATCGGGGTGGGCGATGTAGGGCGGTAGCGGCACGTGGCCGTGGCGTTCCATCAGCGCAAATGGGTCGTCGCCCGTGTCATTTGAAAGTACAAACCGGAACAATGCCCCGTTGTCGTCGGGCCAGCGTCCCAGCAGTGTGGCGCTCAGCCTGTCACTCGATCCGGCTGCGCTTTGCAGGACCAGCGTGGTGCCGACTTCAGGCTTCTTGCTGACCCGCATGTGGGCTGCCACCTGATTGCCGCCCAGGATACGCTCCACAAGCAGTTCAACTTTGCCACCGCTGGGCTTGGTGCCGAAGAATCGCGCCTTTATGACCTTGGTGTCGTTGAAGACCATCAGGTCACCCGGGCGCAGCAGGCTAGGCAGATCACGGAATATCCGGTCAACCGGGTTTGATCCAGTGCCGTCGAGTAGGCGCGATGCACTGCGTTCGGCCGTGGGCTGCTGCGCAATCAGTGCTTCGGGCAAAGTGAAGTCAAAATCGGTCAGGACAAAGGGGCGTCCGGCGCTGGTCAATGAAATGGGCATGCTGCTCGAGGGTTGAACAAACCCGTGCCAAGTTGAAAGAACAAGGCAGAATTGTCCCATGTATGAACTGATGAACCGTTGGTTCGCGGGCAAAATCCCGTCATGAGTGCGCGCGCCCTGACGTCATCAAGCACGCCGCTGACGGGCCCGCAAAGGGGCTTGCGCAAGCTGGGGCTGCTGCGGCCGATCGATCTGGCCTTGCATCTGCCACTGCGCTACGAGGACGAAACCTGCATCGTCAAGCTGGTCGCTGCGCGTGACGGCGAGGTGTTGCAGATCGAGGGCGTGGTGACGGCCTGCGAGGTCCTACAGCGGGGTCAGCGCCAGTTGTTGGTGACGCTGGATGACGGCTCCGACACCTGCACGCTGCGTTTTTTCGGTTTCTATCCTTCGCAGCAAAAAGCGCTGGCGGTGGGCAAGCGCATTCGGGCGCGTGGCGAAGTCAAGGGCGGTTTCTTGGGCCTCCAGATGATGCATCCGACCCACAGACCGGCCGATGATCCGCTGCCCGAGGCGTTGACGCCAATCTATCCGACGGTAGCCGGCTTGCCGCAGGCCTATCTGCGACGGGCGGTGCAAGGCGGCCTGAAGCAGGCCGATCTGACCGACACCATGGCGCCCGAGCACCTCGCCGCCATTGGCCTGCACGCAGACTGGACCTTGCGCAAGGCCTTATCTTTCTTGCACAACCCGACCCCGGATGTGCCGCTGGCGACACTGGAAGACCGAAGTCACCCAGCCTGGCAACGACTGAAAGCGGAGGAACTGCTGGCGCAGCAGCTATCGCAACTTCAGGCCCGGCGTGCGCGTGCCGACTTGCGCGCACCTCTGCTGAAGGGGACACTCTCTCATGGTGCAGCGGGCTTGCCCCTGCCGGGGAAACTGCTGGCGGCCCTGCCTTTTGCGCTGACCGAAGCACAGCGCCGTGTCAGCGAAGAAATTGCGCGCGATCTGGCCTCTCAGGCGCCCATGCATCGCCTGCTGCAGGGTGACGTGGGTTCCGGCAAAACCGTGGTCGCGGCGCTGGCCGGTGCCATATGCATCGAGGCCGGCTGGCAGTGTGCGCTGATGGCACCCACAGAAATATTGGCTGAGCAGCATTTTCGGAAATTGATCGGATGGCTGGAGCCATTGGGGGTCAAAACTGCCTGGCTGACGGGCAGCCAAAAAGTCAAGGAACGGCGCGCCATGCTGGCGCTGATCGCCAGTGGCGCAGCGGCATTGGTGGTCGGCACGCATGCCATCATCCAGGACAAAGTGGCATTCAAGAACCTGGCGCTGGCCATCGTCGATGAGCAGCACCGCTTTGGCGTCGCGCAGCGGCTGGCGCTGCGAAACAAACTGGGCGGTGGCATGCAGGAGCCGCACCTGCTGATGATGACAGCAACGCCGATTCCGCGCACGCTGGCTATGAGCTACTACGCCGACCTTGACGTTTCCACCATCGACCAGTTGCCGCCCGGGCGAACGCCTATCATCACCAAGGTTGTCAGCGATGCGCGGCGCGACGAAGTCATCGAGCGCATCCGTGCCCAGATCGAGCAAGGCCGACAGGTCTACTGGGTGTGTCCGCTGATCGAAGAAAGCGAAGCACTCGATCTGATCAATGTCACACAGGCGCACGCCCAGCTCAGTGAGGCATTGCCGTCAGTCATGGTTGGGCTGTTGCACTCGCGCATGCCGATGACGGAAAAAAAGGCGGTCATGGCCCTGTTCGCCAGCGGAGAGATGGGCGTGCTGGTCAGTACCACGGTGATCGAGGTCGGCGTCGACGTCGCCAATGCCAGCCTGATGGTGGTCGAGCATGCAGAACGTTTTGGTCTTTCGCAGTTGCATCAGTTGCGTGGGCGGGTCGGTCGTGGTGCCGCGGCTTCGGCCTGCGTGCTGTTGTACGCCACTGGCGATGCTCAGCGTCTGGGCGAGGCGGCACGCGAGCGCCTGAAGGCGATGGTTCAAACCCATGATGGCTTCGAGATCGCCCGACGTGATCTGGAAATTCGAGGTCCGGGTGAGTTCCTGGGCGCACGCCAGTCCGGTGCTGCGCTTTTGCGTTTTGCAGATCTGGCAGCCGACAGTGCACTGCTGGAGTGGGCGCGCCGATTGGCGCCCGTATTGCTCGATCAGCACCCGGCGCAGGCACAGCAGCACGTCGTGCGCTGGCTGGGTGGCAAATTAGAATACCTGAAGGCCTGAGCACTGCACGCCGGGACTATCGAGCATGACCCTCACCGAACTCAAATACATCGTGGCCGTGGCACGCGAACGCCATTTTGGCAAAGCCGCCGATGCCTGCTATGTGTCACAACCCACGTTGTCGGTGGCGGTTAAGAAGCTTGAGGAAGAACTCGATGTCAAACTGTTTGAGCGCAGCGCCAATGAAGTTGCCGTCACAGCGCTGGGTGAGGACATCGTGCGCCAGGCGCAAAGTGTGCTGGACCAGGCGGCCGCAATCCGCGAAATTGCCAAGCGCGGCAAGAATCCGCTCAACGGACCCCTGACGCTGGGTGTGATCTACACCATCAGCCCGTATTTGCTGCCGGACCTGGTGCGTCAGGTGATTGCCCGCACGCCGCAAATGCCATTGATATTGCAGGAAAATTTCACCGTTAAATTGCTCGACATGTTGCGTAACGGCGACATTGATTGCGCGATTCTGGCGGAACCGTTTCCGGATGCCGGCCTGGCCATTGCGCCCCTTTACGACGAACCCTTCTTGGCGGCGGTGCCGGCCAGCCACCCGCTGGCAAAGAAGGAGCAGGTGACGACCGAAGAACTGAAGCAGGAATCCATGTTGCTGCTTGGCAGCGGCCATTGCTTTCGTGACCACGTGCTGGAGGTCTGCCCGGAATTCGCCCGTTTTTCCAGCAACGCGGAGGGTATGCGCAAGAATTTCGAGGGCTCTTCGCTGGAGACAATCAAGCACATGGTGGCGGCCGGCATGGGAGTCACGCTGGTGCCGCGTTTGAGCGTGCCCAAGGAGTCTTTGGTGCCAAAGGCTCGGCACCGGCGCGGCGAAGAGCTCTACATCAAATACCTGCCTTTTGCGGGTGACCCGCCAACCCGTCGAGTGGTGCTCGCATGGCGGCGCAGTTTCACACGCTACGAGGCGATAGCGGCACTGAGAAATGCCGTTTACGCCTGCGAACTCCCGGGTGTCGCGCGTTTGTCCTGAGAACAGCTTCGTGACGCCCTTCAAACTGCGGGTCGCCCGTTACCTGGATCTGGTGCGCTGGAACCGTCCTGCCGGATGGCTGCTGCTGCTGTGGCCTACGTTGAGCGCACTGTGGATTGCTTTCGGCGGCTTTCCAGGCTGGCACCTGCTGCTGGTCTTCACGCTCGGCACGATCCTGATGCGCAGCGCCGGCTGCTGCATCAACGATGTCGCGGACCGTGACTTTGACCGGCACGTCAAACGCACTGCGGTGCGTCCGGTAACCACTGGCGCTGTGTCCGTCACGGAGGCGCTACTGATCGGTGCGCTGCTCGCATTGCTGGCATTTGCGCTGGTGCTTACTACCAACATGGTCACCATTGCATGGTCGTTTATTGCGCTTGCGCTGACCGTGCTGTATCCGTTTGCAAAGCGCTTCGTCTCGATGCCGCAGGCGGTGCTGGGCGTGGCCTTCAGTTTTGGCGTTCCGATGGCGTTCTCGTCGGTCCGGGGCGGGGACGCACTCAGCCTGATTGCAATGCAATCGAGCGTGCCCTTGCTGGCCTGGGTCTTGCTGCTGGGCAATCTTTTTTGGGTCCTGGCCTATGACACCGAATACGCTATGGTGGATCGCGATGACGATCTGGCGATCGGCATGAAGACATCGGCCATCACGCTGGGCCGATTTGATGTGGCCGCGGTACTGCTTTGCTACCTGGTGTACATCGTGATTTGGGATGCGGCGCTGACAACACAGCTGCAAAGCACCTCGTTCTATGCAGCCGTCACGCTCGCTTTTGGCCAGGTCGCGTGGCATTACACCTTGATTCGCGGGCGCTCGCGAGAGGGCTGTTTCAAGGCGTTCCGCCTGAACCACTGGCTTGGCTTCACGCTCTTTGCCGGCATCGCTGCAAGTTTCGCGATTAAATGAGCCGGCCGCCTGAAGGACTTTCAGCTTGCGCCAAATTCATCGCCCAGTTGCTTGGCCCGGTCGCGTGCGGTGTACACGGCGTTGATGAATTGGGCCTGCATGTCTTCATCCTCCATCGATGAAATGGCGGCATCGGTGGTACCGCCTTTGGACGTGACTCGCTGGCGCAAGACTCTGGGTTGCTCGCCACTGCTGTGCGCCAGCGCGCTGGCACCAACAAAAGTGGCCAGGGTCAACTGATGCGCCTGCTCGCGGGTCAGGCCCATTTCGACCGCGGCCGTGGTCATGGCCTCCATGAAGTAGAACACGTAAGCCGGCCCCGAGCCTGAGAGCGCGGTCACCACATCAAGCTTGTCCTCGGCATCAAACCACAGCAGCTCACCGGTGCCGGCCATCACCTGGGCAACCCAGTCTTTGTTGTGCTGATCTACCGCGGGCCGCGCGAACAGGCCGCTAATGCCTTTGCCAATCAGGGCCGGTGTGTTCGGCATGGCGCGCACCACGCGTTCCGTGCCGAGCCAGCGCGCAATGCTTTCGCTGCGAATGCCGGCTGCCACGCTCAGGTGCAAGGCATTTTGCGTGTGCAAGCGAGCTTGCAACGCGACCTGCCTGAAAGTCTGAGGCTTGACGGCCCAGATTACCAGGGCGCAAGCACCCAGGAACGCGCCAGACTGTGCCTGAGCGCTCAGGCCGTAGCTGTCTTGGAGCTTGTCCCGAGCCGTGGCCGATGGCTCCACCACGTCAATCTGGCTCGCGGACATGCCCTGAGCCAGCAAGCCGCCGATGATGGCGCTGGCCATATTGCCGCCGCCGATGAATGCAATGCGTTTGCTCATGAATATTCCTGTATCGCCGCACCGCGCGGCGCAATTCTCGGAGTCTAATCAAATGCCTTCGACACCTGAATTCTTCAGGTTCCGCCTCGGCGTCAGAGGACGGTTTGCCTCACTGCGTGTTCCCAGCGCTGCATCAATTCATCGGCGCGCTCTCTATCGAGAGTTGGCAGAAAGCGCCGCTCCGCCCGCCACAGCTCCGACAACTCGTCGATGCTCTTGTAGACGCCGCTGGCCAAGCCCGCCAGATAGGCGGCCCCGAGCGCTGTGGTCTCAGTCACTGCCGGACGCACGACCTCAATGCCAAGTAAGTCGGCCTGAAATTGCATCAATAAATCGTTCACGCATGCGCCACCGTCAACACGCATTTCGGCCACCTCGTTGCCACCTGAGGCCACGGCGTCAAGACTCATCGCCTGCAGC
>CAIVLG010000256.1 GCA_903906695.1 uncultured beta proteobacterium | reverse complement strand
GCGATGGTCCCGCTCTAGCAGGCACAAACTAGTGCAAGCGTATCGGATCGACTCACAAAACTACATCTTTCACCTCAATTTGGAGACTAATTCATGATTCAACTCAAAGACCCTGACCTTCTGCGTCAGCAAGCCTACATCAACGGGCAATGGTGCAATGCAGACAGTGGTGAAACGTGCGCCATCACAAATCCGGCTACGGGCGAAACCATTGGTACCGTTCCAAATATGGGGACGAATGAAACACGCCGCGCCATCACCGCCGCCAATGCAGCCTGGTCGACGTGGCGTGCCAAGACCGGCAAGGAACGAGGCGCTGTGATACGCCAATGGAATGACCTTATGTTGGCGAATGCCGACGATCTCGCCATGATCATGACCGTAGAGCAGGGAAAGCCTCTGGCCGAAGCCAAGGGAGAAATCGCTTACGCAGCGTCGTTTATTGAGTGGTTTGCCGAAGAGGCGAAACGTGTCAGCGGTGACACCTTGTCATCTCCCTGGACAGATCGCCGAATTGTCGTCATCAAACAGCCGATAGGTGTTTGCGCTGCCATCACGCCATGGAATTTCCCATCGTCGATGATCACTCGAAAGGCGGGGCCTGCACTGGCTGCTGGTTGCCCGATGGTGATCAAACCGGCGCCGGCCACCCCATTTTCAGCGCTCGCACTTGCTGTGTTGGCCGAGAGAGCGGGCATACCGGCGGGCATCTTGAGTGTCATAACCGGATCTGCGAGTGCTATCGGTAGAGAGATGACAGACAACACTATTGTGCGCAAATTGTCCTTCACTGGCTCGACTGCGGTCGGCAGCATGCTCATGCAGCAGTGTGGGAAAACCATCAAGAAGCTGTCCTTGGAGTTGGGCGGAAACGCCCCTTTCATTGTTTTTGACGATGCCGATCTTGATGCAGCGGTAGAGGGGGCCATCATGTCCAAGTACCGCAATGCAGGACAAACTTGTGTATGTGCTAACCGCTTATACGTACAAGACGGCGTTTATGAGGCGTTTGCTGAGAAGTTGGTGGCAGCGGTGGGAAAGCTCAAGGTCGGAAATGGTCTCGAAGCTGGGGTCACACAAGGGCCGCTGATTAACGAAGCGGCTATCGCGAAGGTGGAGGCGCACGTCGCTGACGCTTTAGCCAAAGGGGGGCGACTACTGACTGGGGGGAAACGCCATTCACTTGGCAAGACCTTCTTTGAGCCGACCGTTATTGCTGATGCCTCGCCCGATATGCTGGTAGCACGCGAGGAAACATTCGGACCCTTGGCACCGTTGTTTCGCTTCAAAACCGACGCTGAAGCAATTGCCTTGGCCAACGAAACCGAATTTGGATTGGCTAGCTATTTCTATTCGCGCGATATTGGCCGTGTCTGGCGCATCGGGGAGGGTATAGAGAGCGGCATGGTCGGTATTAACACCGGCATTATTTCCAATGAAATTGCGCCATTTGGCGGTGTTAAACAATCTGGGCTTGGCCGTGAAGGTTCAAAGTACGGTATGGATGAGTACTTGGTGATTAAGTACCTTTGTATGGGTGGCATCGATAGATAGTCGGTCAAATCACAACCATTGCATTGGTAATGGACCGGAGGATCTTTTCTCTTCGACATTCGAGCGAGCGTTGGTGACGGTTTGCGAAGTCAGTGACAGCAATGAAACGCAGGAGTCGGCGGACTCCTGCTGGTTGGGTGCGAGCCGCTACGACAGTCAGCAATCGAACTGTCAGGCTGAGATATTCGATCGCCGCCGCCCTGGCCATCATCGGGCGCGAGCAACTGGTCAACAATGCGGCGTGCGTTGATGCCTATTGCGCATCAGCTTGATTGTCTTGTGCTGCTTCGCACAGTAGCGCCAAGGCTTTCAAATTACCGCGATCAGCCAGATCCTTGGCGCGCTCCGCAAACGCGCTCCATTGGGCATGCTTGTTCGCCAGCGCGGTGGCCCAATCGACAAGGTCGGAGATGGCGCCCATCCGGATCAGCATGAGGGCTTCGTTCAGGTACTTCTGCTCCGGATACACCATCGCCGCCGGCAAGGCGCCATCGCTGTGCGCGTTTGCGTCCAGCCCCAACAAGCTGGCCACGGACTGACGCAGCAAGGTGAGGCTGACGGGCTTTGGCAGGACCCCGGAAAATCCGGCATCCTTGTTGCTCGCCCAATTGTGGGTTGCCGTCAGCAACACCACCGGGATATTCGGCCATTTTGCGCGCGCCATCTTCAGCACAGCCTTGCCGTCGGCGAATGGCATTTGAAGATCCGTCAGAATCAGATCAGGTGCCTTGGTGGCTGGCCGTTTGATGTGCTCGATGGCCTCCTGTCCATTGCCGATCGACGCCACGGCAAAACCCAGACCGCTCAACTCGGCGCACAACATGCTGCGAATGATATGGCTGTCTTCCACCACCCAGATTTGATAGCCTCGCCCGTCCAGGTCGGGCGGCAGACCCTCATCGACAATCTGATTCTGATGTGACAAGGCATCCTCGCTGGTCGGCTGCAGTGCAATGCGAACCTGCATGGTGGTACCTTCTCCAAGGACGCTGGAGGCTTCGATCGAGCCCCCCATTCGCCTGATCCACTGCTGCGCAATGGCCAGGCCCAGGCCAATTCCCTCGTGATGCTCGGCGCCCTTCAGGCGTTCAAAGGGCTCGAAGATATGTGCCATCTCATCGGCGGCAATGCCCGGGCCAGTGTCGTGGACGGAAAAGATGAAGTCCAGTGGCCCGTGCTCATCCGAAAATGCGTCGGTCGATACCGCGACATGGAACTCGACATGCCCGTTCTGGGTGAACTTGGCGGCGTTCGCCAGCACGTTCTCCAGAACCTGTCGCAGGCGCTTGGCATCAATTTCCAGCACCAGCGGAAGTTTTCCGAAAACCTTGAATTCGAAGCTGTTGCCGGACTTGGCTGCCAAGGCAGCGGCGTCAGTGGCAATGCTTTCCAGCCAGGTCGAGGCATAGACCGGCAGCACCAGCAACGCATTCGGCTGAGCGCCGCCTCGCGCGTAGTCGATCAGGTCATTGAGCAGGGCCAGCAGGTGTTGGGCGCTGCGACGGATGATGCGACCGCTCTGGGCATCGGGTCGCCCGGCACCGATGATCATTTCAGCATAGCCAATGATCGCCGTCAGTGGCGTGCGCAGATCATGGCTGATCCGGGCCAGGAAATCGCTCTTGGCCCGATTCGCATCGTCGGCGGCGATGACCGCCTCCTGCAAGGCCAGCGTGCGCGTGCGCACCGCCTCCGCCAGCTCTGCCTGCCGTTCATGATGGGCCCGCCACAAGGCCTCCTGGGAGCCTGCTTTTGCGCTGTACGCGGCGACCGAGCGGCGCACCACCAAATACAGCAGCACAAAGGCAAAGCCCAGCAAAAACATCATCGGCAGACTCTCATAGTCGACCGTGTCTGCTGGCAACACGCCCAGCGACACCAACACGCGCAGCACCACGACGAGCCACTGACCGGCGATGGAGATGATGAAGATCCCTGCGTAGGGCAAGCGCTGGCGCCATGCCGCCCACATGGATAGGGGCCAGACCAGGAAGAGGGCCATCAGAAAGCCGTTGTCCAGCAGGGTGAACAGCCGCAGGCTGCCAAACGCCGAGCCCAGCGCGAGGGTCAGGCAAACCGCCATCAAGCCCAGGTAGATGTTCCGCCAGTATTTGAGTCGCCGAATTTCAAGAAACACATACATGAACGCAACGCACAACGCCATGGTCAAGGTAGCAAGCACCGCGGAGGCCCGCAGGTTCGGCTCACTGCCACCGGTCAACACATATCGGTACAAATAGCCCAGGTAGGCCAGCTCGTAAAGCGCTGCGGAGAACAGCCAGCCTCCCAGCAACATCAGCGGCTTGTCCAGCCGTGCCAATGCATGCACCAGCAAATAGATTGCCACCGTGATCAAGGCGGTGATCGGGATCAAATGGCTCAAATCCCTGCTGAAATCGTGTTCCCGCAAAGCCAGGGGGTCCCACAGTCCAACTTCCATGGCGATGGTCGTGCGTCCCTGGATGCGCAGCAGCAAAATAGCTTGCTCACCACCGGTCAGCGTGGCCGGGAAGACAAAAGTGCTGCCGGCCAGCGGCATCTCGCTGCGCGCACGTCCGGCGCCAGCTTGCCAGAACTGGCGGACCTGGTCATCGCCCGGAGCCAGCCGATAGAAGCGGACGTCTTCAAGGTGTTGTGAGCCCAGACTCAGCCAGCGCGTGATCTCCTGGGGCGCATGATTGACGAGCACTAGGCGCAGCCAGAACGCCGACTCGCTGGTGCCCTGGCCCATCAGGCGCGGCGTGGCCGTTTGCCAGCCCGGCTGCGCCAGCGCTGCGGCGGGCGTCAGCATGGCAGTGGGATCTTCCAGGATCGCCAACTGACCCCAGACGTCGACTTTCCTGTCCGCCACCCCGACGTCAACGCCCTGCGCCGACGCTGCTGCGCCGGCCAGGGCGCCCAGGCACACAAGCAAACCTAGCAAGCTGCGCAAAACGCCCGTGATCATGGGCCTTCTAGAGCCTCGGGTGGCGCCTGCCGATATTGGCGCGGTGACAAGCCGAAGCGTTCGCGAAACGCCGTCGAGAAGTTGGCCGCGCTGCCATAGCCGAGGTCGTTGGCAATGGTCTGCACCTCCAGGCTGGTTTCGCACAGCAGGTGTCGCGCCTCTTTCATCCTGGCCTCACGCAGGTAATCGAACACCGTGACCCCCGCATACTTGCGAAAAGCCTCATTCAACTGACGTGTGTTGGTCCCCACGCTGCGCGCCAGGCCAGCCAGATCCGGCGTCGTCGCCAGATCGGCCAACAAGCGCCTCTGCGCAGCCTGGAAAATCGCTGCGTCGACCGACCCGCTCGGGCTTGCCAGCGCCGGCGCGCCGCCCGGCTGAGCGTCGCCGTGGTAGGCGTTCAGGTGAATGCAGACGCGCAAGCGAACCTCGTCAAAATTGAACGGCTTGGTGATGTAGTCCACCGCGCCTTCCGCCAGCCCCAGCACGCGCTCCTCGGGCAAGGCCGCAGCGGTCAGAAAGATCAAGGGAATCGCCATCGTCTTGGGCTCTGCCTTAAGCAGCCGGCAGGCGGCAATTCCATCGCAGACCGGCATGTGCACGTCCATCAGGATCAGATCGGGCTGGATGTAGAGTGCTTTCTCGACGCCATCGCGCCCATCCTCGGCGACGTAGAGCCGATAGCCCTGGCGACGCAGAAAGTCGGCCAGCAAATGCCGATCTTCTTCGCGATCGTCCACAACCAGGATTCGCGCGGCAAGGGGAGGCGCTGGAGCGGTGCTGAACATGCGCCCATTGTTTCACCGTCTGCCGGGCTTGGCTGCCCCGTCAGCGGGGCCGCAACAAATATTTCCGTCCAGCAAAAGTATTGCGCAGTCAGGCAAAGGTTTGCTGCGCCGGGGCTCTTAGCATAGGCCGGAAACATGAATCAAAACGCTTCATGTTCCCCAGATTGTTGAGATCGCTTGAACATCGGAGTGCCAGATGAATGTGACAACCCCCACTTGGACCAAATGTTGTCGGCATATCGCCCTTGCTGCAATAGCCGCCGGTTGCGCCACGCTTCATGCGCAGAATGAGCCCTCTCCGGTACCGGGAGGTTTCCCCGGGCTGCTTGCAGGCTATCTTGCGCCGCGGGAAATGCCTAACAGTCTTGCACTGGTTCCACCGGTACCCCCTGTCGATTCATCAGCCTTGTTGCTTGACCAGGAGATCAGCCGCCGCAGTTTCGAGCTGCGCGACAGCGCGCGCTGGGCACTGGCTAAATCCGATGCTGACTTGAGTTTTCCGCATGCAGCCGGCACATTTTCCTGCGCCTTGGGCGCGCCAATCAGCGAAGCGGCTGCGCCCCGTCTGTACACGCTGCTGCGGCGCACGCTGACCGATCTTGGTGGTTCCACTTATGCTGCCAAGGTCCACTACAACCGAGCGCGCCCGTTCACCTGGAACAAGGAACCGATCTGCACACCGCAGGACATGGAAATGCTGGCCAAGGATGGCTCTTATCCTTCCGGGCACACCGCTGCCGGTTGGGGCTGGGCGCTCATACTGGCGGAGGTCTCGCCAGCCCAAGGTGATGCCATTCTGAAGCGTGGCCTGAGCTTTGGCGAGAGTCGCAATGTCTGCAACGCCCATTGGCACAGCGACGTTGTTCAAGCGCGCAGCGTGGCCGCCGGCGTCGTCGCACGACTGCATGTGCAGAATGATTTCCGCGCTGATCTTGATGCGGCCAAAGCGGAACTCGTAGCCATGCGCAGCAAGGGCCTGAAGCCCGATCGCGACTGTGCGGCCGAAGCTGGCGCGCTGGCGGTACTGCCTTCGCTGGCCCAGTAGACTTGCCCAATAGGCACACGCAAAATCAGCATGAATTCAAGGGTTCACGCCAAAATCCCAAGCCTTGGTGATCCCCGGAACCCCAGAGTCCAACGATGAACAAGATATCTTTTCTCTTGCTGAATGCAACGCTCGCTGGCCTTGTCTTCGCAGCTTCAGCTGCTTTCTCTCAAACCTACGAAAGCCAGAAGATGCTGGATGACGAACTCCGGGCCACTGCCGCAGAGCTGAGTTTTCTTGAGTTTGAAAGTGAATCAAGCTGGGGGCAGACCACACGGTGCCAGCTCAAGTATCGATTCGCGAGTGCCGAGAACCGCTCCCAAGCTGGAGATGCTCAAATTGTTCAGGGTTCGGTCACCAGTGACTATTACCAGGACAAACCGATTAACTTCATACTGAACCTGCAGCCGGTTCGGCTCGATGTGAATCCAGCCAATCACCAGGCAAGTTCAAAGACCCTTGCTCCAACGCGTGCCGCCCTCATGATCAACGGCTTGGACCTGAGCAAGTATCAGCTTGAGACCAGCATCTGTGACGGAAGTACGTGCATTGCCTATGCCCCGACCAAGGGCGACGAAATCGTCGACATCATCAAGGCCGTGCAATCCAAACCTATCCTTGATGCCGAAATAGCTTATTCCCTGGACAAAGTGTTACCTGCCAGAACGATCAGACTTTCAAATATCCCAACGCGTGGAATCACGAACAGTGAGGTGAGAAAACAGTTCACAGGCTGCCTGAACGAGCTCGTGAAGAAAGAACTCGGCGATATACAGAAGCTTGACGGCGCCAAGAAGTAGCCGCCCGCTATTTCTTGAGCCACTCGCAGCCCTGGTCCGTGGAGGCGTCCAGGTCTTCTTCAAACCTGAATATCTTCCCGTCTTTACGGACATAGCGGACTTCGCTGATGCGTGCGCCCTGGCTTACAACTGCGTAGGTTCCAGACCTTGCGTCTGCCGTGATCTCGGCCCATTGTGTTTCAACTTCGGACGGTCTTCCCCCCGGTGTCCTGCGCAATTCCTTCTCGTTTAGCCACTTTATGGTCACCGGTCCACTGCCAGCCTGGTACCTGACGTAGCCGATGCCCTCCTTGTCGGTTTGGAACACAAACTGCAATCTGATCGTGTTCTTCAAGCCAACAGACTTGAGGCACCTGAAATCATTTTCATCCGCCATGGCGGAGTTGACCATCAGGATCCAAGCCAAGACGCCAATCAATCTAATCATCGTTTCCCCGTCGCATTTGGATGAGCATGAGCTAATGTATACCCGTTACCTTTGCCTGCTGACAAGTTGTCACCACACTATCGGGTCAGCCCGGTGATGAGCTCGCTGTGCTGCGGAAAAATTGCCAACAAGGCGCTTCGATCTGCCAAACAAAAATCGGCGAAATCAAAGCCCGGCGCCACCGTGCAACCGACCAGCGAAAAGGCACCACCGGCAGTGACTCTGGAGGCAAACCAGGTGTTGGCTCGGACCACGTACTGATGAACTTCGCCTTGCAAAAGGTCGGGTCCCAGGCGGGTGCATCGCAGCTCACCCGCAGTCGACAGTTCCAGTATATCGAGTGCCTGGCCGGTGTAGAAATGCCAGATCTCATCCGACGTGATCTGGTGGAACGCCGAAAAGTTGCCCTTTTCCAGCAGAAAGTAAATCGCGGTGCTGACGCTTCTTCGCACGACTGTGTCGTCGCCTGACGCCGGCACCTCAATCATCCGATCACTTCGGTATGTCTCCCTGAAAAAACCACCTTCTGGATGCGCTCGCAGCTGGAGCGCATCGATATAGTCTTGGGCCGTAGGCGCCATGGCTAAGGGTTTTCACCAGCAGCAAGCCGCTGATTGATGTCGGCGATGACGGCAGGCAGATCGCGCAGATCGTCGATCACATAATGAGCGCCACTCTCGCGAACCAACTTTTCTTTGGACAACATTTCCTTGGCCGCCAGCTCAGCCGGGCTCATTTTGCGCACGGCGTCCCAGCTGTCGGCCACATAGTTGCTCCATTTGGAGACGCCGACTCGCCAGCACAGCGGCGCGCCTTCACCGGCGCCCGATACGGTGTCATCGACCTTGACGGTGCGGCGCAGTGCGTTTTGCAGGTTGTAGACGCCCATGCGTTCCAGATTCTTGATCACCATGTAAGGCGTCGGTCGTGGCATCTCGACCTCGTCGCCGGCGCAGGCGGTATCGGGTACAAAGCCCTGACCTGCGGCACCGGCCAGCAGCAGGTCCAGCATGTCGCGCGTGAAGCCTGTGGTGACACCCAGCTTGATGCCTTGCTGCTGCATGCCTTTGACGACATCGGCGACACCTGGCAGCAGATCGTGGTAGCTGCCGGCGCGCAGCAGGGCCAACTGGGTTGGCACAAAGTCAGCGAACATCGCATCAACATCGGATTGGTTCGGCGCGCGACCGAACTTGGCCGTAAATCGCTCGCGTACCGACTTGATTTCGGTGATCGCCTTGATGTGCAGGTCCTTGCGCAGACCCATCGGTTCTCGCGCCTCCGGCATGGTGATTTCAAGTCCGTACTTCTTGAACACTTCGACGAAGACGATGGCAGGCGCATCAACGTAGCGGTCCATCGTGGTGCCGGAACAGTCCAGCATCACGTAGCCGACGCTGCGCTCGGTGTTTTCGTTGTCAAATTTCTTTTGTTGTGCCGCCGCGTGGCGGATGTCTTCGGGCACTCGGCCGACTGATGAAAGTCTGGAAACTACGGATTCGGTCATTTTCTTTCTCCTGGAATAAGCGGGGCTCGACGTCAAAGCAGCTAGAATTGTCAATGATAGTTTGTACATTGTCAACAATCAGCAAAAAGTCGATGCGCGGATAATCCAGCGTTCAGAAAGGTGATTCATCGATGACTCTCAGCTGGCCAGTCATTGCAGCGGTGCTATTTGGCGCGCTGCTGCATGCGAGCTGGAACGCGCTCGTCAAGTCCAGCAGCGACAAGGATCTGGACATGGCGGTCATCCACCTGATCGGCTCCTTTCTCGGCATTCCACTGGTGGCACTGGCGGGCTGGCCTGTGGCGGCGGCCTGGCCCTATATCGCCGCCTCGGTGGTCGTTCACATCGGCTACTACCTGGCTCTGACCGGCGCCTATCGCCATGGCGAACTGGGATTGACCTACCCGTTGATGCGCGGCGTGGCGCCGCTGCTGGTGGCACTCTCGGCCACTTTCACGCTCGGTGAAACGCTGTCAGCACTGGCCTGGGCCGGTGTCTTGGGCATCAGTTGTGGTGTGCTGGTGCTGGGACTCAACGCCCATGCGCTGAAGGTGCCCAAGGCGGTCGGCTTTGCGCTGGCCAACGCCGTCATCATTGCCATTTACACGGTTATCGATGGCCTGGGTGTGCGCGCCTCGGGCAACGCGATGCAGTATGTCGCTACCCTGTTCCTGCTCGACGGCTGGCCTTTTGCCCTGCTGATGTTTGCCACGCGTGGCCATGCAGTTGGTCGCTACGCTCGCCATCGCTGGTCGGTGGCCACGCTGGGAGCCTGCGCTTCGCTCGGTTCCTACGGCATTGCGCTTTG